>JBLIRI010000026.1:0-25223 GCA_049472235.1 Thermoplasmatota archaeon | reverse complement strand
GAGGATGGAAACAAGGAAAGAAAAGTTCCGTCGGTGATGTCTTCGATCCTTTCCCCTGTTCCCTTCGGGGTTCAAGGGATAGGAAAAAGGACAGAACCGGGATCGCTCAGGTGGAGGTTCCCCCGGTCCCCGTGGGAACACCCCGAATGAGGATCATGGGACGCTCCGGCCCGTCCGGAATGGACCACACCTCAAGGGGGCTTGCCTGGGTCCCTTGAAGTCTCAAGGACCGCGCTTGCGCGGTTCCTCCGCGGCCCTTACGGGCCATTGGCCCCTCGGGCCATAGATGCGAACGGAACCGGGCTAATGGGGGAAGGGGCTCACGCCTCTTCCCCCATTGTCATTTTGGAAGGTTTTTCTGACAAATATTCCCGATCCGTCACCCTTCTCGATATTGTTTTATACATAGTGGAGGTTCAGTGCCCCGGTGCCGAGATGTTCTCAAAGAGGATCCGGAACGTTCAGCCTTCGGGCACGGTGATGCTTGCCAACAAGGTCAAGCGGTTGAAAAGCCAGGGTCTCGATGTTCTTTCTTTCACACTGGGAGAGCCGGACTTCCCGACACCCCAGCACATCATAGATGCCGCCAAGAAAGCGCTTGACGACGGCCTGACCCATTACACCCAATCCCTGGGGATACCGGAACTCCGCGAGGCAGTGGCCGAGCATGTCACAAGGAAGAACGGTATACGGTCCGACGCCGACAATATAATCATGCTGCCGACGAAGTTCGCTCTCTACGCGGCCATGCAGGCATTCGTCAATCCAGGGGAGCAGGTGATCTTTCCCAATCCGGGCTGGGTCTCCTACGGCCCCATGATCAACCTCGCCAAAGGGGTCCCGGTCCCGGTCAGGATGAGGTACGACGATGGGTGGGTCTGGGATCCCGATGACATCGCCTCGCATGTGACGAACAAGACAAAGGCGATCATCCTCAACACTCCCTCCAATCCCACCGGCTCAATAATCTCCAGGGAGACGCTGAAGGCGATCGGGGACCTTGCGGTCGACAATGACCTTCTCATCATCTCCGACGAGATCTACGAGAACCTCGTCTATGAAGAGGAGCACGTCTCCATCGGCTCCTTCGACAGGATCGGGAACCGGGTCGTTACCATCTCGGGCCTCTCCAAGTCCTATGCCATGACCGGGTGGAGGATCGGATGGATGGTCGCCGACAAGGAGACCATCAAGATGGTCAACAAGCTCCAGCAGCACTCGCTCACCTGCCTACCCCACTTCATTCAGATGGGGGCCCTTGCGGCGTTGAAGGGGGGCGAGACCTGCGTCAACGAGATGAGGGACGAGTTCAAGGCCAGAAGGGACATGCTAATCCCGATGCTCAACGGGATCGAGGGCGTGACATGCGAGGTCCCCAAGGGCGCCTTCTACGCCTTCTTCAAGATGGACCTCGACTTCGCATCCATGGACCTCGCCGAGATGCTCCTTTACAAGGCTCACGTATCCCTGACACCGGGGTCCGCCTTCGGCAGCGCAGGAGAGGGATATCTCAGGATGTCGTACGCGGCCTCGAGGAACGACCTGAAAGAAGGTGTCAAGAGGATCGAAGATTTCGTCAGTTCCCTCAGGAAAGGGAATTGACCCTCATCGCTCCAGGACCTCGACCGCTTCCACCGCATGGTAACCTTCCTGACCCGCCGCCGGGAGAAGGTTCTCCTCGAAATGGTGTTTTCTTCGAGCGGCGTAGACGAATACGGCAAGTATTGCGGCCGCTGCTATCACTGCCGGGAGCCCGTAGACCAGGAAGGGCATCCATGCAGGCTGCACCTCGAGGACGATCTCGCTCGAGACAGTGTTTCCCGCCTCGTCCCTGGCCTCCACCAGGACCCGGTGGGAGCCGTCCGGGAGTTCCAGCTCGATGTTCCCGTCATCAGTCCAGTCAACCAGGACCGAGCCCCCCTCCATGACCCTGAATTCGAGCTCGGTGCCATCGGTCGAGCCCGTGCAGTCGATGAGGAAGGAGCTCCTTCCCTGTTCGAGGGTCTCGAGCCTGAGGATCGGCTCCTTGGTGTCGACCTTGAACGTCCTTTCCTCCTCCGGCCCCTCGTTGCCGGCAAGGTCCCTTGAGAAATAATGCAGGGTGAAGATCCCTTCCCTGGCGGGAACGTCCAGGGGTCGCTGGTACGTGGCAACCTCCCCCTTTCCCTCCCACCAGTAGACGATCTGCGAATCGATGTCCGTTGACAGCCCTATAAGGGGTGTCGAGGTATACCATCCGAGAGGACCGGGCTCCCTAACGTCGATGGAGGCGACCGGCGCCCTGGTATCGACCCTGAACTGGAAGGTCTGAACGGGACAGGAGTTCCCTGCCTCGTCGCTTGCGTGGACGGATATCTCGTGGATCCCGTCCGGAACCTCGAACCTGTTCACGTCCGTCCTGATGTCGGTCCCGTCCATCTCGAAATGGAGGGTGGACCCGATGTTGTCGTACCACTCGATCCTCATGACCGGCGAGGTTACATAGAAACCTTCCATTCCGTCCGGTTCAGAAGGTGAAAGGGACACCGCCACCGTCGGTCCTCTCGTATCGACCCTGACCGGAAGTGACTCCGTGGGTCCGATGTTGCCCGAAAGGTCCACGGAGCGGTACTGCAGAAGGCGGTCTCCGTCCTCCACATGGAACGGACCCGTATACTGAATGAACTTCTCCCTGGCGGAGAACCGGTACTCGACAACGGCATCCCCCTCGCTGGATGTGAGCTCTACAAGAGGGCTCGAGATGTACCAGCCGTTGGATCCGTCCGGTTCATCCCTGGAGACCTTGATACTGGTGGTTGGGGGCGTTGTATCGATCTTCAGGTCGATATATGTCGTATTTGATATCCTGCCGGCTTGATCGACCCCGAACACGGGGATCGAATGCTTCCCCTCCGGGACGAAGAAAGGCCCATCGTATTCCAGTAGCTCCCCTTCCAGGGTGTAGAATATATCGACCGGGGAGCCGGGGTCCGGCCCTGCTGTCGAGATCGTGACCAGCGGTTCGGTCCCGTACCACCCGTGGTCCCCGTCCGGCCCCTCCGGGCTCAGTGAGACGGTAAGGTTCGGGGCCGAAAGGTCGATCCTGAACTCGGTGTGCATCTCCTCCTCGAAGTTGCCAGCACTGTCCTCGGAGAAGAAATGGACCTGATGAAAGCCCTCGCCAAGTTCCGGGAGGGTGAAGTTGCCGGAACCGTTCAGTATTCCCGGACCTCCCGGGCCGATCCTGTAGTGAACGACAGCCTTCTCGTTGGGGACCAGCCTTATGACAGGCTCGGTCAGGAACCATCCGTTCCTCCCCCCGGGTTCGGGGGGGTCGGTGACCACAGAGGTAACTGGCGGGATGATGTCCGAGATCCTTATGTAATCCCTTATCTGGTTGTAGTTATGCTTCGTAACGGTGAGGTTGATATCGCAGAACCAGTCGAGGACGATATCGAAGGTAACGACCCCTTCACCGTTGGTGATCCCCCTGGCAAAGACGCATCTTTCGAAGTTCTGGAGGGTGACGTTCGCGTCGGGAAGGGGTGAGCCATATCCGTCCGTGACCGCTATCTGGATGTGCGGGTCGAGGTCGTCCTCGTGATGCACCTCGAGCTCCATTTCACCGCGTTCCCCGGTCCATATCTCGACCGCCGGCTCTCCGAGGAGGGTGAACTCGAGCCAGCACATAGCCACCTCCCTGTTGCCCCCGGGGAACTGCTGGCCCCAGACCTCCGCGTAGTGTCCCTTGCCCTCCGTGAAGATGGAGCCGAGGGTATACTCCTGCAGCCCGCCGATCTGCCGGGCGATATCCTCCTGGAGGCCGTTGTCGTAGGGCAGGTACCTGTTGGCCCCCAGGATCCCGACGGATGTCCTTGAGGACCCGATGTAGCCCAGGCCGCCTCCGTTAACGTTCTCGGTGAAGGCCTCACCGAGACCCTCGGAGAACCTCTGGTACTGGCAGCCCGAAGTGTCGTCGAACCAGTTCGTGAGGCAGGCGAGTGTCGATATTACGGAAAGCCTGTTCCCGTTGGTCAGCTCCCTTGCATCCCGATCCCTGTAGACCACCCCGGCCCCGTAGTCGTCGCACCACACTGTCGGACCGCCGTGGTCCACGAACTGGACGAAGGAAACACCGCTCTCCAGTGCCTCGTCCACCGCGGACAGCGTCAGCGTCCCCTCGTCCTCGTAAAGGGGCAGCTTCTCCTCGTATGTCTCATTGAGGTACTTGTCCCACAGGTATTCCGAATGGATGCTCCCGTCCCCGTAGTTATGGGTATTGGCCGCCACGAGCAGGGCTGTGGATGTCCAGTCGGTCCGGGACCTGTCGCTCTCGTAGGAGATCAGCTGCGAGATCTTGTCCCTCCAGACGACCGGGTCGTCTATGGCCAGCCTCGACAGGGATATATCCGGGATGATGTCCTCCATGTCCCCTGGCTCCGCGTACAGCCCGTCACCGTCAAGGTCCCAGGTCCCGTCAAGGCACTGGAAGTAAGTGTCGGCGGGGATGTAGCCGTCGTCCCAGCCCCCGTAGGCCTCCGAGTCGACCACCCGTTTCACCGGGACGGTCTCCCAGTCCCCCGCTAGAAGGACATGCTGAAGCGTCCCCCAGGTGTCGAGGACGTCCTTGATGTAGTCCCTCACGAGGTCGGCCGGGTCCTCGGAGCCCTCGTAGTTCTCCAGGATGTCCTCCACGGCGATGACCGAGGTCGCGACCCCCATCCCGTTCCTCCACTGGGCAAGGACATCGAGCTCGTCCACCGAGTCCTTGCTCGTTATTATCAGGTACTGGGGGCGGACCTCCAGTGAGGGAGAGATGGAGAGGGTTCCGGGGACCGCTTCCGGGTCCCCCGTGATCCTTGTGGGGGCGGGGCCGGACATTTCTTCGGTGTATTCCACCTCGACCTCCGGATCCGCGGAATATGTCAGGGTCCCCCCCTCGAGATGGAAGGGGGTGAACCAGATCGAATACGAATGCATCAACATTCCATCGATCCTCCTGTAACCCAGGCTCTGGACCATCACCTGCTCGTCCGGATAGCTGCCTTCTCCGCTCCATGCCCCCCATGGCACCTCCTCTTCCCATGGGGTCGTTGGCCTTGGCACCGTTCTGAGGGGCGCGGGGAGGGGGACGTGCTTCTCTCCGTTGAGGTCCGACCTTGCGTTCAGTATGTCCCCGTGGATGTTGATGACCGTGGCGATCCATGGGAGCTCCGGGGACCCGGGGGTCGGATCTATGACGATCTCGAGGTCCTCGCCCGATGAGAGACCGATCAGGGCCTCCCCATCGGTCCGGACCCTGGCATCGACCAGGCTGGCGATGCCTTCATCCATCTCGACCTGAAATGAGAATTCGAGGTCAAGGACGGTCCTTTCATCAACGGACCCGCCGGTCGACCCAAGCAGAGGTACGAACACTGCCAGGAGCATGATGAGCACCGAGAAAGTCAGGAAGTGCTTCAACGGAAATGACCGCCTCATCGTCCTGACCATTCTCTAATGGTTATTAAACGTTAGTGGTATCCATCCATTACCGGTCAGGATACTATCTTCGGTCCTGGACGTCCAAACAGGTCCCCGGCTGTCTTCACACGACGAAGGGATCATCGACGAAGGCTTCGGCAGGACACGGTCCCAGGCATGCAGAGCAGTGCCTGCAGAGTGCCGGTTCAAGTCTGATCCTACCCCCGCCGGCATCGACCTCGAGCGCGTCAGAGGGGCACCTCCCGGCGCAGATTGAGCATCCTATGCACCCCATGGCCCTTTTGATGACCGAGACAAGGTCGGTCTGTAACTTCCTCAGCGCCTTGACATCCGGCCCCCTCATGACGAGGGTCCCGTCGGGGAAGACTTCCAGGGCCTTCCTCTTCATCCCCCATCCGTTCGGGGTCACGGAGACCCCTCCCGTCCCCCGATCGACCTCCACCGAGCCGAGGATGTTCAGGAGTTCCACGAATTCGTCCCAGGGGACCTCCTTTCCAAGCAAGCCCTCCCTGGAGATACCGTCATCGCAGGTATTCGTCCCCGGGACCAATTCTAGGATGGAGCCCTCGCTCCCCCTGGCCTTCCTCCTGGACATGAGGGCCGGGTCGAACCCGGACTCGATGGCCATTCGAACCATGTGTGGGGGCAGCTCCTTGAACCGGTGGTACCCCATATCGATCCATTCGCGCGGCAGTCCCGCCTCCTCCCTCTCCCTCTCGAGAAAGGCCTCCCACTCTCTCCGGTCCACCTTCGTCTCCCTGGCGAGCTCCATCTCCGACATATCGCAGGAGGGGCAGAGCCAGCACCCGATCCTCGGATATCCCATCTCGTAAAGGACATTGTAGGGCGCCTTTCGGCTGAAAATGTACAACCACACATCCAGCGCCGTCCAGTTCTGGACCGGGGAGGCGCCGACCTGCTTCGGGACCCAGGGGTTCCGCCAGACCGATCCCTTCTGCTGCCTCCTGTCCGATTCGAACCTTCTCTGTCCGATGAACGAGAGCACCCCCCCGGGGAAATGCTCCTCGATGAGCCTTGTCGTCGGACCTAGCTTGCACAGCTTGCAGCACCAGCGGAAGTCCCTCCCGGGGGGCCCGAACTTCTCAAGGTTCTCGAAGAAGCCAGAGACCGGTCTGCCCTCCAGAAGCTCGAGACCAAGCTCACTGACGAGGGAATGTACGTGTTCCACGGTCTCGGGGAACTCAAGGCCCGTATCTATGAAAATGACCGGGGGTCTAAGGCCGGCTTCCAGGACCAGGTACAGCGTGGCAAGGGAATCCTTGCCTCCCGAGTACGAGACGGCCGGTGGCTGCCTCCTGCTCTCAACCTGTCTTTTTATGAACTCGACGGACCGTTCTGCCTTTCCCTCGATGTATTTGCCGTTGACCTCCACCACCCTCGACCATGTCCTCGTCCAATCTTCCATGCCGGTCCGTCGGGGCCGGTCAGATGGTTTTCCATCTCCCGGACCGGGACCCGGTCCGATCGCCCATCGGACCTTGACACCGAGTCCATGGGTGTTGACGAGCCCGGTCCCATCCTTCCTGGCATTCCCGCAGGAGATGATCGACCCACTTCCGTCAAGGACCAGTACCTCGTCCCCCTCCCTGATGTTCCCGTCGGCATCGATTATGCCGGGGCACAGAAGGTTCTTTCCGTCAAGGAGGAAGGCGGTGACGCTGTCATCGATGACAACGAACCCCTTTTCCGGTCTGAATCCGTTCCTGGAAAGGGCGGCGCCCCCTGCTTCCCTGAGAATGAGCGATGTCCTCATCCTTTCAAGGTTGAAGGCGATCGACCCGATCACCTGGCCCCCGGTCACCACCTCATCGAGCCTGTCGGGGGACGGACAGGGGTTCAGCAGAACGGGCTCGTCCTCATCGATCAGAGAGGCACCTGCTCCCGGCCCCCACTGGGAGTCCGCCAACGACATGATCTCCTCAAGGTCTCTGGCGAATGCAGGCCTGATGTCCCCCGGAGGCGTGTGCGCGACCGCGGTCGGTCTGGAGCCGCAGGACGGACATGTTCCTTCCTGCACGAGGGGCGACCTGCAGGACCTGCACCAGTGCAGGTCCATCCTTCCGTGGAATACCCGGGCCATTGCGGGTTAGGCCAAATGGAATCGGGATATAGAATTTGTGGTAGCCTCGGCCCCCCTTTTCAAGGCCGTTATTATCCCTTGAACGGATTGGCATTGGAAATTTTAATATGAATGACGTCAATCCAAGTCGGGGATGCGAATTGAACCAGACCGCCAGGGATGTGACGCTGCTCTTCCTTGCTGTCAGCGCGGCAGACAGGGAAATAGTCAAGGAAGAGGTGTTCCTGATGGAGAAATGCTCCTCCGACTACGGCATCAGGGAAGAGGATTGGTGCAAGGCCCTCAACGAATCCTTCGTGACCTATTTCAACAAGGGGGACGCGGCTGTCTCCGCCGCCATACTGCGCCTGTCCAAATCGCTAGATAAGGACCAGCAGAAGGAGTTCGTCGAGGACCTTCTTGCCATCGCACTTGCCGATGAGATCTTCCACGATAACGAGAAGAAGATCATAAAGAGGGTCTGCAAGGTATTCGATGTGCACTTCAAGGTCCCCGTGGAGTTCGGGATCAACAGCGTTTGAGGCCTACCGTTTTTCACCGAGGGCATCGAACATCATCAGACCGCCTGCCGCCGCCTCGGTGTTCTTCTGCTCCGGATGCGCCCTGAGCATCAGCTCCTCCCTGGTCGGGGCCCTTCCCTCGACCTTGACATGCTGAAGCGGGCTCATGACCTGCAGACCCTCCTCGTGGAATATCATCAGTATGCTCTCCATCACCGAGGACCTGATGAAGAGCATGTTCGTCGGATCATCGATATATGCCCTCAGCCTGTAGACCACCGCATGGTCCAGAAATTCCCTGACGATGACCTTGGGGACCGGGTCCTTGAGCACTCCCGGGCTCGTCAGCGCCGCCCTCTTAAGGAGTGGCCGGACCGTTTTCGGGCTCAGGTCGTAGCCGAGCCCGACATCGATCACCACGGCGTAGCCCCCCTCATTCGCCGATCTGGAGAAGTTCATGATGTTGTTGGCAAGGACATTGTTGTTGGGGATCTCGATGAACCTGGATTCCAGGTCCTTGATGGTCGTGAACATGATCCCGATCTTCTCAACGAATCCGATGGTCTCCCCGATCATCACCCGGTCACCGGAGTCGAAGGGCTTCATGCTCATCAGCACCAGGCCGGATAGCATGTTCCCTATGGACCCGGTTGCGGCGAAGGAGACGACGAGACCAACGATCATAGAGATGACAAGTATGAAGGTCGTTCCTATGTCCCCCAGCCCGCCGATGGAGAGGAGAGTGTAGAGGAAGATCAGTGTTATGACGAAGTAGATCAGACCGGTCGCTCCTTTCTGGGTCATGGAGACTATTTCCGGGCTCATTCTCCTAGATCTCGTGCCCAGTTCCTTGAAGAAAATGTCCACGAACCTCCTGATGAAGAATGCAGCGATCACCAGGATCACAAGGAACCCCATCTTGCCCCCGTTCTTCGAAAGGAAATCGCCTATGACCCCCAGTATCTGCTCCCTGAGGCCAAGGGCGATCATCACGAGAACGATGATCACCAGCACCGAAAGGACCAGGATGGCATACCGGATGATGACAGAGAAATAGGTGATGAACTGCGAGGGAAGCGCCTCCTTTCCGCTCCTCTTCTCCCTGAACCAGTCCCAAAGGTTCGTATTTGCAAGCAGGAGCATCCTGGAGATGAAGAGCGTGGCGATGATACCCGCCGCGGGACCGGCCAGCTGCTTCATCCATTCCCAGAGGTATTCTTCGACGGAGGGGAACATCAGAGATACCCTCCACGATATTATCACGACGATCCCAAGGATCGCCATTCTGGTAATGAACTTCCTGGTGGCGGCGAACCAGTCCGTCTCCAGGAACTTTACCTTGCGCTTCTTGAAGAAACCCAGAAGGGTCAGGATTATGAGATATGATATGAGTATGAAGAGCAGGATCAGAAGCAGGACCAGGATGGAGAGCCATTCCTCCGAGAGGAAATCACTGACATCTTCCAGGGTCAACAGGGGTCTGGTGACGGTGATGTTCGTCGAGATCACGATATCATACTCGATGCCCAGCCTGAAGTTCGCCACCTCTTCGTGAGCGACCTCTCCGTCGCGGATTATCTGGATCTGGTATATGCCGGGCTCAACAACCGCCTTGAATTCCCCGTCCTTGTCGGTCGTGAGGTTGCAGCAAAGGTACTGCTCGTTCTTCCTTATCAAAAGGACGTTTGCACTTTCCAGGGGCTCGTCATCATCGTCAAGGACCTTACCCGATATCGTGGCCTTCAGGGGTCTGGAAGGATCGACATTGAGGTGGATGTTCAGCCATTGACCGTCCTCGAGAACATGCACTGTCCTGTTCAGCAGTCCTCCGGTGCTGGAATAGACCGATACGGTATAGACCTTGGACGGCAGGACCGCCTCGAAACCGCCCGTGGAATTGGTCCTTATTGTCTTTGTATCGTAGAAATCCGCCGAGAAGCTCACGGTCAGGTTCGGGAGCGGGCTCCCGGTCCTGATATCCTTGACGGTTCCGTATATCCCGGAATCGATCACTGGGGAGCCTTCGGCGTCTTCCGATGGCACGGCGGTCAATGCCGCGATAAGGAGAAGACTGAGGAGCAGGTACACCTTGCCCGATCTTCCGAACATTTGAATGGACCCCCCGGCGGTCTTTTGATTGGAACAATATTGAATGTATTAAAGGGTTACTATGGCTTCCTGGACCTGGCGGTCAGCAGGTAGACGGAAATTATCACCGCAGCAATCAGCAGAACCACCCCGGCCACCCCGATGGCCAGGACCAGACCCTGCCCGATCCCCTTTCCATCATCAGCATCGTCATCGTCCTGAGCATCGTCATCGTCCAAGTTCGGGTCGTCCAGGAATCCTTCGTCGATCATGAACTGGAGCACGGCCGTCTGGACATGAGACGTGATGTTCAAAGCTTCCTGACCCCAGGCTCCGGTATCATTGAAGGCCCTGGCGACAAAGTAGAACTCCATGCCCGCCAGGAGCCGGGTAAAGTTCGCCGGATCGAGATCGATATCGTCCAGTGTCGAGTTGTCGATCCCGGCTGGCAGCAGCCACCTGACTGCATCGATGATCGACAGGGGGTCGCCGTTGTAGGTAAACGTCACCTGGATGTTGAAGGTCCATTCGGACCATGGTTCGGCATCGCTGCCTCCGGCCTCGAGGGAGTAACCGTTCCCGAGGAAGATCAGCCCCCCTTCCCGGAACCACATGGTCTCCATGAGATGAAGCCGGGTTCCGTTGAGGGTCCCGAAGGTCACATTGACGGTTTCGGTCCCGGAAGGGGCGAAGCCGTTAGCCGTGAAGGCGAGGTTGAACCTGCCAGTGGTGTTTACAAGGGACACCTCCACGGAATCGATGGACGGTCTCTGCCAGCCGCCCTGTTCGATCTCGATGGAATTTCCCGCCGGAACAAGCAAAAGCGATACGGTCAGAAGCAGGATAGGCATGCATCCGGTCAGCGTGAGGCTGCGTTCCTTCATCCAATCACCTTCTTCTTCATCGAACCAACGAGGCTCTCGGCCATGGGAGAGAGGTTCAGTATATCCTCCATGTTATACTTCAATAATAGCTTAAGGGCGTTTCGGTTGCGGTCCCTCTCGTAGAGCTTCCAGAGCCGGACCGCATCCTCCCCGGACATCCCCTGGACCTCTTCGGGGCGGGAGATACCCATCTGGTGCTCGATGGATTTCAACCCTCCGACGTACCCGAGCTTCCTTGCGAGGAACCGGAGGTCGAGATGGGGGATGCGGGGAACCGACCCCGGGAACTGTGCCTCGATCATTGGAAGGTCGAACGTGGCCCCGTTGAAGGTCACTATCATGGTGGCCTCTTCGAAAAGACCCGATATTCCAGGGCCGTCAAGGTCCTTCCCCCTGACCAGGGCCCTGAACTCCCTCCCGTCATAGGCCCCCACGACGGTTATGGGCGAGAACCTCCTGGTGCCCATGGTCTCGATATCGAGGAAAACGGTCCTGCCCCCGAAGTCGTCCCACAGCCTCCAGTTCTCCCCCGCCTTGAAGAGCGAGGAGAAGAAACCGACATCCCCGCTCGAGAGATATTCCTCGGCCTTGATAAGGATCCTGTCAGACCTGGTCTTCCTCTCCCCCTTGAGAGGGCCCGCCGCCTCGTTTCGGATGAAATCGGTCCAATCGATGATCCCCTGGTCCCATATGGCCCTCTCTGTCGAAACACCGACACCAGGAAGGAATATGAAGCTTCTTCTGAGCATGGATGTTCACCAGGACCCGGGATCGTATCGGACCGCACTGTCGTTCTCGATGCCGAGAAGGTCCATGACCCTTCCGGAAAACGCTGCCTGGAGGTCCTTGACGGAATCGGAATGAATATTGTAGAACGGAGGGGAGGCAGGCATCACGATCGCTCCCCAGGAACTGAGGTCGAAAAGTGCTTTCAGGACAGGGGTTGAGAGAGGGGTCTCCCTCACAACAAGGATAAGCTTCCTCCTTTCCTTCAGAGCCACAGATGCGCATCTCGTTGTCAGATTGTCCGATATCCCCGCATGGACCTTGGCAGAGGTCGAGGTGGAGCAGGGGCATATCACCAGTGAATCAAAATGATTCGAGCCGGAGGCAAGACCATGGTCCATTTTACCGGCATGTACGAGTTCGTCGCACTGTTTTCGAAGCTGCGCCAGGTCTGCGCCGGTCTCCTTTTCGAGTATCGATAACGCCGTGTCGTTGTAGATCACTGTGAGGTGCAGGCCTTCGTTCCTGATCCTGTCCAGGCTTCTGATGAGTTCCAGGCCGTAACCTGCCCCCGAAGCGCCCGTCAATGCGACTACGATCCTGCGCGTGCTCATGCTTCCCTTATGGGCCGATGTGTATCAATTCTTTTTGGTAAAAAAAAAGGGGGGAGCTAATGCCCCCCCAAATATCTGCGATCACTCTTCTTCTGGAGGTTTCCTGGGCGGCTGGACCGGCTTCGCCGCGGGGAGTCCCGGGCGCATCGGCGCACCCTGCATCTGGGGAGGCTTCTGGGCGGGGGGCATCTGGTCCTCGCTGGGCGGCTCCTGTCCCGGCGGAGGTCTCCTGGGCCCTCCAGGGACCTGTCCTCCGCCGCTCTTGAACTTCACCTGATCTTCCATGGGAACCGCTCCGACCATCACCTTCCCCCCAGCGTCCCGGACCGCCTCCTCGTCATATCCCTCCGCAGCGTCCATCAGGGCCCCCATGGATTCCTCCAGGGCGCCCTCGTCCACCCCATCATGGCCTATCTCGGTTACATCGCCGTCGATCTCCATCGTATCGAGCTGAATGGACTCCCCGAACTCGATCCCGGGGGCTGATTCCTCGAACTTGGGGCCGGTCCCCGACTGCCAGGCGGGACCCGTTGGTTTTTCCTTTTCGCCCACCTTCTTCTCGGAGATCAGGCTCCGTTTTCCCTCCTCGTGATAGATCTGGCCTCCGAGGTCGAGAGTCAGGTCGTCGAGGGTGGACTGGTCGGGACCGACAGCGTCCCCTGCTTTCTGGACACCGTAAAGGCTCGAGAGTTCCTGCTGCCTCCTTTCCATGTCGGCAACCCTCTTTTCGAGCTCCTCGTCCTCCTCCTCGTCCTTTTTCTTGGCCATGCGGATGACCACCACTATTCCGACGACCACTATCATTATCACTATGACAGTGGCTATCAGGACGAAGAACAACCATACAGGGATAACATCGAATAAACCTTCCTTCTCCGTTGCATCGTCGTCAACCGTATCGGAGGGTTTCGGGTGCCCGGGATAGACTTCGGGGTCCAGGGGATTCACCTCGTTGGACCTGATGCTGTAGGGAATGGCCCTCTCCTCGTCGTACAGCGGAACCTGGAAACCTATCTCCTGTATGTTGGTGTATCCGTCGTTGTCCTCATCGACATTGGGTTCGTGGTCAAGGTTGCCCCAGAAGTACAGCTCCCTCTTGTCTGGCATCCCGTCATTGTCATTGTCATCATCGGACCAGACCCACTGCTGGATCTGATAGTAGATGTCCATCGTTTCCGAGAATCCGTCCGAGACCGTGAGGTTGATTATGAACTTCTCGCTCTGAAGTATGGAGACATTCCCATTTGAGGGGGAGAACTGCACCATCACCCTGTTCCCGTAGACCATGAAGCTTTCTCCGGAATTGTCGTTCTTGATTGTCCAGGTATAGTTCAGAATGTCGTTGTCACGGTCCTTGGCAAAGCCTTCGAACATGACACCCTCGCCCCATTCCGCCTGTATCTTCGCACCTCCCTCCCTGTTGCCCCATTCGTTGATGTCGTTCTCATCCACCGTGAAGGCCACCTTGATCTTTCCCGACCCGGGTATCCATTCCGGCGGGTCCTGAACGTTGAGGATCTCGATGTTCACTGTCAGGGCCGAAAAGTCGGTCTTCTGAAGGTCCCACAGGTAGAGGTCGAAGGCGATGGACCCGGTTATCGCATCGGCCTCCGTCGTTGCGACCGTTACAGTCCAGTTCTTTGCGGAGACCTTGGAAATTGACGCTCGTTCCGATGGCGAGAGTAAGTTCAGGATATCTCCGTAGTCAATGTCATCTCCGGAGACATTGAACTTCAGGGTCCCTTTTTCGTAGACCTCGAATTCCACCACGTCCCCATCCTCATCGACCTCAGCCCCGTTCACGGAGGTGAAGAATGGTTTGTTGTTGACGTTCTCCACCGGTATGAAGATCGTGATGTTCTTCTTCCCGCCTCTCAGGTCATCGGCCGTCACGGTGATGTTGAGCTCGGGTACGTCGTCGTTCGTCGGGGTGATAATGAAGATCGACTTATGCTGCGGGTCCTGTCCGTCGACCTCTACCTCGATCCTGTCAGGCATGTTGGTCTCGAACTTCAGGAAATCGCCGTCGATGTCATTTGCGGTTATGGCGAATTTATATTCCAATCCCTCGAGACAGCCCACGTCCTTCTTCTGGAGTCTGAGCTCCTTCTGGTGCGGGCTGATGGTTGTCTCGAACCCTGTGGTGAGGTCGTTGAACTTTGCCCATATCGGCAGGTCATTGGTCGAGTTCACCTGGATGGTGAACCAGTTGGAATATCCGACCTTCTCGTCCCCGGTCCCGAAACCCCCGTCCTTGCCCATGTCGGTCACGGTTATCCTGAAGGTTTCCTTCCCGAACCAGTTCTGGACCTTTGAGAACACGTCGAAGTACCAGTACGGGGTTTCCAACCCTGTCTTTCTCGTTCGAACGGTGAGGTTGGGATCAAGGCTCATCTGCTCGAAGCCGTACTCGAGAGCAGTATAGCCGTTGTATGCATCGTCGATCACCCAGCCCATCAACTTCCAGTAGGACAGGTTGAGTACACCTTCCATGCTCTCGTCCTCCTGAAGGTAGATGGTCGGAATATCCTTGGTGAAGCTCGGGGGCTGGTTGATGGGCCTGGTCTTGAAACCTACCTCGTTCGAGATGGATGTGAGCCCCTCCTGGTCCTCAATAACGACCTTCACATAGTACTGGGTATTGGGTGTTAAGCCCCGGTTGTAGTTCTCGATGTTCATGAGCTGGTTGGTGGACTCATTATATAGAGGGCCGTCCGGCCAAGCAGTGTCGGACAGTGCGAAATCCTCGATGGTCGATATGTAGGTCTTGTATTTCTTGAAATCCGGCTCCAGATTGGGTGTCCAGCTGACCATCGCATATCTCTCGTCGGCGATTAGGAGCTGGAGATCGTCTATCATCTCCGGGGCCTGGTTGACAATGGACCTCGCATGCTTCATGTCCATGTCCGCCTGCTGGTTGATCCTCTCCCACCAGAGGACATGGGCGTCTCCCCCGGCATCCAAACCGACCACGGGTTCGTCCTTGTAGACCGAGGGGGCGTGGTCGTTCACCCGGGCCGGTTTCGACCAGGTGCTGCCACCATCCGTCGAGGTTGTGGCGAAGATGTTCGGATTCCCGAGAGTGTAGTCCATCCAGGTGACAGCAATAGTGCCGTCAAGGCCTATTTCGATATCGGGCCTGCCGTGCCATTTATCCGCGCTCTGAGAGGTATTCACTATCATTGATTCCTTCCCGTTTATACTCCAAGTGGCTCCATTGTCGGTCGATCTCGTATACATGATGCAAGGTCTATCCTTGCCGATGTCGCCGTTGTCCGAACCGCTGGCGTCCGTGGAGAAGTCCCACCAGACAAGATGGAATCCGTTGGGGTCCGCCACCATGTTGGGAAGGTATGTCTGATACATCGGGAAGACATATTTCGGGATCCGGCGGGCATCGCTGAAGGAGAGTATGGGATATCCGGACAGGCTCGAGGTTGAGGCCCTGGCCATGAACGTATCCGGTTTGTAATCGTAATTGATCTCCCATCCGACGGCAATGTACTGTCCGTTGGCCGCAACGGTGGATTTTTTCTGCGCCCAGTTCTGGTCAGGGGCCTCGTGCTGGGTCTTCACGGCCTGGGGATTGCTCCAGGTGACACCGTAATCCGTGGAATAGGCCATGTCGATCTGGGCATTGGACGGCTCCACGTTCGTCCAGGTCACGAAGATGTTGCCGAAGGGATCGAAGGTCATGTCGATCTCCTTGATCTTGCTCGAGGGATATCCCGTCATCGTTGTGGGAGTCACCAATCTGTCGGCAGACCACGACACTCCGTTATCCTCGGAAACCCTCACCACGATCACCCATTCGGTAAGGGCGGGTATCGCCCTGTAGGTGGAATCGAGGTATGCGACCGCGATCACGTTCCCGCTTCCGGTATCGTAGACATCTATCACCGGGTCCAGCTGTTTGTCGCCCGAGACCGGGTCTGTCTTGATGAAATCGAAGGGGGTCTGCCATATGCTGCCGCCGTTCACTGATCTCTGGAACCAGATGTGGGGGTCATTGAAACCCGCAGAATAGTCTTCGTACACTATGTAAACCTCTGCCGTATCGCCCGATCCCCAGGATTCGATATCGAAGTTCTTCTGGTCCCTGTTGTCGGGTTCGTACGGTTTCACCTGCACGTCCTTGCCGAACGTCAACGCGTCCACTGCCGTGAAGATCGGCAGCAGTGCTGAGAACATGAGTACGGCCACAAGAAATAATGCGGTTCGGTTGGTGTTTTCACTCCGGTACATTGGTACCACCTCGGGGCATCTTCAGCTGCTCGCGACCGGTTATCAGCCACAAGGCCAGCACTCCGGCACGGGCACTCGCTGAATCTGGTGAACGTTTCTTGATTTATAAACGTATTCGGTTGTTATCTCATGTACTTGTTTTTTATCTCATATACATAGATTACCTAGAGGACAAAACGTTATATAGGGCAACTTAATACTCCCTGCCACTCCACCTGGAGGTATATGATATGGTCGATTTTGAAACCATAGAGTTCAAGAACATTCCCTTCGGGAAGAACAACTTCATAGAAGTGGCACGAAAAAGAGCGGTCCTCGGTAACGGAGGCCAGAGCGAGTTCATCTCCATCTCAAGGGGTTATTTCACCACCAACGACGAGAAGAGATACAAGAACTCCGTGACCATCCCGCTCGACGATGACGTCAGGAAGCAGATCGCACAGAACATCCTGGAGATCTGAACCGGGACCTCAACGCAGGGAGCCCAGGGGTGAGGAAATGGTCGAGTTCAAGGCAGTGATCGCCGACGTCAAGAACGGGAAGACATACCAGACAATGGTGACGGGACAGCATGCCAACAGGCTGATGGGAATGAAGATCGGCGACGAGTTCGACGGTCTCTTCGTCTCCCTCCCGGGTTACAAGCTGAAGATCACCGGAGGTTCCGACAAGGACGGTTTTCCGATGAGAAGGGACCTTCCAGGACAGCAGAGGAAGAAGATCGTCCTTTCGGGAGGGGTCGGTTTCCATCCTGTATCGGACGGTCAGCGGAGGAGAAAGTACGTCCGCGGGAACACCATATCCGCCGATATTGTCCAGATCAATCTCAAGGTGACCTCGTACGGTCCGCGTGCCATAGGGGAGCAACTTAAAACAGAGGAAAATGAATGAAGGTAAAGTCACCGCCTGAAGTGAACATCGGCCTCGTGGGGCACGTGGACCACGGCAAGACGACCCTGACGGAGGCACTCTCAGGTGTGTGGACCGACACCCATTCAGAGGAGATCAAGAGGGGCATTACCATAAAACTCGGGTATGCCGACGCCGAGTTCTTCAAGTGCTCGAAATGCGAGGAGCCGAAGTGCTACTCGACCAAGCCGAAATGCCCGAACTGCGGCGGCAAGTGCGATTTCATAAGGTCCGTTTCCTTCGTTGACGCCCCCGGCCACGAGACCCTGATGGCGACCATGCTTTCGGGTGCAGCCATCATGGACGGGGCTTTGTTGTTGATCGCAGCCAACGAGAAGTGCCCCCAACCACAGACCAGGGAGCATCTCATGGCGCTGGATTTCATCGGCATCCAGAACGTTATCATAGTTCAGACAAAGATAGACCTTGTCTCCCAGGAGAAGGCGGTCAAGAACTACAGGGAGATAAAGGAATTCGTCAAGGGAACGGTGGCCGAGAACGCTCCCGTGATCCCCGTATCGGCCCATCACGGGTCCAACCTTGACCTGCTGATAGACATAATCGAGAAGAGGATCCCCACGAAACCCCATGATTCCTCGCTTCCCCTCAGAATGTACATCGCAAGGTCCTTCGACGTGAACAAACCGGGAACGGACTTTCGAAATATGGCAGGCGGGGTCCTTGGCGGAAGTCTGCTTCAGGGGGAAGCGCGGGAGAGCGACGACCTGGAAATAAGACCCGGTATAAAGGTCGAGGAGAAGGGCTCTTCCAGGGTTGATTTCTTTCCCCTGAAAACGAAGATCACCTCGCTCATGGCGGGGGGAATGAGAAGAAAGATCCTCACACCGGGGGGTCTGGTGGGTATCGGCACATCTCTGGACCCCAACCTGACGAAATCGGATTCACTTATCGGGTCGGTCGTTGGCAAGCCCGGCACCCTTCCACCGGTGGTCAACGAACTGACCCTCCAGACCAATCTCATGGATTACCTGGTCGGTCTGGATGAGGAGGTCAAGGTTGAGAAGATCAGGACCAAGGAGGTCCTGATGCTCAACATCGGCACCGCAACCACGGTGGGCATAGTCACCTCCCCCCAGGACAGCAAGGTCGAGATGGTCCTGAAGATGCCCGTTTGTGCGGACAAAGGGCAGCGTGTCGCCATTTCCCGAAGGATAGGCAACAAGTTCAGGCTCATCGGGTACGGCATCATCCTCTGAGGAGGAGAAATATGACCTCAGACCCCGAGGATCGGCCCTTCACGAGGCTCGAGGACCTCCCCCGCACCTGTATAATTCTCGATGCGAACGCACTGCTCTCGCCATTTCAACAGAATTTCAACCTGGATATGGAACTTCAAAAGGCAGCCCCCGGTTTCGAGCCAGTTGTTCCATCCTCCGTTGTCAGAGAACTTCAAATGCTCATGAAGGATGGCGATTGGAGGGCGAAAGCGGCCCTCCAGCTATCGATGAACTATCCCTGCGTGGAGGTAAAGGGTAAAGGTGACGCTCCTATCTTCAACCTTGCTGTACGCACCGGTTGGATGGTGATGACACAGGATAGAAAGCTCAGATCGAGCCTCGGAAAGAAGGGGATCCCGGTCGTCCTGCTCAGGGGTAAGGGACATCTGCAGATCATGGAGCCCTGATCAGGGCTCTCCGGTATCATCGGGACCGTTGGTCCAGGGCCTGTATGAGCCCTGTCCGGGATTGTTCGGGTGCGGGGAGAAGGCCGGGTCGCCGTATATTGCGAACATCGAAACTTCCTTCCAGTGAGCTCCCAGCAGGCCCCCGGCCCAGTCGGGATCGTCGTGTTCCTGGATGAACGGACTGACCGGGTGGTCCCTTATCGGATTATGGATGTAGCGGTTCTCAGCCCATCTGAGGGCCTCCCCTGCTGTTCCGTAATCCGCTTCGTTGTTGAGGACGGCATCCCAGAAGAAGGCGAACCAGGCATCGTTGAGGTCCCACTCGTAATTGCCGTCATCCCAGTTGGGATTTATGAAACCGGGCAGCCATTCCTCGGTCGCGGATGTTGCATCCTGGGCTATGTTGCTGAAGCTGACCTCGGTTGCCCCTCCGGCTATTACCGCTCCTCCGTAGAGGTAGTTCAGGGCAAAGGTCCTGGTGACATCTATGGGTTCTGCTGGCTTCCACCATCCGGCCCCGTGTATCTTTGCGTTCATGCAGGCCACCCAGAAACCGACCTGCGGCGGGAGCAGGAGCTCCCTGACCTCCTCTCCTCTGAGGACGGCGCTCTCGTCCCCCGAGATGGCATAGGGAACCATGTAGAGGGACCCGTACTCGGACCCGTGCCCCCTGTATGCCACGAACCCCGACGCTTCCATGGCATTGTTCATATCATCGGGCCCCTTGGGGTCCACTCCGTCGCCGATAAGGATGTCCCTGCCGATGTTCGAGGGGCCGATATAATCGTATGACATTCCCTCGTCCTCGGCATCCCTGCACCAGAACCTGGCGGGGGTCACCTGCCCTCTCTCGTAGGTTATCTCGTAGCCGGAGAATGAGGTTCCATGAGAGCGCCAGTTGACATCCTGGGTGCCGGCCTGGTAATCGATGGAGACGACATCCTCGTGCCTCTGATAAAGGTAGGTGCGGACGATCTGATTGCTCATGCCCTGGACGTTCAGGTTCACGAGCCTGCCAACGGCGGAGTCCATGTAATACGGGTCCTCGCCAAGAAATCCGTAGGCAACATCAGAACTCACCAGCAGGTCACCTTCGACGTTGTTCGGATCATCATTCGTCTCGTCCGGAAGCTGGAACTGGGGTACGGCCGAGGCCGAGCCGACGAGGGTCACATATTTAGGGAGGCCGTAGGAGGCCACAGCTTCCTTAAGGCCGAGATAGTATCCGATCGCCCTCTGGTTCAGCTCATGGTCCATGTAGCCTATGTCCTCCTGCGAAGGTTCATACTGGGTCAGTACATATGCGCTCCTGTAAGCGGCGACCTCCCCTGCAACGGCGGAGATCGCAGGTATGTGGAACTGATCATCGAACGGGTCGTATCCTGGCGAGTTCTGAAGCATCTCCGTTGTACCGTCCAGGGGGTTGACGACCATCACGTAATCGAAGGGGACACCGAGCGAATGCAGCTCCCTCCAGGCCTCTTCCTGGGATCCGTAGGTCCGGTCGCCCCCCACCATTACCAGGTTCATCTTCCGGGCGATGGATGCTGCCCACAGGGCCTCCTCGTACGAGGAGACGGTCAGCAACCCGTCGAATCCCTTGAACCTGGCCAGGGATAAGGGGCCCATGTCATAAGTTCCCATGACGTTGACCTGGTTCGCAGCCGGCGGAGGGGTCTCTGGGTCCTTTGTGAAAAGGAGGAACTCGAATGAATCCAATCCCATCTTCTGTATCGTGTCCATCTGATGGTCGTCCAGGGCGCCATCCTCATCGAGTATGAACATGGGGTGGTAATCACCCTCCCTGTCGACGACGAGTGACGAGAGCAATGCGGAGAACATCATTGAATCGTTATCAGCGGGTTCATCCATTATTATGCCGTATTCCGCCGGGAGATCGATCTCCGGTTCATATCCGGGGCCTTTCTTCTCCCCTCCTCCTCGGAGCAGGAAATAGAGCCCCCCTATCACCAGGAGGATAGCAACGGATACGGTTATGATCTTCCCTTTGCGGGAGCCTAGCCATTCCTTCGGCTGCATGCATCATAATAAGAGTAACGGAAATTAATGGTTTACGGTTAACCGATGAACAAGTGTCTGGACCGCAGAAGGCCCGCCTTCTTGGTTGGTGGTCCACTTTTCCCGCTTTAACAGAACGACAAGTGATAGTGGTCGCACTATCTTTAAGTATGTAGATATTTCTAAATTTCACTGTTTGACCCGGAACCATACCTCGGAAGAATCTTCTGACGCGGAAAAAGCGGATGAACCGCCTGCCATAGAACAGGAGATGGAGGAGGATGCGACATCTCTCAAGAGGGAGCTGCTTCTTAGGACCGAGATCGCAAGGGTCGTTTCATCATTCACTAGGCCGTCCGAGCTGCTTCCCAACATCCTCAGCATTCTATGCAAGGGTCTGGGGGCCCTCGGAGGAGCCGTCTTCTTCCTGGATAAGGGGACCAACGAGATCGAGCTGAAAGCCATCCACGGCCTAGACCGGAATTATGCATTGACATACCAGAAGATCCATCTCGGGCAGAACGTGACGGGAAAGGTCGCGGAGACCGGAGAGGGGATGATAATCAGGGATGCCACTGTGGACCAGAGGTCCACGAAAGGGGTCGTGGAGATGCTGAAGTACAGGAGCGCTGTGGTCACTCCGGTCACCTCCGGAGGCGATGTGATCGGGATCATCGCACTGGTAAGCGACTCTGCTGGTTACTTCTCCGAAAAGGACCTGAAACTCCTTGACCAGGTCGGCCTGCACATATCTCCGGCGATCGTGAACTCCTTCCTCAACCAGAAGATAAAGATCGAAAAGGAAAAGCTCGTCGATATCCTTGACCGCCTCGACGAGGGCATCTTCGAGGCGGAGATCAAGACACTGGTCCCCCAGGAGCTGGACCCGGAGCTCGCCATCCTTGCACTTTTCGACAAGGGAACCTTTACCCTGATGAACAGGAGCTTTTCGGACCAGTGCGACGAGGAGATCTGGCTCGGTGCGGATATCAGGACAGGTTTCGAGGAGAAACAGCTTCTGCGGATGCTCCGTGAGGTCGTCCTCAAGGGAGAGGTCAAGGCCATAGAGAGGAGATGGTCCGGGGAGAACGAGAGGATCTTCGAGGTCTCGATGATCCGCGTCGACAGGGACAAGCATATCAAGGGGATAAAGGGGACAAGAAGGGATGTCACCCAGAGGTCCCTGATGGAGGAGAAGGTCAAGGAATCCAAATCCCAGACCGAGTTCTACATGGACCTGCTCTCCCACGATATATCCAACATCAACACCGCCGTTTTAGGATTCCTTGACATGATGGAGTCGGGGAACAGGAAATCCCATGACATCACCAGGTTCATAAATATCAGCAGGGACCAGATAAAGCGGTCCTCCCAGATGGTCCAGAAGGTCAAGGTCCTCGGGAAGGTCCAGAGGGAGCCCCCCGAACTCAGGACCATCGATGTTTCCAAAAGGATCGTCAAGAACTTCGATATCATTAAGAGACGGTTCCCCCAAAAGACAGTGATACTCGAGCATGAACCCGGCCTTTCGGCAGTTAACGTCCTGGTCGACGACCTCTTCGATGAACTGGTTCAGAGCCTTTTTCAGATAGGGTTGGAGGAATCAAAACAGGAAAAGATACTCTTCGAGGTCGAGGTGAAGAAGTTCGAGTTCGACGAGAGGAAAGGACATCTGTTCTCCTTCTACAACGGGTCCCACGAGATATCGGATGCCACCAGGGAAAGGGTCTTCAAGAGGAACCTTAAGATGGACGGCGCCCCCCCGGGGACGGGTCTGGCACTCAGCGTGGTGAGGGCGATAACGGAGAGGTACAACGGTCAGATATGGGTGGAGGACAGGATCGCCGAGGGGAAGAAGGAAGGCACCACGATAATGGTCTTCCTACCGTCCTGACCGGACGGACCGATGAACGAACCTTCCGGCCTCTTATTTTTCAATTTCCGAACTCTCTATCCAGTATCTCAGTGATCTGGGCCTTGGTCTGCAAGCTGGTCGTTGCCGCCGCTACCTTCCCGTTCTTGAAATAGACCGTGAAGGGCAGTCCCATGAAGTTGGCGCATTCCGGCAGGGACCTGATGTAATCGGCGTCCGGGATGTCGAATTCCATGTCCCGGAAGGCAACGTGGTCATACTCCTTCTCGAGCTCCATCATTGCCTTGTAGACAGGTATGCACATGGGCCCCATCCTGCCGCAGCAGATCATGACGTTCTTGTTCTCCTTGAGAACTTCCTTGATGTCCTTTCTGGTTTCCAGGTGTTTCAGTTTTGTGTGAAGCATGTTCCTTCCCTCGTAACTTTTCATTTTGATGGTCGGTCTTGTCTATCCATTTATTATAGCACGCCCCTAAAAAGAATATCTTCCGGGGATATGGATGATCTCAATTATCTTTTATACTATACTTATGTACCATTCTGTCCGTTCGACCACTTACCATCATAATTGCAAGTAAATACCAGGAATTTTTAATAATTCAATATTATATTACTCTTTTGTTATTGATGTGGGGGAATAATATGCAACAGAGGTACAGGGAATCAATACTATTGACAGTTCTGATCATATCGGCCTCCTTTCTGATCTTCGCAGTTCCCCCCGAGGAAGCTTCGGGCCTTGAGATCACAACCACCATGGATATAATGGTCGACTCGAGTTTCTCCGAGAATATCATCATAAAATCCGGTGGACACCTGAGGATCCATCCTGGTGTCATTGTAAGTTTCGATGTAGGCAAGGGTATCGTAGTTGAGGATGGAACACTGACCGTCTGGGGAAATGATACCGCAACAGCCACCTTGAGACCTAACGGTTATGTCGATTGGCTGGGTATCTTTGCCGGACCGGAGGCGGTAGTTTCCCTCAACAAGACCCTGGTCCGGGATGCGGAGGTAGGTGTGGATTGCTACGGTACGGGAAGCCAACTTACCGGAGGGTCCCTATCCATCATCGACAGCGAATTCATCTACTGCCCCTACAGCATCCGATTGGACGCATACGGATATCCCGCACCATTTAATTCCGTGATCCGGGGAAATCAGTTAAAATACGGTGATTACGGGATCAAGATCTCGAACGGCTACGACGGGATAACGGTCCAGGACAATGTGGTACCATACGCTTCGCAGGAGGGGATCCGTATCCAAGATTGCGAGGGGATTCTGCTGGAGCATAACCATGTAACGGGTGGTAAAAGAGGGATAATAGTCGGTCTTTCATATGGCGACCCGATAATCATATCCAACAATACCGTGATCGATTCCAGTATCGGTCTGATCGGGGTGATGCTTACCGGAATGGAAGTGAAGAACAACACCTTCATTGCAGCAGAAAAGGCCATCATGATGGGGGTCTGTTCCGGGAACCTCATCGAGAACAACATCATCAATTCCATGGGTGACCGGGGTAATGATGCAGCTCTCGAGATCCAGAGCAGTTCACCACCCACGATCATCAGGGACAACATCATATCCGCCAGAGGCTACCTGCTTTGGGTGAATGGCTCTGACGTTGACCATGTCATCTATGATAATCTACTTACGAACCTATCGGGCACTGACCATATCGATAATGATGGTGACGGTTACGCTGATTCTGGGACGATCGCTCCCGGAACAGCCTATGCCCCGGTCAAGTATTGCCGGGTTTCCGTATACAACAGGGACACAAAGGGTCAGAATTTCGTCTCACCCGAACATGCAACCTCATATGCTTCCCCCGGGTCGACCTTTGATGTGATAACCAACCACACGTCATTCGGTCCCAAGAACGTTGTTTACCGTTATGTCTACTATTACGAACCCCCGCACTTTACAAAAAGTATCGATATGATCGGACAGGAGAAGGAGAATCTTGTTTTGCAACCGTCAAAGGGTCAGCTTGATTTCATATCCGCGAGCAATGCGGCGGACGTGTGTTCTTCTGGCCCTTCGACGGATGGGATCCGCCTTCGGACCGACACGTAGTTGCGGAAGTCTACCCGTCGCTGTTCCGTAACCGCTATCGCGGCACGGGCTTGAGCGGGGACGCTCTC
>JBLIRI010000025.1:0-25468 GCA_049472235.1 Thermoplasmatota archaeon | reverse complement strand
TCGTTCGTCATCCTCTACGCCGTCAGGTTCACCAAGGTCTTCTTCGACGCCATCGACGACGGCCGCATCTCCTTCCCCGCATTCCCGGCAGACTGGGCCGACCCGACCTTCAAGAGCGTGCAGGACCCCCTGAACTCGGCCCGGCTCGGTGCCGGCGTGACGATCACGAAATATACTGGAAGGGGGGGCAAGATAGGAGCCAATGATGCTTCGGCCGAGATGGTCGGGTCCATCAGACAGCTCTTCAACTCGGAGAAGGTGATCTGGCAGATGCAGGAGACGGGAAGGGTGGACGAGGGGGGAGGAGGGACCGTCGCAAAGTTCATTGCCGTGAGGAACATGGACGTCCTCGATATCGGCATTCCCCTGCTTTCCATGCACTCCCCTTTCGAGGTCCTGTCCAAAGCTGACCTTCAGATGGGGCACAGGGCTTTCCGTGTGTTCTTCGAGAAATATGCAGGGTGAGGGCGGAAGTCCTCATTCGTCCGGCTCTTCGGGCTCGTCAAGGGGAGGAGGGACAGGTTCCGCTTCCTCCAGCTCGTCGCTGAAATCCGAAAGTGTATCGTCGAGCATGCTCAGGAGCTCGTCGTCGGTCTCAGCTGAAGGAGCCACCGACATCCCCTGTTCCTCCGAATCCTCCTCGGGGACCGGGTAGGCCGGGCCCGCCTGCCCCGCATTATCGCCGAACGAGGCATTGGGATCGATCCCGTACTGGGCCATGAGCCTTCTGTAAATGTCATCCCTTATCAGACCTTTGCGGTACAGGTTCTGAAAGTATCCCACCGAGCCGTCCCCCGGAGGATCGTTTATCCTTCTTCTGGGGATGTTGGGGTCAAAACTTGTGGGCTCCTCTTTTCTTACAGGCTGCTGAGGGGAGGCCTTCGGCTTCTGGTCACCTGCAGGGGGAAGTCCCTTGGGTCCTTCCGGCACCTTGGGAATATCCTTTATGAATACCTTCTTCTCCTGTTCCGTGAACATCCAGTCGTCCTTCTGAAAGTAATCCTTCAGATTGTTGACGAGCTGGTCGAGGTTCTCAACCCTCTTGTTCATCAGCCTCTTCAAAAGGTCCGAATCCGAGGGCAGGACCATGGACAGATGGAACTGGTTCCCGGAGGACAGGACGTACACGTTCACCATCTCTCCGACCGACACCGCTCCTTCCTTCTTCTCCGATGCCATGACCTCGAGGTTGGGGATGTCGAAGAACTCCCTGGTGACCGCACCGGGGGTCAGGTCCCCGAGCTCGAAGCTCTTCTCCACCTCCGATCCGACAGCCCTCGCCTCTTCGCCCCCTATGGCGAACATCCTTTCCGGAATATTGATGAAGACGAGCCTCTCGTTCGTCAGGTAAATCGTTCCCTTGGAGGGTTCGAGCAGGTAGTCCCCTCCATAATAGCGCCAGGTGGATTTGAATGTCGGGACAACGTTCTCCTCCGAAACCAGGACCTTCTCGTTCGGGTGGAGGAGCAGCTCCCCTTCATCGTCGTATACCTCCCTGAAGCCGTCCTTATCCCCGTATTTCATGAATATCAAGACCCCAGCACTTTGGGTGGATCCCCTGCTTTGATGATAATGAATGGCCGCCTTATTTAACCCTTTTTACCCTGGACACCTTCGATGAAAATATCGAATGCCTCCCTGTCCAGAACCGACACGCGGGTGCCGATGCCGGTGGTCTTCACCTCGAAAGGTATCCCGCCGCGCTTCTTGATCGCTGCGGATACCTCGCCGGGTCTATCCGTGAGCGCTATCATGGAGCCGCCGCCGCCGGCCCCTGTGAGCTTGGTCCCGAAAGATAACGGGCCGGCAGCTTCCCTCAGCTTGTCCAGCTCCTTCGAGGTGACACCGAGGATGGTAAGGAGGGAATGGTTCCTGTCCATGAGGCCCCCGAGCTTCACGATGTCCCTCTCGCGGAGGGCCTTCAGGCCGTCCTCGACCACAGAGCCTATCTCGTCTATCGTCTCCCTGGCAAAGCCCGATCTTTCATAGTAGCTCCTTACCTTGTTCACCTGGACAGGGGTGATAGACGGCTTTTTGGTGTATCCGATCACAAGACTGAGCTCGGGAGGTTCGATATGATGTATGTTCCAGGTGGTCTCTCCCTTGGTTATCGACCAGAGAAGGTTCTCCCGTATATCGCTGGAAAGTAGGATCCCGTTACCGTGGGTGGAGCAGGAGGTATCCGTGGGGGAGGCTCTGCCCTGGACGTTGTACTCGACCTCGAAGGACCTTCTTGCAGTGCTCTGCTCTGAAAAGTCCCCTTTCAGAAGATCGAGAGCCGAAACCACGGAGCATGACAGGGCGGCGCTGGACCCGAGACCCGAAGCCGTAGGTATCGTGGACCTGGTCCTGAAGGCGATCGCCGGTCCATCCCACATGTTCTCGTATGCCCATCTGACGTACCTGTGCTTCCTGATGGACAACCGCCCGTTGTCCACCCTTGGCTCCGCTGCCGGAAAAGCGGTTACGGACATCCTCCTGTCAAGAGAGAGGGCGATAGCGGGTTTGCCATAGACGACAGCATGCTCCCCGAACAATATTGCCTTGGCCGGAGAGGATGCCTCCAACATGATGAGCGTTAGGTATTCCAATATAATATCATTTGGCCAAAACCAATCTATATCGGGTAAGCGGTTTTCGACTGGACAACCGGGGAGCGACAGATGACCATTCCGCAAAGATCGGCCGCCGCAGGCGGGACCAGAAGGTCCGAACCCCTGTATTTCGGGGGGGCCCGGGAAAAGTTCCGATCGGTCCCTGATCGAATGACCCGCAGGAGAAGAGACAGGTTCGGAACGGTGTTCGTCTGTCTCATGATCATAGCCTCCGCCATCCTTGTATACCCGATCCAGGCGGACAACGGCGATCTGAATATCCCGACCAGATCAGCGGATTACGGTATCTTCGACAGGATCCAGGAGCTCAACCAGGAGGAAGCATCGAGGATTGACGATCCGATGGTGGTGGCTGACGTTGAGTCAGAGCTCGGGGCGGTCGCCCCCACCGAGCACATATTCACCGAGATCGGTTCCGGAGGCTTCCAGGAGGAGTCCGTCTCCGTCCCGGAACCGATAACGAGGAGCCCCGTCGTGTTCGATGCACTGGTCGGCAACCCGATAGTGAACAACACGAACATCCTTGACTGGATACTCCCGCCCCCCATCTCGGACCAGGGAACCCTGAACTATCTGGTCCTGGTCAAGAACGGGGACAGGGAGGTCTGGGGGCTCGGCTCCATGGTCCCGAGGATCGGGATCGCCGTCGATTCATCCCTGGACAAGTGGGTCTACATGGATGTCGACGGCTCCACGTCGACCGGAGACAGCAGCGGCAATGACATAAGGGCAAGGATGACCTTCGCCAAGGACCTTCTGGCCAGGGACTGGGATGTAACCCTCATCCCGCCCACGCTATCGTTCAACAACGCAGGGGTCAGGATAGAGATCGAGGCGCTTCAGACAAGCGGCGGCATTTCCGACATCGGAGGCTCCGTTTACTTCATCAAGGGCATCTCCTACGGCGGCATCATAGGGGAGGGGAAGAACTACATCTGGTCGGTGGGTTTCGACCTGGGTCGGTTCACCGATTCGATGAAGGTCATGGTCCAGGCGAGGAAATGGGTCAGCGATCCGGTGACGGGATTGATCAATGCGATACTTTCCGGGGGTTCGATAGACATCAGGGACCTCGGGATCCTCGACGTCCTGGGCCCCTACACGCTTTCCTATGACTTCGGAACGGCGCCCCCCTGGGTATCCATATCGATCTCGGTCATGAGGGTGTTCGAGCAGGTACTCGAGGACAGGGCATATCTCAAATTGGTCCTGAAAAAGGACAGGTTCCACGATTCCATCATCGATACGGGGCGATTGGTACTCAACATCCAGGATTTCGGATCTCCCATCGACCGGCTCGAATGGATCGCGGGTACCGGGACCGGGAACCTCGGGGACACCCTTGACCTTGAACTCAGATATGCGGAGTTCGGCGATGACCTGGTGGATGCCGCTCTCCAGATCCCCGTTCTGCCAAACAGGCTCACCCTGGACCTTGAATATACCTCGGAGAACGAGAAGGACAAGACGATCCTGGAGGTCGGGACACCGGCGGGTATCAGGGAGCTATGGTTCAGGGAGGTCATCTATCCCGAATGGGGATCGACGGGCTCGCTGGCGAACTGGGAAGCGACCCATGTCGATCTGAGGAACATCCCGAAGAACCTCAGACTGGAAACCACCGCTGCGGTCCCGGATCCGGGAGAGGGAAGCAGCGGGATACTCAACGTCTTTGACAATTTCATGAGCCGGATCGCCGGAAGGTTCTACCGGATCGGAAACGTTCTCCGGGAGATACCGAGGGCTGTTGCTGAAATGCCCAGCCGCCAGGGTTCCACGAGGCTCGAATGCTACGGGGACAGCATCGGCTCGCTGGATTACAGATACACGACCGGCCCGTACCTGAACAACACAGGGAACTGGATCGCATTCTATGATCACGGCGGTGAGAACCCGGCGATATCGGCCCACCTGGAAGACATTTCCAGCTACAGAGGATCGTTCAACAACGGCAGCGACATAATGCTGGGGCTCGAGGATGTGGAAAGGATCAGGATAGGAGCCGTGTTCAGGGAGAGGACCGCCATCGTCGATCTGATAGACCTCCCGTCGGAGATCCATCTGAGGACATCCCCCGAACTCATATCCTACGAGGGAACGAAGAACGGCACTCCCGCGGTGATCGGAGGGGTGGAATACAGGTACAGGGATGATGAGCTTTACTTCGACGTAAATATCTACGATATCCCGTCCTCGCTCTCGATTAAGAGGTCCTCCGAGCAGATCGATGTCATCTCCAGCGATGGCGAGATAGGGTCTATCGAGATGTACACCGCCAACAGTACCACCGTAAGACCGATCGATCTTCCCGAACGCAACTTCGTATCCGTCAATCAGGAAGGGGGGCTGGCAGCCGTAGGCCTGAGGCTGAACAAGTTCCGGTCGTTCGTGTACAACAACGGGAGCGCCGGTTTCATCGAGCTCGAGACCGTCAAGGAATCAAATTTCTACGCGATCATCGACGACAGGGATTCCGGTCTGGAGATCACCGCGGCTTTCGTACCGCTCCCGGCGAGGACCCATATCGATACACCTTCGATAATAGATGCCCCGGAGATCTCGATCCCGGACATAATGGGGATCCAGTCGATCTCCGAGTACTCCGATATCATCCTGTCGTTATCGGAGATAGGCAGGGCGCCCCTGCTTCTTGCCTCCGGAATATCCGAGGGATTGATCGAGGCGATCGGCAAGTATTCGACGGGTTTCTCTCTTTCATGGGATCTTTCGGAGAAGGGGAACACCCTCGACCTTCTGATCACCATCAGAAAGGCGGGGGATTTCGATATCCCGGAGGCACACTGGACCCATGGGATCTGGATCGAGCAGATGGGATCTGGCGGGAACAGCTCCGTCAACGGGAACATATATCTCAACGGGATGCCCACGACCGGCTCTGTCAACCTCTCGTTCTCGGAGGAAACGGTGTCCGCAAACATCGATTTCAAGGGTTACAGCCCGGATTTCGACTGGCTGCTCATCAGGACAACCGGTGTGCAGGACAGGGACATCTCCGTCTACATCACCGGCCTTCGAAAGGGGATGGATATCCAGATGGACATGATGATCTACACCGACCTGGACATCGGCGGATCGATGATCATCAATATGGACGTCGAGCTGAAAGGTCCTGACGGCGGTCCGATGGACCTTGGACCGACCATCGCCGCCCTCAGAAAGGCCGCACCGATATTATCGATCAGGCAGATGTACCTGCCAAGGGTCCCCTCCAGCTTCCACCTGGACGCTGTTGTGGCCGAAGGCATCACGGCTGACTACACGGCTTCCCAGTCAATAGAATATCTTTACTTCAAGATCACAAAGGTAATGGACGGCAGGTGGTCCCAGGTCTATGCGATCCTCCACGACCTGCCCCTATCCTTCAGCGTGGCCCTTTCCCCGACGAGGGAGTTCACGGTCCAGAAGCCCTTCCCCTTGCAGGGACTCCCCGAGATCTCGATAAAGACATCGGACAGCGAAATGGACATGTTCATCGAGTACGACGGCGCCGGTTTCGGCCAGCGCGGTCGATACAAGATCTATGTCGATAACATCGGCAATACCTCAACCTACTATTCAGGGGACGACTATGTGATCGACAGCGACGGGATCGGCTTCCTCTCCATAGAACTGGACCGGCTTCCGGTAATGGAGAGCTTCGCCCTGTCCTCCCTATCGATCCTCGGTGACGATGTTAGGCACATCAGACTCTCTGCAAGAATGGGATACGGAACCTACCCCGTGATCTTCCTCGATGAGGCCGATGGGGGCGGCTTCCAGATAAAGATATCCGGAGAGGCGAATTTGAACGGAAACAATTACACCCCTCACATCTACTTCATAACCCTGAGGACCAGGAGCATACTGGGGATGAACGTGGTCTCCGGAATTTCCGTCAACAGGGACACGGTGGTCATGAACCTCGAGAACAGCGACGGCGGAGTGACCCTGCCGGCACCTCTGCTGACCTTGTGGGCATGGGTCCTGGGAGGCGGGGGGTGATATGACATGCTGAAGGGGGAATGGAACGAGAGGCTTGTCTGGCTGGTCCCGGTAGCTGTCACTTTCATCCTTCTCGTTTCCTTCGGAATGTACCAGTGGGTGATCCCCAGGACCGACCTTGAGGTCAGGACGGTCTATCATGAGGCTCCCGGGGGCGGTGGAACAGGGGGAACGATCCATTTCAATGTCCTCCTGTCCAACCTGGGAAACAGGGAGGTAAGCTCCCTTGAATGCAAGGTCCTGGTCCAGCTCAAAGGAGGCGGCAGGGTCGCCTCACACGAGACCGGTCCCGAGATCCTCGTACCGGGCGATAATATGGAGATCAAGATCACATATATCGGGAGCCAGTACGATACCTATGCCATCAATATCGAGATCAGGTTCGACTGCTCCGGAGACACACATACGGAGACCCTCGACTACGAAACGAAGGAGGACCTGATGAACATGGTCTTCGTCGAGAAAATGGGATAGGATCTCACCCGAAATACCTGAGGTCGTCGGGTCTTTCGGGGGTCTCGGATTCCTCCAGATTGTCCTTTATCCTGGAGGTGATCTCGTCGATCTGCGTGGCCTTCTTCTCCAGGCTCTCGTACTCGATCTCGAAACCGAGGTACTTGGACAGGGCCCGTAGAACGGACCTTGCAGACCTCGGGTCCACGAAATATCCCGAGGTCTCGCCCATAAGGCAGACACCTGGGAGCCCCTCGAGGGCGCCCAGACCGAGAAGCAGACCCGAAGCCCCGATTATTCCCGAGGATGGTTCGCCGCTCCTGAAAACGACCCCCGAAGCCTCCAGGGCGGGTTTCAGGTCAATGGAGGTCACGGCCCCGAGAACTCCCGGCTCCTCCACGAGCTTGATGACGCCGTAACCCCCCAGCGTGAATATCAGGGTCACACCGAATTCCTTTGCGAACTTTATCGTCTCATGTGAAAGTTCATACTGGCCTTCCGGTGTGAGCCCCTGGTAGTCCCCCGAAAGAAGGACCATGTCCCTTACCCCGTCGGCCCCCTTTTTGTAATAAAGATCATGCTTGACAAGCTGAACGGTGCCGTCCTCCCCGACGATCACCTGGGGTGGCAGGAACTTTGAGTATATCTCCGCGAACTTGATGAACTCGAGCTGCTCGATGAGGTGCTCGGCAGCTAGCTTTCCGACATTCCCCACGCCGGGGAGCCCTTCGATGAGAACGGCATCTTCAAGCTTCGGCCTTTCGAAATATCTGATGGTGACGTTTTCCAAGTTCAATCCTCCGTTCTCTCGCTGGAATAATACATTCTCCTGTACTTCCCATATCTGTCCTCAGGCGAGTACCTCGGCGGGAAAGTGTTGACGGTTTGGGACCCGCAATCCTTGCATGTGTCCTTGAGCGTGTACATGCCACATCTGTCGCATCTGAGTATCCTGCTTCTCACTGCGAACACGACCTTTACTTGCCATCCTTGTTCCTTATGAACTTGCCCAGACCGCCCTTCGAGTTGATATGGTCTACGGCACCCTGTGCGGAAGACCTTAGAATATCCTCCGCCACCTTGTAGTTCGGCGCAACAAGGACCAACCTGTACTTCGGTGAACCGATATACAGGATATTAAGCTTGACATCGTCGATCCCCTTGGCCATGGCCTCCGCCTTCTCGAGAGAGGACTTGATATCGTTGAGTCCGTCGGAGTTGGGGGAGGTCAGCTCAAGGACGCCCTGGATCTCCACATAGGGCGGTGTGATGTTCTCCTGGGACATCTTTTTGAAGGGCTCCACCCATTCCCCTTCGAAACCCGCTTCCTCCAGCGAGACCTCCCTCATTGCGGTGACCTCGAAGGCGCGGTATAGTGAGCCGAACTCCTGGACCAGTTCATAACCGAACTCATCCATGGCCTTCTCGTAGCTCATTCCGATGTTCTCGCAGAGGAGCTGAAGGAGTTTTTGGGCCTTCTGCTCGCTCTTCCACTGCTGTATCTTCTCCCTCTTCTGATGCTCGTTGACGGCCTTGAGGGAGAGGTCCACGGTCCGGTTCTTTCTCCTCTCGTCAATTCCAAGGACCTTGCAGACCACTTTCTGGCCTTCCCTGACGTGGTCCCTTATGTATTTGACCCAGCCCGAGGCCACCTCGGCAATATGGATGAAACCTTCCTTGCCGGGATATTCATCCAGCTCGACGACCACACCGAAGTTCTTGACCTGTTTCACCGTGGCTACAACAAGTTCTCCTTCCTCGGGCATGTCGTTGGCTGGGGCCATTCTTGATTTCCTCCTCACTCCAGGTCCGAATCCACCCTGCCCAGGACCTCACCCTTTATCTCGGCCTTCCCACCCCTGGGAAGGGCCATGGTGGCCCCGCACACCGTGCAGCTGATCTTCGTATTGGTCCTGTCGAAGATGGTCTGGGTATTCCCGCAGTCTCCGCATTTCACGTTGAGGAACTTGCTCCTGGGTCCTGTCATCGGTATCTCTCCATTTATTCGGTGAGCTCGAACCTCTTCGCCCTTATGGAGGGGCTCTGCCATGCCTTCTTGCAGGTCTTGCACTTGTATTTCAGGTTGATCCTCTTGGTCGGCTTCTCCCTTCCTTCCGGTTTTGGCCTGGGGAAACCCCCGTAACCGGAAGTTACCTTCTCCGGAACCTCCTCTGACCCCACGCAAGCTCGCTGGCCTTCCTCTTCTTGACCTTGTCCACCTCGTGGGCCGTATGGGTTTGACAGGAGGGGCAATACCTTTTGACAGTCCTGGGCATCTTCATTTCTACTCACCTGGATTGCACTTATATTGGCGATGCAGGAAGGCGGTATCCTAGAACCACTATTAATAGTTAATTGGTTGGAGAAAACCACTGGAATGTGGTCCAGACATCCGTCTGTAATGTTCGGGATCAGAGTCCTTTCTGTAATACGATCTCTATCCAAGAAACGTTGATCCCGCCCTCCTTCTCCTCATCCTCGACGGTCTCGGTCCCGATCTTTATCCCGTCCAACTTCGACTCTTTAAGGAACCTGTTCCTGACGATCTCCGCGACATCGACGGCCTTGGAGATGGCCCTGCCCCGGGCCTTCACTGTGACTTTTTCCGCTCCCGAATTGAATTGTGTCACCACCGCCAGAACATAGTTCATCGAGGGCTTTCTGCCTATGAACACCGTGTTGTCTTCCATTACTGAGGCCCCCCTTTCACTGCGGGTTCCCTGAAATGATGGTCAGCAATATTTAACTGTTTTCGATTGATGCACTGGAGGACACCATGGAAAAATCAAATAATCGACCTATTCATTCCACTGAAAGGAGAACACACCCGAACAGGGAGGCAGACAAACATGATCGACCCTTGGTCGTATTCTGAGACCAACGACTATGCCCATCTGATGGAGGAGTTCGGAATAGCACCCTTCGATCCCTCTGTCCTGCCAGGAAGCGACCAGCAGCCAAGGCTCTTCAAGGAGAGGATAGTCTTCGGCCACAGGGGTTTCGAGTACGTCGAAAGGAGGATCTCCCGGGGGGAGCCGTTCGCAATATTGACCGGACTCATGCCGTCCGGAAGGATGCACCTCGGACATAAAATGGTCATAGACCAGATCAAGTACCTCCAGGGCTTCGGGGCCAGGGTCTTCGTGGCGGTGGCGGACCTCGAATCCTACGCGACCAGGAACATGCCTCTAGGCAGGGCGAGGAAGCTGGCCATCGATTCATACGTCAGGAACTATCTTGCCCTCGGCATAGGAAAGGAAGGGTTCGAGGTCTATTTCCAGTCCAGGAGAAAGGAGGTCAAGGACCTTGCGCTGCTCCTTGGCAAGAAGGTCAATCTCTCCACTATGAGGGCGATCTACGGCTTCAACGATCAGACGAATCTGGGCCATATGAACGCTCCCTTGATACAGGCCGGGGACATCCTGCATCCGCAGATCAAGCTGGGACCCATCCCGGTAGTTGTACCCGTCGGAGTGGACCAGGACCCGCATATGAGGCTCTGCCGCGACCTCGCTGCATCTTTCAGGCTCATCAACGGCACTGAGACCTCCGACGGCAAGATAGGCGCCTTCGTCAAGGTGGACGATAATGTGGAGCAGCTGCTCGAGAAGGCCAAGAAGGCGCTTGAAGGTCAGGGTTTCCTGGACTTCAGGATGATCCCCGGATACAAGGCCCTTTACATCCTGGGAGCATCGAGGACGGACCTCATCGCCATTGATGAGACACTGGCGGCGGTCGAGGCCCGTGAGGGCGAGTTCGGATTCCTACCCCCCGCATCGACCTACCACCGTTTCAACAAGGGACTGACCGGCGAGAAGATGAGCTCATCGAAACCGGAAACGGCCATCTTCCTCGACGATGATCCGCAGGAGGCGGCCTCGAAATTGAAGAGGGCCATAACCGGTGGCCGGGAGACCGCCGAGGAGCAGAGAAAGATAGGCGGCCAGCCCCAGATCTGCTCGGTCTTCGAGACCATGCTCTTCCATACCGTTGAAGATGAGAAGGAGGTCCAGAGGATCAGGGAGGAATGCCTTTCGGGGGCAAGGCTCTGCGGTGGCTGTAAAAAGGAAGCGATAGAGCATATGAGAAGGTTCCTCGAGGAACTCAAGACCAAAAGGGAGGAGACGGAACACCTTCTCAGTCTCTACATCAGCGAAGAATAGAGGAAATATCAAATATGACGGTCCAACATCCTCCATAGAAGAAGGTCCGGCAATGCCAAGGAGCAAGAACGGTCACAGGAGCTACAGGCCAGGCGACCCGATACATATCGTTGTAACCCAGGAGTTCGTGGATGACGCCAACAGGTTCTTCGCCTATTGCCGGGACAAGGGGTACAATCCATCCCAGATCATCAGACAGGCAATGATAGACTGGCTGCAAAAGGAGGAGGGCGGCGGCCAGCTGATCTCCGATCCGGGCATGCCCGCATCCGAGTTCGACGAGAAGATCATGGAGCTCGTCAAGGACCGTAAAAGGACCAGGACGAAGATGAGCCTGAGGTCCGTGAAGGAGATCCTTGACGAAGAGGGAAGCGATTAGCCGCTGAACTTGTATCTCAGTACCGCTGCGATGCCCCCGAAAGCCTGCAGCAGCATGTTCCCTTCCGATGAATCTGTCGAGATGAGCTCGAGCTGGGAGGAATACATCTCGCTGATCCTTGCAAGCTCCTCGACGATATCCTCCTCTTTCAAGAGGTTGCAGATCGAGCGGTCATCGGGACACTGGTAAACGGACTCCTCCGATTTGCCCTGATGGACCTGGAATGTCCTTCCGCAGCTGGAGCATTCGAAGGTCCTGTTTAGCATCTTCATTCCCTCGGAAACAAGGAGGATATCGACCGCTCCGGCCTTGAGGGCTGCCCTTACGTGCTTCTCCCCGTAGGCGGAGAGACCCCCGTCCTCCTTCCGGATCTCTGAAAAAAGCCTCTCCATGAGCTGCTTCTCATGGGAGACCTCGAGATGCTGAAGGGTGGTCTTTGCCTTGTCGATGAGCTCGGTCAGTCCGGATTCGTCCGTATATCCCGTATCGAAGGTCTCTATCACCTTCTTTTGAAGCTCGTGGTGGAGGTATTCGTTATTGGCGAAGAAGTCCTTGGTCGATCCCGGACCTCCTATGAGGATGCCCTTCATATCCTCCTGTTCCAGAAAGGCCTCCGTGCAGAGGTCCCCCACCTTCTTGAACCACTCGTGCGCGGCAATCTCAATCAGCCGCTCGAACCTGACGCTTGACTGTCCCCCCTTGCCATGTTTGGAGGGGACCATGGACTGGATGTTCTTGATCATCTGAACGCGTTTACCCCTGAGGAAACCCAGGGTCGCTTCCTTCCTGTCTATCACGAGCAGTCCGTAGACCTCGTCTTCCGTGAGCATGTCGCTCAGGTAATCCGTGTAGAAATAGCTGTCACACCTGTATAAAAAGGTCGGCAGGGGCGTAGGGGGCTCTATGACATGGGCTACCATCCTTGTCTGGTCCGCGCCTATTGGGACATGTCCGACGAAGAAGGCCATGCCGTTCTCCGGTGGGAACCTAATGTTGCGGAGCCTGGATAGTATCGACTCTATTGCCGCCATCACGTTCTTTCTCGTGGATTTGGATTTGATATTGGAGGACTGGGAAAGCTCGTTGCGGAGGTAGTTGGCCACGTCCGGTATCTGTTTCGTCGGAGGTATCAGAAGGGTGATCAGTTCGGTGGCCCTTCCCTTGTAGCCTTCGATCTCCTCGATCTTCCTCCTGAAGTCATACCTCTGCATCGGGGTCAGCTTTGACATCTCTTTCACCGATCGGCCTTTGGCCCTGGAAGGCCCAACAGAGGATGGTGATAAATAAGCTTTGCTCGATGAGAGGGTGCGGGCCGATCAAAGTCGATGGATCGGGTCCAGTTGCAGGTCCGCGAAATAGTATTATACCATAATGATATATGAACCAGAACCATCATTCCCCCTCCCAGGCTCTTTCAGGGAGGAGCGATCTCGGACCGGGTGAACAGCATGAGACCAAACATGTCTTTTACGTTGGCTGTTGTATTAGCAGTAATAATGTCCTTCCCCATCATACCGATAGATGTCGGTGCCGATGGAGGAGATGTCACCGAACCGCCGTCAAGATACGGATTCACGCCAGTGCTCAAATCGGTTGCGACACTTTCCTCGGAAGGAATATGCGTGGCCGCAGGTGATGTCGACGCAAGGAACAATGATGATATCGCGATCGGTGTCAACGGAGCCATCCATGTATACACGAACAACGGAGGATCGGGGGCCAGCTTCGGAATGACCTTGTACAAGACCATCACCTTTGCCGGGTTCTACATCACGAAGATCAAGATCGTCGACTACGATAATGACAACGATCAGGACCTGGTCGCGCTTGGCCAGGACGAATATCCCATGGTCGGCGAGGTAGGCGGTCTCGCGGCAACGATCGGATCCATGAGGATATACTATCTCGAGAACACCGGTACCGGATTCACACTCGAGAACTACTACGAGTTCGACGACGTGTTCTACAGCCAGTCGCCTATCAATCCGACCGGAGCCTGGTTCTGGACGGACGGGAAGTACGATTTCGACACCGCGGACGTCGACGGTGACAATGATCTGGATACAGTTGTGATCTACAACAGGGATACCGACGCAAGCACCGCCACCAACGGAGAGTCCATCCAGGTATCCCTTATTACATACAGCGGGACGGGGCTGTCCAGGAGCGACCTTTTCTCGAGGGCCACACCCTCATCATGGAACATCGGCTGTTTCATCAGGTTCGCCGATTTCAACGAGGACGGCTATCCCGACATGGCCTACACCTTAGGAGGCGTCTCGAACAACCAATGGTTGATGATCGAGGCATTTGCCAGGTTCCATACCGGGTCCGGAGTGAACTGGGGAGCAGCCAACGACCTGGATCCCAACGACAACATGCAGGGCGACGGATCGTTCCCTACCGTCCCATATGCTCTCGAAGTGGGTAACTTTGCAGGTCAGAACCCGGTCGATATCGCGATATCCATCAATGATAACCGCAACGTCAATCCCGTCTACTGCGACAGCCAGCTGTACATCATCAAAAAGAAGCCGGTCACCACGGACGAGTTCGGCTTCAACGGACCCGAAGGCGCCTATTCCGAGGACTACAACTACCAGTTCAGGGGGATGGGGGTCGGGAACCTGGACAATACCGGTGCCGACGACGTCGTGACCTTCACCAAACAGGATGACTGGTCCGACGAGGACTACTGGAACCAGCCCGGAGAATACGGACTCTCTATCCTCGCCGGAAGGAGCCAGATACCTGTGAGGTTCAACGTGATGAAGGTCTTCGAGACCGAAACGGGCACTCTCCCGTCATCACACATCATCAAGGATGTCGCAGTGGGCGAGTTCGACGGGAACACGACCTACGACGACCTTGTCTACGTGGGCAACAACATCATCGTGGGATTGACCACGTTCCCTCCGAACAACCCCCCTGAGAAGATGGCGGTTGCCATGAATCCGTCTCCGGTGAGGAACAACAACGAGACCTGCACGATCAACATCACCGTCAAGGACCTTGACAAGGCAGGGGACCTCACGAAGATCGAGTGCGATTTCACCGGCTTCGGGCTGCAGTTCAAATCCCTGACGGAGCCGACCGGCTACCACGAGACGGACATCAACATCGCATATTACGAGTTCACTATAAAGGTCCCGTCCTGGATCCCCAAGGGAGATTACGAGGTCCCGATCGCGATGTACGACCGGTCCCCGGATACCCGGGATATCAAATCCACGGACAAGTTCACCTTCAGGGTGATCCAGTTCAACAGGGAGCCGTTGATCGCCCTGCAGAACAGGACCATAACGGTCATGGAGGACCAGGTCACCTACATCGAGAACATATACGACTGGTTCATGGACGAGGACATCAGGGACGGATTCGACGAGGAGCCCCTCAACATCACCGTGAAGACGACCGGGAACCAGTGGCTATCCGGCGTGTCATATTTCGAGGCGTACAAGGCGGAACTGGTCAATGCATCGGGGCTCGATCCCGAGAACTGGGTGCTCAAGATCACACCCTATAAGAACTTCAACCACTACCTGAAACCCTTTGCTCCGGACGTGGTGACCTTCAAGGCGACGGACCACGGGAACTTCCCGGGCGACAAATCCCTGGAGTCGGAGGAACTGGTCATAAAATTGTATGTCGCGCCGGTGAACGATCTCCCCACAATACCGCCCCAGGGCCGGCCCGAGCCGAACTTCGCATACCTCCTCGAGCAGGATGACGACGGTTTCACGAGGATAACCGCCAAGGACCTTGCCGACGATCCCGAGGACAAGAGGCTGCACCTCAACTTCTCCCTTATCTACGACGATCCCGAAGATGAAGCATGGCTTTACATGGAGGAGGACAAAGTATACTGGAGGCCGACCAACGATCATGTCGGATCCCACAGGGTAACCCTCCGGGTGACCGATGAGGAGGAGTTCGTGGAACAGGACCTGTGGTTCAACGTCTCCAACGTGATCGACAAACCCTACTTCCTCTATGTCGAGAACGCAACGAAAAGGGTGGACCTGTCGGGAGGCATACACGGGCGGTATGTCTTTGTCGTTAACGAGCACGAAGAGTTCAATCTGACCATCAAGGCGGGTGACCTGGACATACCGATAGGCGCTCAGACCCAGATATTCTTCAAGTGCAACCTGACCCTGGCGGCCGACACATATCTGGACGTCGATCCGGACGATCCCACCAAAGCCTATCTCCACTTCTGGGCGGAGAAGAGGTACGGATACCCACCGACCTACGAGCCCGAGTTCCTGCCCATCGATACGGAGATCATACTGGAAGATGAGGAAAGTCCGGAGATAAGGACGATACTTCCCATAAGGATCCGGATAATCAACGTGAACGATCCGCCGATCTACGTCGGGATCAACAAACCAACGGAGGGGGAGTTCTTCCCCATTTTGTACAATATCCCGTTCTCGGCAAATACCGCCCTTGACCCGGATACGGACCTCAACGATACACTTACCTACGAATGGGACTTCGATTTCTCCAACGGCTTCCAGTCCGAATTCAAAGGAATGACGACGAACTGGGACTTCCCACAGGCCGGGACCTACACCGTTACCCTCAGGGTTACGGACACCGCAGGGAATAGTCTTCAGACCCAGGTGAACATCACCGTGGATGGTGTCCGCAACGACAAGGATTTTGACGGCGACGGTATGCCCAACGACTGGGAGTTGGAGCACCTATTCAACCAGTACGATCCGTCGGATGCCGATGGGGACGCTGACGGCGATGGCCTAACCAACCTCCAGGAGTACTTGAACGACACGGACCCACGTGACCCCGACACGGACAATGACGGTGTCGAGGACGGAGAGGATTACTCGCCAAAGGACCCCAACGTTCAGGTCCAACCCAAGGACGACAAACCCTGGGTGCAGGAGAACTTCGGCCTGTTCATGATACTGATGATACTCATCCTCGTCATCATACTGGTCCTCATCGGTGCATTCATCTTCCTGATGATCAACCGAAATAGGAAGAAGGCCGAGGAGGAAGAGATGAGGAGGAAGCAGGCCGAGGAGATGCAGAGGAGCCTGTACGAAGGCCAGGACCTGTATACCAACCTCCCCGCGATGGACCAGGCGGCGCAGGTCGAAGCGGGACCGACCCTTCCTGAGCTGCCCCCGCCGGGAGAAGAGGGTGATCTGGACGACATATTCGGAGGTGCGGGCATCCTCCCGACTGAGGGCGAGCTCGAACCCTCCGGAGAGCCGGTAGAGGCACTTCCGCCCCCGGGTGGTCCCCAGCAGCCAAAGAGCGATGACCTGACCGACCTTCTGGACTGAGGGTAAGCTTTAATAAAGGCTTCAGGCTCTTTGGGGCCTGAAGCACCGATGGAGGTACCAGCGTGAGGAAGGTCGTCATTTCCCTGGGAGGCTCAATACTGGTTCAGGGGGACCGGGATGCGGAATACATACGCCAGCTCGTCGAAGGGTTATGCGGAATTGACGATGGGACCAGGTTCGTTATCGTGACGGGGGGTGGAAAGCTCGCAAGGGATCACATCAGACTCGGCAGGGAGCTGGGCCTTGACGAGGCAACTCTGGACATGCTCGGCATCCAGGCAACCAGGACAAATGCATGGCTTGTACTTGGAAGCCTCGGAGGCCAGAGTGCATATCCGCGACCCTTTACAGATCCTGTAGAGGCGCTTGTGGGGGCGGGCAGCTTCAGGTTCACGATCGGGGGAGGTACGCATCCGGGACACACGACGGATGCGGTGAGCGCTCTGATCGCGGAGATGTGGAGGGCCGATCTGTTCGTGAACATGACGGCCGTTGACGGCGCATATACTTCCGATCCCAAAAGGGACAGCGATGCAAAAAGGATCCCGAAGATGACCTCGAAGGAGCTCCTGGAGCTGGTTTCCGGTACAACAAGGGGGGCAGGCTCCCATTCGGTCATGGACCCGCTTGCGGCAGCGGTCGTCCACAGGGCCGGCATAGAGACCCGGATACTGGATGGCCGGGACGTCCCCAACCTCCTCGCGTGCATCAAGGGTGAAAGTGCTTATGCGACCATCGTGACCCCGGGAGAGTGAGATCATGCCAGGTAAGCCTCCAAAGAGATCGGGAAAGAAGAAGAAGCCCATGACCGTCAGGAAACCGCCAACCGAAGAAGCAGGAGGCCATCAATCCTCATTCTCACCCCACAAGCACTGCTTCAACTGCGGGATCTCCGTCCCCACGGACCGGGACATCTGCTCCGACAAGTGCCAGGCGGAATGGGACAGGATGCTCAAGAGGAAGAAGATGATGACCTATCTGCCTTTCATCGCAATCGCACTTCTGCTTCTGTTCTACTTTCTGATAATATCAAGCAGTTAGGATCGCGTGGACATATGGAAGAGCAAATGGAGAACATCTGCCTGGGGGGAACATTCTCTCCCATTCATTCCGGCCACATGAGGCTCCTCGAGGAGGCCTTCCAGAGAGGCAAGAGGGTCTCCGTCGGTCTTACCTCGGACGAGATGGCAACTAGGGACAGGAAGAGGAAGGTCGATCCCTTCGAGGACAGGAGGAGAGATCTGATGTCGATAATGGACCGGCTCTCCGAAAGGTTCTCGGTGCCCTATTCGATCTCGGAGATCAACGACCGCTTCGGTTTCGCGACCATGGCGGAGATAGATTCTATCGTGGTCTCCCAGGAAACGGAAAGCACGGTCGACGAGATAGACGAGGAGAGGGCGAGGGAGGGGCTGCCCCCTCTCAAGAGATTCGTCGTCGAGATGGTGACCGACCGCAACGGAAGGAAATTATCATCCACAAGGGTCGATTCTGGAGAGATCGACGGCGATGGGAACATACTCGGCAATGGGAACCAGGACCAGAACCACAGAAGGATCTGCGTTCACCTGGGCTCGAAGAACCAGGACAAGGCCGAAGGAGTGATCTCTGCATTCAGGAGGTATTCCGCTGGCATACAGCTCCTGCAGTACAATGTCGGCGAAGGGAGGACCTCCAACAGGCTCGACATCCTCGAGGGTGCCCGGGACAGAAGCCGGGAAGCCAGGGAAAGGAATTCGAACGTATCCATCTCGCCCTTCGATTATTTCGTGGGGATAGAGGCCGGCCCGGTCCTGATGAAGGGGAGCTGGTTCCTCGTTCACGGATGCCACATCCTCAACGATGGATACGAAGGTCTGGGAATTTCCAGCGGGCTCGAGATACCCCCGGAGATACTCGAAAGGATAATGGTGTACAGGGGCCGCTCCTGGGAGACCAGGGACATACTCGGGTCCCGCACATCCCTCGTTGAGAACCTGAGCGGGGGCACCCTGTCAAGGAGGGACCTGGTGGAACAGGCCTGCAGGATGGCCCTCCTCTCATTGACAAATGCGAAGAAAGGAGGGACCGATCGGGATGGCTGAACTCTTCTCGTCGACCCCATCCCTCATTCTCTTCATAGGGATCTTGATATCATTCGTCCTTGCCATCGTGCTTCCCTGGAAGAAGAAGGCCTCCGCGACCACGGTCATCTCGTTCTCGATAATCGTGGTGTTCGTCATCCAGTTCTTCCTCACCTCAAAGATGTTCTACGACATGCCGTTCATGTCGGGTTACTCTCCGTGGGACAGATATACGATCCTCGGGGACCTGGGTTTCTACCCCCGGGCCATTGTCGAGGATTACAAGTTCTACCAGTTCATCACAGTGGCCTACCTTCATTCGGGTTTCCTTCACCTCATGTTCAATTTCTTCGGGATCGTGGTTCTTGGAACCCAGCTCGAGCAGAGGGTCGGATGGCAGAGGTTCCTTGTGATCTATTTCGGCTCCGGGATCATTGCCGGCGCCGTTGTGCTGTTCATCTCTCCCTTCGGCTACCTGGGACATACAATGGACACCATTTCCATCGGAGCCTCGGGCTGCATATTCGGGATCCTCGGAGCGCTCTGGTATCTCTACCCCAGGGACGAGGTGTTCTTCCCCCTCATTATCATCCGAAAGTGGCCGATATCACTTATCGTCCTCATTTACGGAGGCATGAGCGCGCTGTACATACTGCTCGGAAGGGACGACGATGTCAGCCACATAGCGCACTTTGCAGGCCTGGTTGGTTCCTTCCCCATTGCGTTCCTTGTCAGACCGAAACCCGACCAGGAAAAGGAAAAAGGACTTGACGTCCTCACAAAAGAGCAGCTGAGCAAGATGGCGGTGACGAAGGGGCAGAAGAAGCTCCTCAACAAAGCGGTGGATTCGGATGAAAAGGACGTCAGGGATGCCTGGCTCGAGGAGTTCTTTGCTATCGCCAATTGCCCCAAATGCGGCGGTGCCGGGATGCATTTCGACGGGAAGGATGCCTCATGTCCAAGATGCGGGAAAAGGATAAGACCCTGATACCTGCCTTTTGGTGTCACTACATAAATTAAACTTAAATACCTATACACTCAATGGTATCCATCCTTTGGAGGTTAGTGGATGGAACCGAAGATAATATGGTTGGGACATGCTTCATTTTTGATCGAATCCGATGCTGGTAATATCTATATCGATCCATGGAAGGTCAAAAGTGGGCCAAAGGCAGATTATATTCTGATCACCCATTCCCACATGGACCACATGTGCGAAGATGATATCAATAAACTCAGAAAGGATTCCACCGTGATCGTCGGACCACATGATGTGTGTGAGGAGTTGAAGGGAGTTGTCGATATCGCTCCGGGCGATGTCAAGGACCTTGGCAAGATCAGGATAGAAGGTCATTCAGCATACAATCCAAAGAAGGAATTCCATCCGCTCTCCAACAATTGGGTGGGATTCGTGGCGGATATCGGCGGATACAGAATATATCATTCCGGGGATACCGACGTCATTCCGGAAATGAAGAAGATCAAGAACATCGATGTGGCACTGCTCCCGGTTGGAGGCACCTATACCATGACCGCCGAGGAAGCGGCGCAAGCTGTTAAATTGATCGCCCCAAAGAAAGCTATACCCATGCACTGGGGCGACATCATCGGCGGAAGGGAGGATGCCGAGAAGTTCAAGAAGATCGCTAAATGCGATGTTCAGATCCTTGAACCGAAGAACTGATGCTCTCCAGCCATCCGATCAGTTCCGGGGGCAGCTCCCAGTTGTCCCTCTGCACCAGCGGGTTCCCGAAGGTAAGCGGCCAGCCCGGTTCCGACGCCAGGTTGCCAAGGGAGAATACCTGAACGTGGGGATTCCCCTCCAGAATGTTCATCCTCCCCATCGTGCTGACCAGAGCGTTATGGGCCTTCGATCCTTCGGCAAGGTTCGGGTAGAGGCCGATGCCGATGGCGTCCTGCCTGTCAAGTATCGTCAATATCAGGTTAGAGGGCATCTCCCAATGGCTCTGGTTCCAGAGCTCCACGGAGTCCACGGAGGACCTGAACCTGAGGTGAGAGAATATCAGCACCTCCAGTCCGATCAGGAAGGGGTTGGGGATAAGGAGCGGTTTTATGACCTTGAGATCGAAGAGCCTGTCCCTTACCCTCTTGAACCGGTAACGGCTGAGACCGCTCTTTTCAACATGGAACTGGTCGGTCCCGTCGGGGAAGGTCACCAGCTGGACCAGGAGGGACCATTCGACATCGTTCAACTCCACCGTCGGCTCCTTCGCCCCGATCTCGAAGTATTCCGACCATGAGAGTCCGGATGCACACTGCCCCGGAGTGGTTGTCCCCAGACAGGGTATCTCCCGTTCAAGGGCGAAAAGTCCCGATACCAGATTGTACAGGTCGAACATCTTCTCGACCTTCATGTCCTTGAACGAGAAGGGTACAAGGGTCATCTCGTTGCGGTCCATCTTCAGGGCGTTGAAGATCCTCTTCTCGGACCAGAGCAAGCCGGTCTTCATCGATGTGAAATCCTCCACAGCGTGAAAGCCTACCCCCATGCCCGGTTCGGAAAGGAAGAATACCAGGTGGGTAGGGGCCTTCGACATGACGCTGGGGCCTAGCTCCTTCTTGATCTCTTCCGCCAGGTACGGCTCCATCCTCGTGCCGTAGGTCGCCACAAGGATCTCGAATCCCAGCAATCCGTAATTGGGGACGTACTCCCTCTTGATGAAACCGTCCCTGGATAGCCTGTTCTTTATCTTGTTGAAGGTGAAGATGCTCATGCCTATGGACGAGGCCCTTTCCGTATCCCCGTGCTCGGGGTTCCTCAGGATCGATAGGAGGACCGCCTTCTCGTTATTCGTAAGTTCTGCAGCCGGCAACGGACATCGATATCAGTCGATGGATAAAAAATTATCGGTATTTTGACAATAACAACCGGAATTTTTCCAAAATTTTAAGAATTTGATCATATTTATTTAATTTCTTGTTTTGTTATTGGTATTTTATAGCCATAATTTTTAAATAGATAGGTGAAATAGGTCCACCCAGGAGTTCAGATGCTTACGGAAAGGGCGGCCGGACTGACAACGAAATACCCATGGCTGGGTATTGCAGTTATAGGTCTCGTTTCGATGGCTGCAGTGGGGGCCATGATGATCTGGCCGATGGAGGAATCCTTCGACCAGGAACAGTTCATGCCCGATATGGAGGTCGCCCGCGCGAACATGGAGTACAGCGACAAGTTCACGTCGACCTATTCCCTGATAGTACTGGTCCGGTCGGAGGCCGGTGACATGGTGACCAAAGAAGGATTCACCGATACCATACTCCTTTCCGAGAACCTGATCAACGACAGCACCTACAAGGAATGGCGGGATCCCGGTGACCAGGGTGCGTATCCCGTCTCGCCGGCCGCCTCCCTCTTTCAGATGAGGCAGGCCGTCGACTTTGCCGAGGACCTGGTCGGGACAGGGTCCGAGATAGGCACCTATTTCCAGGTCACTTCCGATCTGAATGAAAGCAGCTCGGTGCTCTCCTCCTCTCTCGAGACGGCGGACCCAACTGATGCGGGGACGCTCGAGGGGATCGCGTCCAACATCTCCGCTGTGGTTGATGATTTCCTTGAAAATGCCCTCGTACCTGAGACCGGGGGGCCTGCCTACTCGAACGCCCTTGAATATTATCAGAGCATCCCGGATGACGACGGTTTGAAGGACGATATAGGGGAGCTCCTTTCCTTCAATTTCTCCGATCCGAAGATCGGAAATTCCACCTACACGCTCCTCGGATATTCCGCCTTTGCCGTGAAGGTTCAAAACGAGGTCGACGCGGCGGTAGACTCCATCGACGGGATCCTTTCCGAAGGCGGCCTGTCGAATTCATCAAGGATGGCCCTGGAAGCCGTAAAGGACGACCTCGAGGAGGCGGGATCCAGGCTGGAGGCCCTTTCGGGGATCTCGGCGGCAAAGGGAAATCCACTCGCTCTGGGCAGGATGACCCAGCTCTTCTACTTCGGCCAGTTCGTTCTGGTGAACTTCCTGACCGAGGATTTCGACCCCTTCAGCGGTCAGATATCCGCAGAAGGGTGCATAATGGTCCTGAACCTGGACTACAGGCTTGGTCAGATGATGGACGAGGATCAGAACAGGCTTCTTGAGATCGAGGGCAACATCTCCGATGTCGTGAAGGATTTCGACGACGGTTCCAACCTCTCCATCCACCCCCTTGCCTTCGCGCAGATAGACCGGGAGATCACCAACGCATCGAACCGGTCCATGCAGATCCTTCTGCCCCTTGCCCTGATATTCGTTGTCGTCATCCTGTTCTTCATCTACAGGAACCTCTTCGACATGGTCCTCAACATCTTTGCCCTGGGGCTTGCCATCCTCTGGATGTACGGTTTCGGGTCCCTGATGGGTTATACGACGAATCCGATGATCACCGCGGTACCGGTCCTGATCGTCGGTCTCGGGATAGATTACGGGATCCATTTAACGATGAGGTACAGGGAGGAGATAAGGAAGGGAAAACTCGTCAGGGAAGCTTTGACGTCCATGAGCAAGTCGGTTGGGATGGCCCTGCTTTTGGCCACGTTCACGACCGTCCTCGCCTTCCTTTCCAACATCCTCTCTCCGGTGGGCATCATCCTTCAGTTCGGGGTCATGTCCGCCGTGGGCATCCTCGCATCGTTCTTCATCATGCTGATTTTCGTGCCGTCCGTTAAAAGGCTCCGGGATGTCAGAAGGGCGAGGATAGGAAAGCCGCTTTTCCTGAAATACAGGGAGGGGGAGTGCGACCTCTGCATGAAGGAGGAGAACAACAAGAGGATAGTGAACAGGGTGCTCCTTGGCCTCACCCTGAGGGCCGAGCGGCATCCGGCCATAATACTGACGATCGTGGCCCTGATAACCCTTGGCATGCTGGGGGCCGCTCTCAACAGCGAGATAGTTTTCGATGTCAACGACTTCCTGCCGGACGACCTCCAGGAATCCAGCGACCTGAAGTACCTGATGTCGGAGTTCAGGCTGGGAGGGTCCGGCGACACGGGTGTCATCCTCGTCGAGGGGGACATCACGGACCCGGAGCTGCTCATCGCCATGAACGACACCATGGGCCGTGCCGTCGAGTACGGCTCGGAGTTCATCTCCATGGAAGGGGAGGGGGGCAACAGGAGACCAAGCGCCGATTTCATACTATATTCGCTGAAGGATACCGCGTCTTTCCTCGGTGTCCTTGATCCGTCGAATCCCTTCCTGACCAGTTACTCCGAGACCTTCGATTTCAACACGGGACTTCCCAAGGAAGGGGCGACATCGGAGGACATTGGCAACGTCTTCGATATCTTCTACGAAGAGTTCCCGTCGGAGGCCAGGAGGGTCCTCTATCGGGACAACGGCAATTACACCATGGCTGCCATCTCCTTCACCGTCGGGACCGATAGCGACAAGGAGGCCTGGGAGCTGTATGACGACCTGAAGGTGATATCGGAGCCTCTCGAGGACATGGAAGGAGGCAAGGTCGATAAGGTCTACGAGACGGGCTCGTCGATAGTGTTCGCGGTCGTCATCAGCGCGATGCAGCAGTCCCAGATCAACTCCCTTCTCATCACCATAATCGTATCACTTGTCGTGCTGACCATCGTATTCTTCATAGAAGAGAGGTCCCTGGTCCTCGGCCTCGTGGCCACGCTCCCTGTAGTGTTCTGTGTTATCTGGATAGTGGGAACCATGTATTTCGTGGGGATCCCCCTCAATGTCATGACCATCACAATAGGGGCGCTCACGGTCGGACTCGGGATAACCTACGGGATACACATAACGCACAGGTTCGTCGAGGACGTCAGGGTGGAGGAGGACCTCATGGAGGCCTCCAGGAACACCCTGATGAACACCGGATCGGCCCTCTTCGGGGCAGCCGCGACTACCGTCGCTGGCTTCGGGCTCCTTACCTTCGCAACGATGCCGCCTCTGCAGCAGTTCGGACAGGTGACCGCTCTGGCCATCATATATTCCTTCATATCCTCTGTGGTGGTGCTTCCCGTTCTGCTGATCATATGGGCAAAGGGAAGGTCAAAATGGAGAAAGAGGACCGGAAGGGACATCTTCAACGGCAAGGAAAAAGAATGACCTTGGTCTTTAAACATCTTCAAACTGGATGAAAAATGCCAAAAGGAAGGAGGAGAGTAATTCCGCAAGTGAAGTCATACCGAAGACATCAGTAAATCAATGTTAATAATGTTCATTCGAGAGATAGCTGAATCCAATAATCTTTATGAATTTAGAAAACTCTACCTCTTATTAACTTGGAGGAGAAAAGATCTGAAAACGTTTCCGATTATGGACGAGAAAGGAAATTGGTGAATAGATGAGTAAGTCAAAAGCATCAGAAATCATGTGGAAGATAGCAGTTGTAATATTGGCACTATGTTTTGGAACAGGACTTTTATCGTTTATGATGTTTTCAGAGTGGGATTGGGATCAAAGGTACATCTACATCCCCAGTGGAATTGTAGGATTACTATTAT
>JBLIRI010000024.1:0-26563 GCA_049472235.1 Thermoplasmatota archaeon | reverse complement strand
TCACCGTTGACATCACCTGCACCACCCAAAGTTAGGCCAGCATAGTTCCACTGTCCCTCGCCGATGAACGATGCGTTGGCATTTCCCACATCCATGTCTTTTACTTGACCGGTGGAATTTCCGAAGATCAAGTATATTTTACCCACATCTGTACCACCTGATGGGGCAGTATCAAAAACATATGAGCTTATCAGAATATCATCATACCCATCACCGTTGACATCACCTGCAAATGCAACCTGCCTCCCCAGCACATCACCCGCATTCTCTCCTATGAAGGAACCGTCAGCGTTGCTGAGACTGATATCCTCATCAAGGATCAAAGCGTCAGCAGGTTCAAAGTTTATCGATATCAGCAATAGAATTACAGTTATAATTACAGCGATGCATCTGCTCGAATGACCAGACAAAGCGATGTCCCCCTATAAAGTATCACCAAAGGTTTCGTATTAATACCTTTTTTGGTGAATTAATACTGCAATTATCGGTTCGCGATACTCTCATAATCCTTCAAGTATCTCCTCGATGTGCTCCGAGATGATCTTCATTTGAACTTCGGGGGCCCCCTCCCCGATTATTGAAACAAGTGAATCATGGGGGAAATCGGAGATCGGGTTCTGCTCTATGACCCCCCGGGCCCCGAGAGTGATCGCCCCCCAGAGGGAGATCTGCATCCCTTCCTCGGTATTGTAATGCTTCGCAAGGGAAGAGAAGTGCTTGAAATCTCGGCCCTTGTCGTTCTCGAAGGCGGCCTTCTGGATCAAGAGCCATCCTGCCTGCAAATGGGCCAATTTGTCTGCGAACTCGTTGCTCTTGGATTCGTGCTGGAACAAGGTCTTCCCGAAGGCCTTCCTCTTCCTTGCATGAACGAGAGCGTGCTTGTAGGCTCCTAGAGCGGCCCCGAACGCCAATGAAGCGACCCCTATCCTGCCGTTGTTGAATATCTCCATCGTCTGATAGAAACCCCTGCCAGGTTTTCCCAGCATGTTCTCCTTTGGGACCTTCACGTTCTCGAATCGAAGTGTGCACAGATGGGATTCCTTCCAGCCGTACTTCTTCAATCTCATCCGGGTCAATCCCTCCGCATCCCCGTCGATGATGAACATCGAGATCCCCCGGTGCCTCTTTTCCGCATCGGGGTCCGTCACCGCGGTGAAGATGATGTCGTCGGCAAAGTCTGCGTTCGTGATGTATGCCTTCATTCCGTTGACGAGGAAGTGGTCGCCTTTATCCTCCGCAGTTAACCTGATCGCTGAAGCATCAGATCCGGCCGAAGGCTCGGTGTTCGCGAAGGCGAAGAGCCTTCTCCCTTCGATCCCGGCCTTGAGATACTTCTCCTTCTGCTCATCGTTCCCGTAAAGAAAGAGCGCCTGGTTCCCGAGCTGTCCCTGGACGAATGTGGCTATCCCCAGCCCCCCGGAGAACGCGGAAAGCTCCTTGTATAATTGGATATTCTGCAACCACGGGATCTGTTTTATCTCCCCGTTCTCCTCCCTGAATCCCAGCAGTCCCTCGTCCCCCCAGATCTCGAACATCCTCCTCGGGGTCGTCTTGTCCTCTCTCCATTCGGGATACTCGGGTGCGATCCTCTTCTCTATCACTTCGCGTACATGCTCGAGGAACTCCGCCTCTTTCTTCGACAGGTCTAGGTCCATCTTCCCACCTTGAAGATTGGAAACGTCTTGACAATATATGTTTGATACCTGAATTGTGAAGTTATAGAGGAATGGTCATTAGTGTTTGCTATGGGACCTGAACAGCGAATATCCCATCACAATGACTATGACAAGGAAGAGCAGAAGATATATCGAGGAGATGCTCAGGTCCTTCTGAACCGGACCCTCGGACCCCGGCTCAAGAGGCCCTCCTATCACCTCCGATACAATAGGTGAACCGTACTGATATCTCATATCGATGCTTACCAGTGCGGATTCCATTCCATTGTTCTCGAAGGAAAGGTAGTAAGGGATCTTCCAAACGGTCACTCCTCCACCAAGGCCGCGTGCCTCACCGATATAAATATCGTAGGGAAGTCTTGGGAGCTCTTCGTTCGGGTACGGTCTTCCCGTGTGCTTCTCAAGATAGAGATCGAACATGTCCTGGGTCATGTGGGCGACCGAGATCGGAACGTCGCTGCGCGCATAGAAATACAGCTCCGTCGGCTCCTCGTCAAGTATCACCAGGGTCCTGAACTCTCCCGGCGGGATGTAGATATTGTCGTGGAAAAGGATCAGAGCCGCCGAAGCGTTCACATTTGCCGGTTGAAGATCTGCAGTATCGACGAAGACCATGTTCTCGGATATGGTGAAGTTCTCTTCATAGGTCTCGAGGAAATCCCGGTATGACCTGATGGTGTAGTTCCCATGATCAAGCTTCAATTTCAACCAGCCGTCCAGGTCGGTAAGATATCTCGTTTCGTTTCCACTGCTGTCGGTTATCCCCACTTCGAGTGCAAATAATGGATACTCTTCATCCCAGCTGTAGAAATGCACCCTGACATTGTATTCGTACCTGACCAGCTCAAAGTCCACTTCCACCTGGTCGAACAGGCCGATCTCGACCCGCTTCTCCTCATATTGATGGGAATCCTTGTAAACGAATATCCTGAAACTGCCGTTGGTCCCGACATTGAACGAATAGGACCCGTCCTCATTCGTATGATAATAGAAATGAAGGTCCTTTGTTTCATTAATCACGGCAACAAAAACCCCCGGGATAGGATTCCCGGTCTTGGAATCGGTAACCGTCCCGGAAATTATCGTTGGGGCCTCGACCTCACCTTTCACCGGGGCGGCCGCCGGAATGAAAATGGCAAGGAGCAGAAACACCGCCAATGATCCGGATATCCCTCCGGCTTTCATGATGTTCCAATCTTATCACGATAGATAAAGGATTTGGAACATCATCCTAAGAAACGGGACCTATGTCATCTTGAAGACGCCTTTCAATTTCTCCGCGATGAGGTCCATATCCTCCATCCGCCCCTTCTGCCCGGCCATTATCGGGTCCATGTTCACATGGGTCCTCATGAGCGCCGGCTCCCCGTCGCCGTAGCCGAGAACGAGCTTGATACCCTCCTCTGCTATCCTGAGCGTCGCGTCCCGGGCATAGACCCTCGCCATGGCTTGCCACGTCTCCCTGTCGAACTTCACTGCTTTGGAATATTTCTCCTCAGCTGCCAGCTTTGAGAAAATGCAGGCCGACTCCCCCCAGGCTGAAAGCTCCCCGAGTCTCATCAGGATATGCTGGTTCCTGGTCAATTTCTGAACCCGGCAGAGCTCGTAGATGTTGGCCAGGGCCTTCAGGCCAAGAGCTGCAAGACCGGCCCCCACGTTCGGGTCCTTTGCATGGACCCCCTCCGACTCCTTCGCCATGTCCCTGTAATATTCACCTCTGGACTTCAGATGCTCCTGCCAGCGGTTCCTGGCGATGGTCATCTCCAGGATCTCATTGGTACCCTCGTAGATGCATGTGATCTTGACGTCGCGCTTGATCTTCTCTATCACCATCTCGTGGACATATCCATACCCACCGAGCGCCTGGATCGAATCCTCGGCTGCCTTGTTCCCCGCCTCGGAGCCAGCCCATTTGGCGATCGCTCCTTCTGTCTGGAAGCCTTCATGGACCCTGTCGAGCTCCAGCGATACCCACTCGATATATGCCCTTGCGGCCTCCAATCTCACGGCATTGGGAACGATCAGCTTGTGGGTGTATCCCTGTTTTTCCGATAGGGGACCCCCTGCCTGGATCCTTCCCTGGGAATAGCTCACGGCCCTGCTGAGGGCTGCCCAGCCGCAGCCAAGCCCAAAAGCGGCAACCATGACCCTTGTGAAACCGAAAACGGCCTGGGCCTGCGTGAGGCCTTCCCCCTCGACCATTCCCACCAGGTTCTCGGCCGGGACGAATACATTATCAAGGGAAAAGGCCACTGTGTTCGCCAGTCTGATCCCGTGCTTCTCCTCGGGATTGTTGAACTCCATTCCCTCCGAACCTCTCTCGACTATGAACCAGCTCATAGCCCTGGAGTCCTTTGCAAGGATTAGGTACAGGTCCGCGATGCCTCCGTTGGATATCCACTGCTTGTTCCCGGATATGTTGTACCCGACGATCTTTCCCCCCTCCATCACGGGAACAGCCTTGGTCTTGAGGGACCCAAGGTCGGAACCTGCCTCGGCCTCGGTGGCGCCGTAGGCGCAAAGGAGCCCTTCCTGGGCCAGCCTCGAGAACCAGGTATTCTTCTGCTCGGGGGTCCCGCCGACCCTTATCGGGTCCATACCGAGGAAAGTGGCGAAGACCGAGGTGGCAACGCCGAGATCGATACCCGCAAGTACCTCGCATATCTGGTACATATCGAAGGTCCCTGCCCCGATGCCCCCGTATTCGGAGGGGATCATCAGCAGATTGATACCCAGCTTCGTGGGGTCGTACATCTCCTTGATCTTCTCCTTGGAGATGAACTGGTCCTTCTTATCGAAGTCAAGCAAAGCGGCCTCCGGAAGGTTCCTCTCGGCAAAGGCTATGATACCGTTTATCATCATTTCCCTGGAATTCTCGTCCAGTCCTGCCATTCCAAACACCCCTGAGGTTCGGTCGGGTCTCTGGAAGGAGGGCATGGGATATATGGATTTGCTTCACTCATTGCATAAAAACATCACATAAGTGTCAAAATGAATGAATACCCCGGGGCCAAGGTTTATTAGAGAATTCAGGATTCCGCATTTCATGAACTTCGAACTCACCGACCAGCAGAAGATGATAAGGGACACCGTCAGGGAGTTCGCCAGAAAGAAGGTAGCCCCCGTTGCCGCCGAGCTCGACAGAACGGAGAGGTTCCCAACCGAAATAATTGAGGAGCTCGGAAAGATGGGAATGATGGGCATCATGATCCCCAAGGAGTACGGGGGGGCCGGACTCGACGCCGTCTCCTATTCACTCATCATCGAGGAGCTGTCAAAGGCCTGCTCCTCAACAGGAGCCCTCACTTCGGTCCACAATTCCTTCGCCCCGTATATTTTGTACAACTGGGGGACGGAGGAGCAGAGGAAGGAGTTCCTCCCTCCTCTGGCCAAGGGAGAGGTCTACGGAGCTTTCGCCGCAACGGAGCCCAACGCCGGATCGGACCTCGGAGCGATGCAGACCACCGCAGTTCTTGAAGGGGACTCCTACATCATAAACGGCACGAAGACCTTCATCTCAGGCGGGCCGAAGGCTGGAACGATCATAGTGTTCGCCTTGACCGACAAAGATGCGGGTCCGAGGGGCATCTCCGCCTTCGTGGTGAAGAACGATTACAAGGGGTACAAGGTCGGTCCCATCTTCGAGAAGATGGGTATCCGCGCATCCGAGACCTCCGAACTCATCTTCGAGGACATGGTCGTTCCAAAGAAGAACCTCATCGGAAAAACGGGGGAGGGCTTCAAGATAGCCCTGGCATCGATAGACGGAGGAAGGATCGGCATAGCCGCCCAGGCGGTGGGGATCGCACAAAGGGCACTTGACGAGGCCGTGAAAAGGTCAAAGGAGAGGGTGCAGTTCGGAAAGCCCATCTCGAACCTTCAGGCCATCCAATGGATGCTCGCCGATATGGCGACCAGGGTCGAGGCATCGAGGCTCCTTACCTGGCAGGCGGCTTTCCTGAAAGATTCCGGGGCAAGGTTCGGGAAGGAGGCCGCAATGGCCAAATTGATGGCAAGCGAGACAGCCGTGTTCTGCACCAACAACGCTCTTCAGATACACGGGGGATATGGGTACATGAGGGAATACGACATCGAGCGCCTCTACCGCGATGCGAAGATCACGCAGATCTACGAGGGGACCTCGGAGGTCCAGAAACTGGTGATATCATCAAATATTCTCAGATGAACCATCCAACATTACCCCGATCCTGTCCTTTGGATGCTGGATCAGGTATCTCCATATCGGCAGGACCTCGATCCTCTTGCCTTCGATCTCCATCACTTCTTCCGAATCCCAGGTGATCATACGAAGATCACTACAATTCAACTCCTCGGAAGCCTTCAGCAGGGCCTGGACCTCCCTCTGTCCCGCATTCTCACTTTTGGGATCGTAACATGCCTGGATCAAAGATATCACCCTTCCCCCCATCTTCATGACAAAATCAACTTCCTTTCCCGATGGATCCTTCCAGTAGTCGACCTTCAGCCTCGGATCCCAACCTGTCATCCTGAGCATCTCTACAGCCAGTGCATTCTCGAAATATCTTCCCATGTTCTCCCTGAAACCAAGACCATACTGGGCTGCAATACCATTATCGATCAAGTAGACCTTTGGCATTGATTGCTCCACCGTCCGATAGCCGCCTCCGATCTTTTTCAATCTGAAGAACATGAAAGCGTCCATCAGGTGGTCGGCATATTTATACACCTGGTCCTTGGAAATGCTTATTCCGATGGTCCCGAGAAAACCATGATACTTTTTCAGGGACAACTCCTTGGAAAAAGAGGATATCAAACCGTTCATGATCACCCTCATTGCCTTGGGATTTGATACCCTGTTGCGTTCAATGACATCCCGAAGAAGCATGGTTTCCACATAGTCGTTGAGAAGTCTTAACTTCAAACCGTTATCTTTCTCAGATATGACCTCAGGAAAACCGCCATACGCCAGATAGGATTCGAGGTACCCAAGCAATCTGGTCTTTTTTCTAGGTGAAGGTTCCGTGTCCAGGTCGGATCCCCCGGCCTTCATGGCCTCACGGAACGAGAAGGGCAGGATCTGGTATGATAACGATCTTCCCCTCATTGTCGTTGCGATTTCCCGGGCGAGCAAACGGGATGAAGAACCTGTCAGATAGACCCGATAACGCTTCTCTTTCAGGATCCTTCTGACGAACCTCTCCCAACCTGGGACCATCTGGACCTCATCGAAGAATATGTGCTTGGTCCCATCGACCTTGTCAGATCTTATCTCATCGTGAGTTCTTAGAAAAAGGTCCAGATCATCAGTGGCCGGAGGATACAGTCGGTCATCTTCAAGGTCAAGGAACAGGATATCGTTAAGATCGGTTTCGTTCCTTTTCATGATATCGAACATGAAGAAGGTCTTCCCAGCCCTTCTGGGGCCAATAATGGTCACTGCTTTTCCAGACCTCGGTTCCACGAATGGAACCTCTCTTTCAACAAGATCGGGCAACCCTTCCTCCTCGAACTCCCTGATAAGTGAGATCGCCAGTGATCTGTCCATAAACTATGTATGACACCTTGATTGTTATAAATGTTTCCTTTTTTCAAGGACTCATTTATGAATTCTTTCCTTTTTTCAAGGACTCTTTCTCATGCATACGTCAATTGAACATTGCTATGAATAAATAAGTCCAAGGCAGTTAATTGCTAAAAGTTTTTGCTTTAAAAGAAATCTTTATTCATAAATTCATATTTAGTTTAAAAATTCTTTTTTAATCCCGGTCCGATATCCCCTTTCGGGAAAAGAGGTGTCGAATATGAGCATAAATAACAGGGGGATAGGAGAGCCCCTTCAGACAGATGAGCTGGTCGGACAAAACGGATACGTGGACAGACTGTCCTCGGGAGTGACGGCGAAGGACGTACTGAGACTGATGTTCAGGAGAACCAGGTTCATGATGGTATTGATGGGGGGTTTCCTCCTGCTGTTTTCGCCGATGCTCTTTTCGGGCGGTATCGAGCTGTTCCTTTTCATGCTAGCCGTGTTGGTCATCATCTTCGGCTTCGTGTTCGGAATGGTGGCGCTGATAATGCTGTGCACCGCGAACAGCGCGGCAAAGATGCTGATGGAGAACAACTACATCCTTCTGCTGAAGGACAGGCTGGTCATCCAGAACCAGTCGGACCTGATGACAATCGTCCTCCGCAACGAGGTACCCCTGTCAAAGATCGCAGGTATCGAACCCGTACCGGTTTCATACATCCGCGAGAGGATGCGAAAGACCGGACTCATGATGAGGTTCCTTTCCGGCATCTACACACCACCCGTGGGAGGCCTCTACCCTCTTGCTTCAAAGAAGGAGAACCTTCTGGTACTCCACCTGACAAAGCCCCACGAGATCCACTGCTCCGGAAGGAGCCAGAACGGAATGGTCTCCATGGGGGACAAGAGGGAGTACGTCAAGGAGATCGTGGTATCAGTTGATCGGGCCTCCCACGAGAGCTTCATCAGGCAGGCGGCCCGCAGATATTGAGATGACGCCTGACCAAAACCCTGAACGGACCCTGCAAAGCCTGAATGATCACTTGAGGACCTTGGAGAGTATCTCCTCGGCCGCAGTATAAGGGTCCGTTTCTTTTTTCTCTATCCTCTCCACGAGACCGTCCACTTTCGTCTTGAACACGGCCTCGTCGAATATGAGGTTCATCAACCGCTTTCGGATGATCTCAACGAGCTCCGTCTCGTACCTCACCCTCCGGTGAGCGTCGAGCTGGCCGGAACTCAGGAGCTCCTCCTGCCTCTTATCTATCTCGTCGACAAGCTCCGAAATACCCTTTCTCTCCCTGGCGTTCGTTCCAAGGACGGGGGTCCTCTTCCTTCCGGCCTGGACATTGAGGTCAACAAGGGATTCCACCTCGGCCATGGTCCTGTCGAAACCGGGTATGTCCATCTTGTTTATGACGAATATGTCCGCGATCTCCATGAGCCCGGCCTTTATGGCCTGTATCGAGTCACCGAGCCCGGGGACGAGAACGACCATGGTCGTATCCGCGATCTTTATGATGTCGACCTCGGCCTGCCCGACACCGACGGTCTCGATGATCACGATATCTTTACCGGCAGCGTCGAGGATCTCCACCACATCGTAAACGGCACTTGACAATCCCCCAAGCATCCCCCTGGTTCCCATGGACCTTATGAATATTCCGGGATCGGTGGAGACCTCCATCATCCTTATCCTGTCCCCCAGAAGCGCTCCCCCGCTGAACGGGGAGGTCGGATCGATGGCAACTATTCCAACCGTCCTGCCCCTCCTTCGAAACTCCAGGGCGAGCTCGGCTATCATGGTGCTCTTACCCGCCCCCATCACGCCTGTCACGCCTATGACCTGGGCTTTTCCGGTACTCCCGTGAAGGCGGGCCATGAGCCCCGGGGCCTCCGGAGAGCTGTTCTCAGCAAGCGTTATCATCCTTGCGATGGCTCGGGGCTCCCCGCTGAGGACCCTCTCTGCCAGATCGTTCATCCTTTCACGTTCTCCTTGATGAAGCCGATGATCTCCTCGAGCGGTGTCCCGGGTCCGAATATCCCCTTGATCCCCGCTTCATGAAGCCTGGGGACATCCTCTTCCGGTATGATCCCGCCGCCGACGACCAGAACGTCACCCATGTTGTTCTTCTGCAGATGCTCGACAATGTCGATGAACAAGGTCATGTGGGCGCCGGAAAGCAGGCTGAGGCCGATCACGTCGACATCCTCCTGGATCGCTGTCTGGACGATCATGTCCGGTGTCTGGTGAAGGCCGGTATATATCACTTCCATCCCGGCGTCCCTCAAAGCTCTCGCAACGACCTTGGCACCCCGATCATGACCGTCAAGGCCGGGTTTTGCCACAAGGACTCTTATCTTCCTAACCATCTTCATACCCCCTCAGAATATTGCCGGCTCCTTGTACTCGCCGAAGACCTCCCTGAGAACTCCGCATACCTCACCGAGCGTCCCGTATCTATGGACGCAGTCAAGGATGTAGGGCATGGTGTTCTCCTCGCCCTCGGCGGCCTTTCTCAGGGCACCAAGCGCCCTGTCCAGCTTGCCCTGGTCCCTATCCTTCCGCAGCTTCCTCAACCTGTTGATCTGTATCTCCTCTCCCTTCTCATCCATGATAAGTATCGGTATCTCCACCGGCTCGTCCATCTGGTACTTGTTCACACCCACGATGGCCCTCTTCCCGCTCTCTATCTCCTGCTGGAGCCTGTAGGAGGCCTCGGCGATCTCCCTCTGGAAGAAGCCGCTCTCGATGGCCGGTATCACACCGCCCAGCTGCTCGATGCGGTCGAAGTACCTCATGGTATCTTCCTCCATCTTGTCGGTGAGCCACTCCATGTAGTAGGAGCCTCCCAGAGGATCAGCGGTGGATGTCACACCCGTTTCCTCTGCGATTATCTGCTGGGTCCTCAGCGCCAGTCTCACGGCTTTCTCCGACGGGAGCGCCAGCGCCTCGTCCATGGAATTCGTGTGAAGCGACTGGGTTCCGCCGAGAACGGCTGCGAGCGCCTGTATGGCGACCCTTATGAGGTTTATCTCGGGCTGCTGCGCCGTCAGGGAGACCCCAGCGGTCTGGGTGTGGAACCTCATCAGCATCGACCGCGGCTTCTTGGCGCCCAGGTCCTTCATTCCCTTCGCCCATATCCTTCTCGCGGCCCTGTACTTCGCGATCTCTTCGAAGAAGTCGTTGTGGGCGTTGAAGAAGAAGCTCAGTCTCGGTGCGAAGGCATCGATGTCCAGCCCCCTCGCCACGGCTGCTTTCACGTATTCGAAGCCGTCCGCCAGCGTGAAGGCCAGCTCCTGGACGGCCGTGGACCCCGCCTCCCTGATGTGGTATCCCGAGATGGATATCGTATTCCACCTGGGTACGTGCTTGAAACCGAACTCGAAGGTGTCCACCGTCAACCTCATGGAGGGCTCCGGAGGGAATATGAATGACTTCTGGGCGATGTACTCCTTGAGGACATCGTTCTGGATCGTCCCGCCGATCTGCGTCCTGGGAATCCCCTGGTTGTCGGCGTTCGCGATGTAAAATGCCCACACAACGGGTGCCGGACCGTTGATGGTCATCGATGTGGTTATCCTGTCGACCGGGATGTCCTTGAAAAGGATCTCCATATCCTTGAGAGATGATATTGCCACGCCGCATTTCCCGAACTCGCCCCGGGACTGGGGCTGGTCAGTATCATAACCGTATAGGGTCGGGTAATCGAAAGCCACGCTGAGGCCCGTCTCACCGTGGTCCAGTAGAAACTTGTACCTCTCGTTGGTCTCCTCCGCTGTCCCGAATCCGGCGAACTGCCTCATGGTCCAAAGCCGGCCCCTGTGCATTGTGGAGTGGACTCCCCTGAGGAAAGGGTACTCCCCCGGGAATCCGATGTCACCGAGGTAGTCCTTATCCTTGATGTCCGAAGGTGTGTAGAGCGGACCGATATCGGTCCAGGAGAGGTTCTGGAACCTCTCCATCCTCTCCGGGATCTTCTCCTTCAGAGGATGGTAGCAGCTCGTCTCCCATTCCTTCTTCCTTCTGGCGATCTCCTTGAGCGTTTCCTTATCGTACATGGCTCCACCCCGTTCGTCAGAACTCGATGCCCTTTCTGGCCTCCACACCTTTCTGATAGAAATGCTTTACCTCCCGCATCTCGGTCGCAAGGTCGGCGAGCTCGATCAGCTCTTTGGAAGCATAGCGTCCGGTGAGGACGAGCTCGACATGTTCAGGCTTCGATCTCACGAGCTCGATGACCTCCTCAAGCGAAAGGAGTCCGAAATCTACCGCGACGTTGATCTCGTCGAGGATCACAAGGTCATACTCTCCGGAGAGCACGACCCCGCAGGCCGTCTCGAACCCCTCTCTTGCGAGGTCGATGTCTATCTGTTCCGGATCCTCCCTGGAAACGAACTCGTCGCGGCCGTGCTGGGAGATCGTGAAGTTATCGATGTTCTCCAGGGCGTCGAGCTCGCTGTATCTGCGTCCCTTCATGAACTGGACCATGCGGACCTTGAGACCTGCCCCCGCAGCCCTGAGACCCAGCCCGAGCGAGGCTGTGGTCTTCCCTTTTCCATCACCGGTATAGACCTGAACGTACCCCTTTTTAAAGGCCATCATCCCTCTTGATTCCTATGGTCCGATTTATTACTTTCTTCTACGGATTTTCAAAAAAGCCAGGAGCTCCTTAATATACCCTTCCCTACAGGGTAACACCGTACTACAGAAACCTTTATTTTACGAAATCCCGTTGAGCCTCTGCATGATTCTCGAACTCAACGAACAGCAGAAGATGATAAGGAACATGGTCAGAGAATTCGCGGAGAAGGAGGTCAAACCCAAAGCCGCGGAACTGGATGAGAAGGAGGAGTATCCGCATGCAGCTCTGAAGCGCATGGCGGAACTTGGGATCCTTGGAGCGATCATACCTCAGGAATACGGAGGGGCGGGTCTGGACAACGTCACCTACTCCGTTATCATCGAGGAGATATCGAGGGCCTGTGCTTCCACAGGCGTCGTGACATCTGTCCACAATTCCCTGACAGCGTGGCCTATCATGTATTACGGCACGGAAGAGCAGAAGAAGAAGTACCTACCGATCCTTGCCAGAGGTGAAAAGATAGGTGCTTTCGGGGGAACCGAACCCAATGCGGGGTCGGACCTGGGAGCGATGCAGTCCACCGCCGAACTGAAGGGGGACCACTACATCGTCAACGGGACCAAGACCTTCATCACCAGCGGACCGGAGGCGGGGATCATCATAGTCTTCGCTATCACCGACAAGGAAGCCGGTTCCAAAGGGATCAGCGCGTTCATTGTTGAGAAGGAGTTCGAGGGGTATTCCGTGGGAGGGATCTTCGACAAGATCGGGATCAATGCCTCATTGACCTCGGAGCTCCTGTTCGAGGATATGAAAGTGCCAAAGGAGAACCTTCTGGGCAAGGAGGGCGACGGGTTCAAGATAGCCCTTGCAACCCTGGACGGCGGACGCATAGGGATAGCCGCCCAGGCAGTGGGCATCGCCCAGGCCGCTCTCGACGAGAGCGTCCAGTACTCCATGCAGAGGCAGCAGTTCGGCAAGCCTCTTGCCAAGTTCCAGGCCATCCAGTGGATGATATCCGAGATGGCGACCAGGGTCGAAGCATCCCGGCTCCTGGTGAGGAACGCGGCGTACCAGAAGGACCAGGGCCAGAGGATCAGCAAGGAGGCTGCCATGGCCAAGCTATTTGCTGCGGAGACCGCTTCGTGGTGCGCGGACAGGGCCATTCAGGTCCATGGAGGGTACGGATACACCAAGGAGTATCCCGTGGAGAGGCTCTTCCGCGACGCGAGGATCACCGGCATTTACGAGGGGACCTCCGAGGTCATGAAGATGGTCATTGCCGGAAGCCTTCTGCGCTGACACCTCCAATTTCAGCGGGGACATATCATGGGGGATCTAGACTACGAAAAGGAATACAGGGACTGGAAGTGGGACATTCCAAAGTACTCCATTTTGGGGTACGACGCGGTTGACAAGCATCTTTCGGATCCCGGGATTATGGGCATCCAGGCTTTCATGAAGGAGAACGCGGCTCCCTACAAATATCCCAGGGAGATCGAGTTTGTCAATCAATTACCAAAGACACAATCAGGTAAGATCAAACGTAAGCAGTTGCGAGAACAGGAGAAAGAAAAGAAGAGATCTAGGCGAATCAGGATCCAGGAGAGATGGCCATGAACATAGTTGTATGCGCGAAACAGGTGGTGGACGTGGGTGAGATCAAGATCAACCCGTCCACGAACAAACCCATCCTGGAAGGCATCCCGAAAAAGATCAGCGATATCGACAAGAACGCTGTGGAGGAAGCCATCAGGATAAAGGAGAAGACGGGGGGGAAGATAACGGTCATGACCGTCGGACCCCCGGATGCAAAGGAGAAGATCAAGGAGCTCTTGGCGATGGGGGCCGACGAGGGGGTCCTGATCCCGAGACCCGCAAACGCTGATTATCATGTTGTCTCGAAGCTCCTTTCCAAGGGGATCGAGAAGCTCGGAGGCGTCGACCTCGTTCTTTGCGGGGAGGCTTCCATTGACATGTTCTCGGGCCAGGTCGGACCGAGAATAGCGGGATTCCTCAAGTGGCCCCAGCTGACCTATGCCTTCAAGGTGGAGCCGGAGTCCGGAAAGGTCAAGGCCCAGCGGAACATGGGGGACAGGATGGTCCAGACCGAGTCCTCCTATCCGGCCGTGATCACAGTGACCAAGGAGATCAACGAGCCAAGGCTCCCGAGCCTGATGCAGATCCTTGGTTCGGCCCGGAAACCCATCCATGACTGGAGCCTGGGCGACATCGGCATGGAGGGCGAGGGGCCCAAGGTCGTTGAAAAGGACCTCAAGGGCATAAAGATGGAGCGAAAGAACGTCATCTTCAAGGATGACATGGACGAAGCGGTGGCACAGCTCGCTGAAAGGCTGTCCAAGGACGGACTCCTGGGGTGATATGATGGTGGTAGTATTCTCTGACATCAAGAAGAACGGGTTCGAGCTGCTTTCAAAGGCAAGGGAGCTCGCCGACAGGAGAGGAAAGAAGGTCTGCGCGGTTGTCATCGGAAAGGATGCGGAGTCCCAGGCGCAGGAATATATCCAGCGAGGGGCGGACAAGGTGGTGGTGGCCGGGACCTCCATGGAGAATTTCAAGGCCGAGGAGGCGGCCGACATCATCGGATCGGTCGTCAAGGAGGAGAGCCCGGAGGTCGTTCTGATAGCCTCCACAAAGAACGGAAAGGAGCTCGCCCCGCGCCTGGCATCCCTTCTGGATGCGGGCTGCATATCGGATGCGAACAAGCTCTATGTCGAAGGGGACTCCATCTTTGCGGAGAGGGGGGTCTACAGCGGCAACGGAATATCGGTCCAGCAGTTCACATCCTTCCCGGGGATCGCCACGGTCCCGGTCAAGGCCTTCGACCCGCTTCCCGCCGATGCGGGAAGGTCCGGGGAGATCGTAAAGAAGGAAATGGAGCTGAAGGACTACGGGTCGAAGATCCTCGATGTCCAGAAGATGAGATCCGAAGGGGTCAATGTCGAGGACGCCGAGATAATCGTCTCCTGCGGCAGAGGCTTCAAGGGCAGCGACGACCTCAGGCTCATCCGCGAGCTCGCGGAGGTCCTCAACGGCAACACCCTTGGATGCTCGAGACCCATCGCAGCCGACCTGAAATGGCTGTCGGAGGACCACTGGATCGGCCTGAGCGGCCACAAGGTCAAACCCAAGCTCTACGTCGCCTGCGGGATCTCCGGACAGATCCAGCACGTGGCCGGAATGAGGGATTCGGGGGTCATCGTCGCGATCAACAAGGATGCCGACGCACCCATCTTCAATTCCGCCGATTACGGCATAGTCGGGGACCTGTACCAGGTGCTTCCCAAACTGATAGAGGCGATCAGGACCAAGATGTGACGTTCGCCTTCCCACTCATTCGACAAAACTACAGGGGGATCCCATGAGCATAACAGATCTGACCTCCATGGCGGAGGCACAGGCAGCTGAGAGACAGGAGATAAACGAAAGGCTCCAGAAGCTAAGAGAGGAGGTTTCGGATTTCTGCTACCAGTGCGCCAAGTGCACCTCGGGATGCGAGGCGCACAAACTGCTTGAACTCGAGCCGCACAGGATAGCAGCCCTGCTGAAAAGAGGACTCATCGACGAGATGGTGAACTCGGATATCATCTGGACCTGCATGAGCTGCTTCAAGTGCAAGGAGAGATGCCCCCAGAAGGTAGCGCCTGTGAACATACTCTTCACCCTGAAGAACCTGGCGGTGGCAAGCGGAAAGCAGGTACCCGGGGATTTCACCGCCATGCTGCAGTCCGCCATGGGCATCGGCCTCATCCAGGATGTGCAGGCCGTCCCCACAAGATCAGGGGAGACGAAGACCAGGGAGCAGGCAGGCCTGCCGCCCTGTTCCAAACCTGTGGACGCGGAAAAGTTCCAGATGACGATCATGACGGTTGCGATGGAGAAGGTGTAGGTGGATCCCCATGAGCAGATACGCGCTTTTTCCCGGTTGTCTGATGCCTACCGAGCAGTACGGATACGAGGTCTCCCTGAAGGCCGCCCTTCCAGTCCTCGGGGTCGAGGTCGTTGACCTTGAAGGGTTCTCCTGCTGCGGCGAGCCCCTGAAAAGCATCAACCAGATGCTGACCCTCACCCTTTCCGCGAGGAACATCGCCATTTGCGAGAAGGAGGAACTCGACATACTGGTACCCTGCCCCATGTGCCATCTCGCCCTGAGCGAGACCAAGAGGATACTTGATTCTAACCAGAAGATGAGGGACAGGATAAACTCCCAGCTAGCGAACGAGGAACTGACATACAAGGGAACCTCGAAGCTATTCCACGTCATCGACCTCCTGCACGATGTCATCGGCCTCGATGCCGTCAAGGAAAAGGTCAAGAGGCCGCTGTCCGACCTGAATTTCGCCACGCATTACGGCTGCCACATCTTCAGGCCCTCCGAGATCGGCAGGCCTGTGGACCCGGAGAACCCCCAGAAGATGGAGAGGATACTGGAGATCCTCGGGGCGAAGGCGGACCACTACCCCGAAAAGCTCGATTGCTGCGGGGGGCCGCTGCTGCCAGTTCACCCCGAGACCGCTCTCACGAAGACCGGCCAGAAGCTCAAGGCCATCCAGGACCAGGGCTTCTCGGGGATGGCCCTTGCCTGCCCGTGGTGCCACAAGATGTACGATTCCAAGCAGAAGAAGGCGGGTGAGACGGTCGGAGCCAAGCTCAATGTTCCGGTCCTCTACCTTACCCAGCTCATGGGCCTGGCCTTCGGCCTGGAGGAAGAAAAGCTCGCGCTTGACCTTAACCTGAGCCCCATTGAAAAGGTCCTTGGCGGAGAGGAGGAGGTGAAGGCATGAACAGGGTGGGGGTCTTCGTCTGCCACTGCGGGGTCAACATAGCCTCCAAGGTCGATGTCGAGGAGGTGGCCGAGTACGCTTCCAAGCTGCCCGGAGTGGCCATGTCCACCGAATACAAGTACATGTGCTCCGACCCGGGGGCAAAGTTGATCAAGGATGCCATCAGGGAGCACGACCTTGATGGTGTGGTGATCGCCAGCTGCTCCCCTAGGATGCACGAGCATACCTTCAGGGGGGTCGCGGAGGACGGAGGGATCAATCCCTACAACGTCGAGATAACCAACATCCGGGAGCAATGCTCCTGGGCCCACGATGATCCCAAAGAGGCAACAAAGAAGGCGAAGTCGCTGGTGAAGGCAGCGGTCGCCAAGGCCGTCCTCCTGGAGCCCCTCGAGAAATCAAGGACCCCGGTGACCCCCGAGGCCCTGGTCATAGGAGGCGGCGTGGCCGGCATGCAGGCCGCCCTCGACATAGCCGACGACGGGTTCAAGGTCTATCTCGTCGAAAAGGAACCCACGATAGGCGGCCGCATGGCCCAGCTGGACAAGACGTTCCCCACCCTTGACTGCTCTTCCTGCATCCTGACCCCCAAAATGATGGAGACCAAGAACCATCCCAACATCGAGCTCATGACCTATTCCGAGGTCGTATCGGTGGAGGGGAGCGTCGGAAATTACAGGGTCAAGGTGAGAAAGAAGCCGCGGTTCATCGATATCAACAAATGCACCGGCTGCGGGGACTGCACCAAAGCCTGCAGGCTTGTGGGGCACGTACCCGACAGCTTCAACCTCGGGCTCAATAAGCGGGGGGCGGCCTACATACCGTTCCCTCAGGCGATCCCTCTGAAAGCGACGATAGACCCGGCCTACTGCCTGATGAAGAGGTTCGGGAAATGCGGCGACAAGGCACTCTGCGTGGAGGCCTGCGAGCCGGGAGCCATCGACTTCGACCAGAAGGAGGAAGAGGTCGAGGTCAACGTGGGGACGATAGTCGTTGCCACAGGATACGATATCCTCGACATGGGCAAACTGTTCGAATACGGCTACACGAGGTCTCCTGACGTCATAACGACCCTGGAGCTCGAGAGGCTGATAAGCTCCTCGGGGCCGACCTCCGGGAACGTGGTCCTTCCCTCCAATGGCGAGAAACCGAATTCGATCACGTTCATTCTCTGCGCCGGCTCCAGGGACGAGACCCAGTGTACATGGTGCTGCAGGATCGGATGCATGTCCGCATTGAAGCACGTCTACCTCCTCCGGGAAAAGCTAGGATGCGAGGTGGAGATCAACATCTGCTATACCGACATCAGGGCCTTCGGGAAGGGTTACGAGGAGTTCTACCGGACCATCCGAAGCAAGGGCGTCAATTTCTTCAGGGGCAGACCCTCCGAGGTGCGGGTGGGAAAGAAAGGCGCCACCATCGATGTGTTCGATACCACCACTAACAAGCTGTTCGAGATCAGGACCGAGATGGTGGTCCTCGTCCCCGCCCTGGTCCCAAGGTCGGATTCCGAGGAGTTCTCCAGGGTCCTGGGGCTTTCCAGAAGCGGCGACGGTTTCCTCCTCGAGGCCCACCCGAAACTGAGGCCGATGGACACCTTCGTCAACGGGATATTCCTTGCGGGATGCTGCCAGTCCCCCAAGGATATCTCGGATTCCGTTTCGCAGGCCAGCGGGGCCGCGTCAAGGGCGGCGGGGATCCTCAGCAAGGACGAGCTTGAGAACGACCCGCTGATAGCCTGGGTGGACCCGGAGATCTGCGTCGGCTGCGGGGTCTGCGTTGAGGTCTGCGCCTATTCCGCCCGCACCCTTAACGAGGTGACCAGGATAGCGGAGGTGGACGATGCACTGTGCGCGGGCTGCGGCGCCTGCATCTCCGCGTGCCCCTCCAACGCCTGCACGCACAAGAACTACACCAAACAGCAGCTTATCAGAATGATCGACGAGGTGATCTGAGATGGAAGGAGCCAGTCAAGGGATCGCAGCAGGCCTGCCGGGAACCGGCAAGAAGGGGTCCGTGATGGTAGTCGGGGGCGGGATCTCGGGCATCCAGTCCTCCCTCGACCTGGCGGACGCCGGGTTCAAGGTATACCTCGTCGACAAGGGCCTTTCCATAGGCGGAACGATGCCCAAACTCGACAAGACCTTCCCCACCAATGACTGCTCCATGTGCATCCTCGCCCCGAAGCTTGTCTACACGGGAAGGCACCGCAACATCGAGATCATCACCAATTCGGAGGTCAGCGGGATCGAGGGCGAGGTGGGGAACTTCAGGGTCAAACTGACGAAGCATCCCAGGTACGTCGACCTCGAGAAATGCAACGGCTGCGGGGACTGCGTCGAGCACTGCCCCGTCAAGATGCCATCGGAGTTCGACGAGGGCATCGGTGAGAGGAAGGCGATATTCCAGCCTTTCCCGCAGGCGATCCCCAACATTTTCGCCATCGACAAGGAGATCGAAAGGGCTCCCTGCAGGGTCTCCTGCCCTGCGGACCTGAACGCCCAGGCGTTCATAGCCCTCGCCTCCCAGGAGAAGTTCGCCGAAGCCTACCATCTGATCAAGGAGCGGGTGCCTCTTCCCGGGTCGATGGGCAGGATATGCTACCATCCCTGCGAGACGGACTGCAACCGAAAGGAAGTGGACGAGCCCGTCTCCATCTGCAGGATACGAAGGTTCATCGCGGACTGGGCCTACGAACATCCCGAGGAGATCGAGACCTGCGGCATCCTGAGAGAGGAGAACTATTCGAAGATCGACGGTCACGAGGCCCCGAAGAAAAGAGGCGGCGGGAGGAAGGTCGCCATCGTGGGCGCGGGTCCGGCGGGACTGACAGCCGCCTCCGACCTGTCCGCCATGGGCTATGATGTGACCGTCTTTGAGGCGGAGCAAAACGGCGGAGGGATGATGTACTACGGGGTCCCCTCATACAGACTACCGAAGGAATACCTTTCCAACGAGGTCTCCCTTCTCAGCAAGGGCAGGGGGTTCAATATCGAATACGGAAAAAGACTGGGAAGTGACATCACTGTCAAGGACCTGAGGAAGAAGGGGTATGAAGCCATCTACCTGGCCATCGGCTCCTGGAGGTCCAAGGAGCTCGAGTTCGAGAGCTGCGATCCGGAATGCGTCAAGCAGGGGATCGACTTCCTCCATCAGGTCAATTCCGGAACGCTCCAGGCGGACCACCTCAAGGACAAGAGGGTGCTCATCGTCGGCGGGGGCAACGTTGCCATGGACTGCGCCAGGTCGGCAAAGAGGCTCGGTGCGGAGGTCACCGTGGTCTACAGGAGGACCCTAAAGGAGATGCCCGCCCACATGGAGGAGATCGAGCAGGCCATGGAGGAAGGGGTCAAGTTCGACATGCTCACATCCCCCATGCGGCTTGTTGCCAACGCATGCGAGACATGCCTGACCTGCCAGAGGATGGAGCTCGGAGAGCCCGACGAGAGCGGAAGGAGAAGACCGGTTCCCATCCAGGGCTCCGATATGGACATTCCATGCGACATCGTCATCTTCGCCATCGGGCAGGAGGTGGACCCTGCCTCGGTCGAAGGAACGGGTGTGGAGGTCAAGGACGGCGTGTTGAAGGTCGACCCCGTGACCCTGCAATCATCCCGGAGCGACATCTTCGCAGGCGGGGATGCGGTCACGGGCCCGGCATCCGCCGTCGAAGCCATCGGGGCCGGTCACGAGGCTGCGGTCTCCATAGACAGGTTCCTCAACGGAGAGGACCTCAGGGAGGGGAGGGAGCCGGTGGAAAAGAAAGGCGCCGGCATACCCGACGGGACAATGAGGATCACCTCCCAGCGGCAGGAGGGCTCGAAAATATCCATTTCCAGACGTCAGACCGTCTTCGATGAGATCGAATCCACGTTCACGGCCCAGGAAGTGGTCAGCGAGGCCCTCCGATGCCTCAACTGCGGAGGATGCTGCGAGTGCTATCAGTGCGTCGAGCACTGCCAGAGGGGCGCCATAGACCATGAGATGGTCGGATCGACCGAAACTGTCGAGGTGGGTGCGGTCATCCTGTCCCCCGGCTTCGACGAGTTCGGGGCTGAGGCGATGAGGGAGTACGGTCACGGCCGCTACCCCAACGTGGTCTCCTCCATCGAGGTCGAGCGGATGCTCAGCGCCACGGGCCCCTACCGTGGCACGGTGATGAGGCCCTCCGACGGCCGCATACCGGCCAAGGTGGCCTTCATCCAGTGCGTGGGCTCCCGCGACGAGCACCACGGGCACAACTTCTGCTCGTCGGTCTGCTGCATGTACGCAGTGAAGGAGGCCGTCATAGCGAAGGAGCACGTACCGGGCCTTGACACACACATCTACTTCATGGACATGAGGTCCTTCGGAAAGGACTTCGACAAATACTACGAAAGGGCTGAAAATGAATACGGCGTGGTTTTCCGCAGGAGCAGGATCCCGAGGATAGAGCAGGACAGGAAGACCAAGGACCTCACTCTCCGCTACATCGACGAGGATGGAAAGGTCAGGGCCGAGACGTACGACATGGTGGTACTCTCCGTTGGTCTCCAGCCCTGCAGCGCCCTTGGTGACCTCTCCAGGACCATGGAGGTCAATCTCAATGAATACGGCTTCATCCAGACCGATCCCTACCTTCAGGTGCAGACCTCGAGGCCAGGGATCTACGCTTCCGGGTCCGTGACGGAGCCAAAGGACATTCCGGAAAGCGTCACCCAGGCATCCGCGGCTGCCGCTGCTGCCGCTTCGGAGATATTCGGAGCAAGGGGCACCGAGGTCGCTGTAAAGGAATATCCGAGGGAAAGGGACATCCACAACGATTTTCCCCGGGTCGGGGTCTTCATCTGCCACTGCGGGATCAACATTGCCGGCGTAATAGACATCGGCCAGGTGGTGGAGTTCGCAAGGACCCAGCCATATGTTTCCTACGCTGACGATGAGACATTTACCTGCTCCGCCGATTCTCTCGAGAGGATGAAGGACAAGATCATCGATCTCGGGCTCAACAGGGTGGTCGTCGCTTCATGCACGCCGAGGACCCATGAGCCCCTCTTCCAGGACACATTGAAGGAGGCGGGCCTCAACCCCCATCTCTTCGAGATGGTCAACCTGAGGGACCAGAACTCATGGGTGCATCGGAACTTCCCCGAGATGGCGACGAGCAAGGCAAAGGAGAGCGTGAGCATGGGGATCGCGAAGGTCACCGAGCTCAACCCCGTCTCCCACCACAAGATCCCGGTCATCCAGGAAGCCCTTGTGATCGGGGGGGGCATAGCCGGGATGTCCTCGGCGCTTTCCATCGCCGAACAGGGATTCAAGGTCCATCTCATCGAGAGAGAGGAGGAGCTCGGGGGGCTTCTCAAGGACATCCACCTGGGGGCCGGAGAGGAGGACCCCGGGGAACTGCTGAAGAGTACGGTTGCCAGGGTCCTCGAGCATCCGAACATCGATGTTCACACCTCCACGGAGCTCGAGGAGATCACCGGTTACGTGGGGAACTTCACTTCCAAGATCCGGAAGGGAGATGGCTCCGAGATGGTGCAGCACGGCATCGTAGTGCTGGCGACCGGGGCCGAAGCCTACGAACCGACGGAATACTCCTTCGGAAAGAGCGAGAACATCATCAGGCAGAAGGAGTTCGAAAAGGACCTGGCAAATGGTGATGCCTACATCAGGGACCTCAAGGAGGTCGTGATGATACAATGCGTGGGCTCCCGCAACGACGAGCACCCGTACTGCTCCAGGATCTGCTGCACCAACGCGTTGAAGAACGCTGTCAAGCTCAAGGAGCTCAACCCGGATACAGCCGTCTACGTTCTCTACCGGGACATCAGGTCGTACGGCTTCAGGGAGGACAGGCTCTACAGAAAGGCCAGGATGCTCGGTGTGGTCTTCATCCACTTCGAGAAGGATGAGGAGCCCGTGGTCGCCGTGAAGGGAGGTAAAATATCCGTCAAGGTCAGGGAGCACATCCTGGACCGGGAGATCACCTTCCACCCGGACAGGCTCGTCCTGAGCACGGGAATGGTTCCCGGGAAGAACACGGACCTTGCACAGAAGCTGAAGGTCCCGCTGAACGCCGACGGGTTCTATTCCGAGGCGCATATGAAACTGCGTCCAGTTGATTTCTCCGCGGACGGGATATTCCTCTGCGGGATCGCGCACTCGCCGAGGTTCCTCGAGGAATCCATTCTTCAGGCCAAGGCCACGGGGGCCAGGGCCGCAACCATACTTTCGAGGGAATATCTGGAGACAAAGGGGAACGTGGCCAGGGTATCATCCCGGAACTGCGCCGGATGCCAGCTGTGCCTCCAGGTCTGTCCCTATGACGCTATCGAGTTCGACGAGGATAGAAAGATCGTGAAGGTCAACGAGATCCTCTGCCAGGGATGCGGCGCCTGCGCCGCGATCTGTCCCAGCGGGACATCCCAGCAGAGCTCCTTCACGAAGAAGCAGATAATGTCAATGATCGATGCATGTTTGAAATGAGGAGGGAGGAAATGAGCGAAGAGTACGAACCAAGGATCGTCGGCTTCCTGTGCAACTGGTGCTCCTATGCGGGCGCCGACCTTGCCGGGACGAGCAGGATACAGTACCCCCCAAATATCAGGGTGATCAGGGTCATGTGCTCCGCGCGTGTGGACCCCGAGTTCGTCATCAGGGCGCTCCAGAAGGGCGCGGACGGCATCCTGGTAGCGGGCTGCCACCCGGCGGACTGCCACTATCTGAACGGGAACTACAAGGCCAGGAGGAGGATGGTCCTTCTGAAGAACATCCTCGAGACCCTTGGAATGGAGCCGGAACGCATCTGGGTGAAGTGGATATCGGCCTCGGAGGGCCAGAAGTTCGCCGATACCGTGAAGGAGATGGTGGATGAGATGAAGAAGCTCGGCCCCAATCCGATGGGTGCGAGGTGGAACGTATAGGGGGTGACATGATGTCGAAATATTCTCTACCGGTAAAGGACGGCGACGTCCCGGGGACCGTCAACGAACTCCTGAAGGGATTCCTGACGGACAAAAAGGTGAACGCCGTTCTTGCGATGCAGGAGACACCTTCGGGGAAGTCCGCCTTCCCAGCTATGGTGTCCGACCCCGCAAAGCTGTTGGCAAACGTCTTTGCCCCCCTTCTTCCCGTATCCACGGGTACGATGGTCTCCAGGATCACCAAGGTACGCGGTTCCGATAAGCCCCTTGCCGTTGTTCTTCGCTCCTGCGAGCTTCGGGCCCTGACGGAACTCGTCAAGCTCAACCAGGCGGACCTCAAGAACATCGTTCTGATCGGTGTCGACTGCCTGGGCACCTTCCCGATGAACACATACTCCAGTTTCCCAGGGAAGGATTCCCCCACCGCTGCCCTCCTCGGCGGTGCGGACACCGGGAAATATCTCAGGAGCGCGTGTGCGAACTGCAAGGACCCGGTCCCGGAACACGCCGATATCATCGTCGGTGTCTATGGAGCGGACCTTAAGAAAGAGCTGTACCTCGACGCAAGGACCGAAAAAGGAGAGGCTTTGCTTGACGGGCTTGGTCTCAAGGAGTTCAAGGATGTGAAGTCCAGGGAGAAGGCGGTGAAAGAGATCAGGGCTGCGAAGGATTCCAGGAGGGCCGAGTTCATCAAGGAGAAGAGCGGTATCAAGGGCATCGACAAGCTGGCAGAGTTCTTCGATACCTGCATCAATTGCCATAACTGCATGAAGGCCTGCCCCATATGCTACTGCAAGGAGTGCCTTTTCGACTCGGCCGTCTTCGACCTCGAGGCGGGCAAGTACGTTGCCAAGGCAGAGAGCAAAGGGGCATACAAGACCCCGACAGATTCACTGCTGTTCCACATAACCCGGTTCAACCACATGATCCTCTCCTGTGTGGAGTGCGGGCTCTGCGAGCAGGCGTGTCCCAGCAACATCCCGCTCATGGACATCATAATACCGATCGCCGAGAATGCACAGAAGGAGTTCGAGTACCTGCCTGGAAGGGACCCGGACGAGCAGCTTCCGATGATCGTGTACAGAGAAGAAGAGTTCCAGGATGTGGGGGAGTGATGGATGGGACCCATCGATTCTAAGGACATGGACGCCAACTTCAAGTTCGAGATCGCAAACCAGGAGGGCGGGGAGGGGATACTCAAGTGCTACGCATGCGGCTCGTGCACCGCCAGGTGCCCCGAGCAGGAGGTGAAGGAGGAGTGGAACCCCAGGACCGTGATCAGAAAAGCGCTCCTCGGGCTCCGGGAGGAGGTGCTCTCATCCGACTTCATCTGGATCTGCTCCTCTCATTACCGCTGTCTGGACAAGTGCCCCCAGGAGGTCAACGTCAAGGGCGTTATGAACCGTATCAGGAACATAAGGCTCGAGGAGGAGATGGTGGAGGATATCACGGGGGTGCCCTCGGAGAAGAGGATGGACCCCTCGTTCAAGTACCGGATCGCCGAGGGCGAATCCGGGAAGGACGTATACAACTGCTTTGCGTGCGGAACATGCACCGCAGGTTGTCCCGAGAGGGACCTCGACCCACTCTATTCCCCGAGAAAGGTCATAAAGAGCTCCCTGCTGGGAAGGAAGGAGAGCGTGTTCTCGAACAGGTTCGTTGAGATCTGCTCGACCCACTACAGGTGCCTCGAGCAGTGCCCCCAGGGGGTCGACATCTGCAAGCTGATGTTCGCCATCAGGGAGCTTGCCGTCAAGGAAGGTCATACCAGGGAGTAATTGACATGTCGCCAAAAGAGAAGACAATCGGTGCCGTTGCGGTCGTGGGCGGAGGTATTGCCGGCGTGCAGTCGTCCCTGGACCTGGCCGATATGGGGTACAAGGTATATCTCATAGAGAAGACCCCGGCCATCGGCGGGGTCATGGCCATGCTGGACAAGACCTTCCCGACCAACGACTGCTCCATGTGCATCCTTTCACCCAAGCTCGTGGACTGCTCCCGGCATCCCAACATCGAGATACTGACCCTGTCGGAAGTGAAGGGGGTCGAGGGGGGGCCGGGGAACTTCAAGGTCAGGGTCCTAAAGAAGCCAAGATACATCAATATCGATAAATGCACCTCCTGCGGGGACTGCGAGAAGGTCTGCCCGATCAAACTTCCCAGCGAGTTCGAGCAGGGTCTGGCCATGAGGAAGGCCGCATACAAGCAGTACGCACAGGCCATCCCGAACGCCTACGTCATCGACAAGGAAGGACAGCCCGGCTACAGGGGATGCATAGAGTGCATGGCCTGCGTCAAGGCATGCAAGCCCGGGGCCATAGAGCACGAACAGAAGCCGGAGGAACTCGATCTAGAGGTCGGAGCGGTGATTCTGGCCGTCGGCGCCCAGCCCTTCGACCCGGAGGTCAAGAGGGAATTCGGCTACGGAAGGTTCGACAACGTGGTGACCTCTCTGGAGTTCGAGAGGATACTCTCGGCATCGGGACCCTTCGAGGGCCACGTGCTGAGGCCGGGAGACCGCAAGGAGCCCGGGAAGATCGCATGGATACAGTGCGTGGGCTCCAGGGACCGCACCATCGACCAGATGTACTGCTCCGCCATGTGCTGCATGTACACTGCCAAGGAGGCGGTCATTGCCAAGGAGCACGACCCGAACATCGACCCCACGGTCTTTTACATCGATGTGAGGTCGTTCGGGAAGGATTTCGACCGCTACATCCAGAGGGCAAAGGATGAACATGGCATAAGGTACGTGAGATCACGGATATCTGAGATATACGAGAAGCCCGAGACCAAGGACCTTCTCATAAGGTACGAGGACGAGGCCGGAGACCTCCACGAAGAGGTCTACGACATGGTCGTCCTGTCGATCGGTCTCTGCATGACCGCCGACCGCAGGAAGATCCTTTCCGACATGGGGCTCGATGTCAACGATTTCGGGTTCGCTTACTCGAGCCAGAGCGATCCGGTATCCCTTGTGAAACCCGGCATCTTCCTGGCCGGGAGCTTCCTCGAACCCCAGGCCATTCCCGAATCCGTGATGCAGGCCTCCGCTGCGGCCTCACAGGCCGCCGCTCTC
>JBLIRI010000023.1:0-27017 GCA_049472235.1 Thermoplasmatota archaeon | reverse complement strand
TATAGGGGGGCGTGGAGCGGGCATGCTCTCTCTGGTACAAGGGACTGTTGGAGATGTTCTTGAAATCGTAGCCCGACGTGGTCCCGCTTGTCGGTGCTGGGGGCCTGGGGGCAAGCCGGGGCTTCCCCGTCTCACCGGACACGCTCTCGTATCCGGGGAACTTTTCATAACCGCCTCGGACACCATGCGGCGGTGTGGGGTCCCAGTCATCTTCATCCATCTTGTCTTCCCCGATGGCTAACGAACAGCTCCGATTTAATATATTGGCTTCCCGGGGATGCCGGGGCCCTTCCCTGGCCGCCTCGATTGTAAATATTTCGTTCCAACCTTCACTTATATACCTCAGGACCATGGTTTTCCAGTAAGGGACCGTTTGACATATCCGGTGCTTATGCGTCGAAAAGGATTATAAGACCCCGGGCCCAATGATATCGCGGGAGTGAAAGGATGTCAAAGAGAGAGGTACCTGTCCACGTCAAGGTAATGATAGTGGCCGTATGCGCGCTTGGATCGATCTGCCTGATCTTCGGCGGTGTTCTGGTCTACGAGAACCTCATCTACGAGGAGCCGAGAACGGATGCGATCCTGGAGGTCGAGGAGGTCTATTTCCGCTACGAAGGGTACGAGAGCGGGGAATACAGAATTTCCGTCAAGGCCTTCATCTCCAACGTCGGTGACAGGGACTGCGATGTCAGGATCAGGGCCTTTGCGGTCGACGACATGTCGAACCTGGCCATGGACGATGCGGAGACGGACCTGGGGGTCGTGAAGGCGGATACGACCGCGGAGGCATCGTTCGAGATCTCGGTCATCTACGACGGGCTCTTCACGGTGGAGCTGATCGTCTTCAAGGACGAACTCATAACCGTGAAAGGATCGGGAAAGGTCAGCCTCTCGGAACAGCAGATGGGGGGCAAGGACTATCGGAACACCGTAACGGACGATACCGAGACTGCCGAAGAAAAGGCCAGCCTTCCATTCCCGACGGCAGGGGCGATCACGATCACTGTCCTTGCGGCTGCCTTGATAATGGGCGGATATGCCAGGAGGAGGTGGCGGAAATGAACCTGGAACGAAGGGATTACATCCTCGCCGGAGCCATCGTGGCGCTTCTGATCGGTTCCATTCTCCTGGGATACTTCGCCTTCAGGGAGGATAAGGAAAAGGCATCGGACCTCAGGGTGGACGATGTCTATTTCAAGATGGAGGGGGCGAACTCCCAGAGGTCCCAGATCAAGATCGTCGTATTCATCTCCAATATCGGCAACGAGGACGTGGGAAAGCTCCATATAAGGGCCTTCACCGTCGAGACCGGCAGCAACCTGGCCATGGATGATTCGACCACCACCATCAACGATGTCAAGCAGCAGACGACCGTGGAGGGAAATCTGCTCGTGGACATCCCCAACAACGATTCCTACAGGATGGAGCTCCTCATCTTCAAGGACGACAAGCTCGAGATCAGGGGAAGCGGGACCATCGACCTTACCGACGTCGGAGCTTCCTACGATTACCGGGACTATCCCCTCTACGATAACGATTATGGCGATGGTGCCTCTATGGCGGATGAAGCGGCCGCCTTCTCATGGTTCGGAGGGGCCTGCCTTTTCCTGATGATAGTCGGGGTCATAATAGGGATCATCATCTTCGCGGTCTACAAGACGAAAAAGGACGAGAGAACGGAGGCGGAGTTCTTCAGGGACGGTCCGTATCCGCCCCCGAGGCATTCCAGGAGGACCGAACCCAGGCTCGAGGAGTTCGATGGAGGGTCCAGGGAGGAGCCGGAACTTGAGAGAGGCCCACGGGAGAGGAGGCCCCTTGAACTGGGGAGAAAGGAGAGGCCCCCCTCGGATGCGAAGGAGGATGAAAAGGAACATTGATACGATCATCCCATTGGATTCTGATATGTTCCGGGGATATGCCCATTGGCCTCCCTCATCACGGCAATCAGAAATCTATTAATACAAAACCGTAAGCTGTTGCTTTACCGAGGTGCATCACCATGTCTTACGGTATCGGAGAGAGGCACTGTCTCAGAGGTAACGGTAGCATAGGCTTCAAAGGGGCCGCCGCGGCGTTCCTCGCTGTCCTGTTGATGCTCGGGAGCCTGTTGGTCTTCAACATCGATCCTGCCGGAGCGGATACTGGTGGCCGGGCCACAAGGATGGTCAACGGAGAGAGGGGGTCGTTGGAAGAGGTCTACCTGGATTCCGGAGAGCTGACCAACCTCATTTTCGATGAGGAGCAAGGGCTGGCGCTTTCCGAGGAAGAGCACCAGGTTGTCGAGGAGTTCGACTCCCTGGATAATGCCGAAGGTTCGGAGAACCTCATCGAGCTGACATCAGGGACCGAGGTCCAGCATTTCTTCAGGAAAGACCTACGGGGGATCGGGGTCCGAGGTCGTTTCGGCCGCCACCCCCCTCTCCGATGGCGGCTTTGCCGTCACCGGGTCCGTCTATTCATTTCCGACCAGGGACGATATGTTCCTCATGAAGCTCGACCGGGACGGGAACCATCTATGGACGCGCTCCTTCGGCGGACCGTGGTGGGACAGAGGACATGATGTTGTGGAAACATCCGGCGGAAACCTCGTCGTCGTCGGGATGACCAATTCCTACGGAAGCGGCACCGACGACGTCTGGCTGGTGATGACGGACGGCCAGGGCAGGGAGGTCTGGAACGAGACCTATGACCTGGATGGGGCGGAGTTCGGCAACTCGATCATACAGCTAAAGGGGGGAGAGTTCATCATCTGCGGCGGACAGCAGGATGGGACCTCCTTGAACATGCTTCTCATGATGGTGGACTTCTACGGAGTGGAGAGGTGGAACGCCACCTTCGGGGACGACACCGAACAGGTGGGAAGGGACGTCATCCAGACCTCCGACGGCAACCTCGTTGTGATAGGGGATTCCGAGCCATTCAACGGAATGGAGTCCGTCACCATATGGAAGGTCGACACCGAAGGCAAGGAAGACTGGAACATGACATACAGCGGAAGCATCCAGAGGCAGTGGGCCTACGGTTACAGGATCGCCGAACTGTCCAACGGGGATCTCATCCTCTTCGGCCTGAAAGAGAGCAGCCCGGGGACGGGTCAGGAGTTCCTTCTCATGAGGACCGCGAGTTCCGGAAAGGCCCTCTGGACGAACACCTACATGGCCACCGGGAACACGAGGTCCTATTCGATGATGGCGAACCAGACGGGCGTCACCATGGTCGGGTCCACATACAGCACATCGGCCGGCGATGAGGTCTATATCGTCAGAACGGACCTCGATGGGAACAAGAAATGGGACGCGTTCTACGGTGAGTCTCAATCCGATGTCGGTGTGGAGATCCTCCCGAGCGCATACGGTCTTTATCTCTTCGGCCACTCCATGAGCTGGGGCCCCGGATCGCAGGGGGTCTTCCTGCTGAACCTGACCCACGATGGAGGGGGAAGCAGGGGGCTCTTCGTTTCCAGGAACGTGCTGGGAGGGGTGGATGTCAGCGGCCTCAAGGAGATCACATACTCAGCGGACATCCCGTCCCATGCCTCCATCAAGTTGAGGTTCTCCAGGGATCTGGTGAGCTGGTTCGACAACAACGGGGTTCCGGGAAGGTACACGACCATATCGACCGGCAGCGGAAGGGTCTCCCTGACGAAACTCCAGGCGATCGGGGACCGATTCCATTACGAGGTCAGTTTCCACTGTGATAAAGGGGACGCCGCAACGATGGACTCCCTGACCTTGAAGTACCTGACAATGGTCCCGGACGGTCAGTTCATATCGACCCCCTTTGACGGGGGGGAGGGAGTAAGGTGGGGAAGGATAGGATACGAATGGAGCGGACCGGAAGCCACCTATGCCACGGCCAGGACCAGGACGGGGGATACCATCGAGGAACTGACATCGAGACCGTTCACGGGCCCCGATGGAACGGATAAATCATCATACGGGACCCACCGCCCGATAATTCCGAGCGAGGGAGGAGGGAGGCTCCTTCAGATCTTCCTGAACCTGACAACTTCCCTACCCTCGATCTCGCCCACGGTCTCGAGCCTCAACTTCACCTACGACAGGCCGGGAGATATAACCGATCACGGCGTCACCTACGACACCGGCGATATCGACGACGACATCTACTTCTCCCTCATCTTCATGGACCCCGACGACGACCTGCCCGACCTGGCGAAGGTCGAGATAGACGGGGTGAACCACACGATGCTCTCCTCCGACGGGGACATGGCCACATCCGACGGCAAGGAGTACTTCCACAGCACGAACTTGGAAGCCGGGACCCACGGGTACAGGTTCTTCGTCGAATACTGGGATGTTGTCCTCTCCACGGAGATGGAAGAGATCAATGTGAAAGCGGGCCCGCTTGCATCCATCGTCATCGATCCGCAGGACATCACCGTCACCGCTGACGGGTTCGCGCAGTTCTCGGCGCTGGGTTCCGACAGGATGGGGAATCCCGTCGAGGCCGCCCCGACCTGGGAGGTTGAAGGCGGAGGGGCGATCGACGAGAACGGGAACTTCACGGCGGACGCGGTCGGAACATGGATCGTCAAGGCAACCTCCGGTACGATCTTCGCCTTCGCCAATGTTACCGTGACACCCGGAGCACTGACGAGGATATCGGTGACATCCAGTTCCTATGTCATCACCACCGACGATACGCTCCAGCTTGCGGCCGAAGGGTTCGATTCCGATGACAACACCATCGATATCGAACCGTTCTGGGAAGCGGAGGGTGGGGGTTCTGTCGACCAGACGGGCCTCTTCGACCCCGCCACCCCCGGGTTCTGGAGGATATATGCCAACCTTTCGGGCATATCCGGAAGCGAGGTGATAGAGGTGCGGCCGGGGAGCCTCCATCACATCGTAATAGATCCCGCCGAGGCGGCCCTCAATATTACCCGGACCCTGCAGTTCACCGCTAAAGGCTACGATGCGGACGGGAACCAGGTGTTCCTGGACCCCCGCTGGGAGGTTTCGGGAGGGGGCCCCATACATACTTCAGGGATATTCACGGCCGAGACCCCAGGAACCTGGACCGTGACCTGTTCCTCGGGGGATATCTCGGCAACGGCCACGGTGGTCGTGAACCAGCCACCGCCGGATGGTGATGATGACGATGTTGGTCCGGACGATGACGACACGTCCGGGGACGGGGGCGTATCGCCCCTGCTGATCGCCGTCCTTGTCGCGGCGGCCGTCATACTGGCCGCGGGAGCCGTTCTCCTGTTCCTTTTCATTGGTAAAAAGAAGAAAGGGAAGGAGCCGCAGGAGGCTCCTGAACCCGGGCCGGAGGCTTCCCCGGAGGGACCATCCGGGGAATATCCCCCGGTCGAGGGAGGCCAGGTCTTCCAGGAGGATCTGGCAGGGACGGCGCAACAGTTCCAGCAGGAAGCTTACGGATATCCGGAAGATGTTCCTGAATACCGGTCCGAACCCGGGGAATCCCTGGAACAGGCCCCGGAAATGCAGAATACCACGGACCTACCTCCGGACCTGCAGGAGGGAGGGGGGTCAATGGAAGGCGCCGGCGGGGGCTAAGACCTGCGGGCTCCTTTTCCATCCTCGATATCGTAACCGCGTTCTTCATCCTCCGCCCTGCCCCTTTTCCTGTATTCAAGGTCGTCCTCGGACCCGTCGAGGATCCACAGCTGGGTCTCCTGCCCCCTTCTCCTTCTTGAGATCAGGGCCATGACAGTTATGGAGACCGCAACGATGAAGACCATGACGAAGAAGGCGATCACGAACTCTGTCCAGCCCCGGTCATCATCGTCTATCGGGGGCCTTTTGGTATCGTTATCGTCCGGCGGTTCGAGGACGGTTATCAAGACAGAGACGGAAACGTTGTGGCCGGGGGCCCCGTCGTCAGCATACAGGGTTATCCGATGCTCTCCGGGTTCGAGTATGACGTCAATGAACCTCTGGGTTCCCAGAAGGCCCTGGGTGCTGGATATCCATGTGAGCCTTACCGGCGAATACAGGCCGATGCCGTCATCGCCGTGGGAGGAGGGAGCGGTACATTGTCGGAGATGGCCTTCGCATGGCAGAAAGGCAAGCTCATCATAGCTCTGGATCTCCCCGGATGGAGCGGTAAGCTCGGAGGCCTCAGGCTCGATGAAAGGAACAGGCATCCAGAAATGGCCGATGACATGGTGTATCCGGCCGGATCAGCAGAGGAGGCCGTTGGGATACTGCTCGAGAAGCTGCCCCTCTACAGTTCATCCTGAAAAATGGTAATTAGACCCTTTGCCTTTCCCTAAAAGGGGAAGACCTTGACCAGGAAGGTAGCATTGTTCGCGTTCAACGGGGACCCGATGTGCTTCATCCATGTTCTCCTTAACACACTGGACATGCACGAACGCGGCTATGACGTCAGGCTCGTGATCGAGGGGGCCGCCACGAAACTGGTCCCTTCCATCAACACAACGGAGCATCCCCTGAACAAATTGTACATGGAAACAAAGGAGAAGGGGCTCGTCCATTGTGTTTGCAGAGCCTGCGCCAACAAGATGGAGACCCTTGAATCCGCCGTGGAGCAGGGGCTCCCGGTATGCGGGGACCTGAAAGGACATCCTTCCATGGCCGGATACATCGAGCAGGGATACGAGGTCCTGATATTCTGAAAAGCGGGGGTTGAACATGGCATTCAAGTACATTATTGAAAAGGGGCCCGCAAGGGCGTACATGATGGCGAACGAGGCCGTGGTGAGGGCGGCGCTGGAATCGGATGTCAAGGTATATGCGACCTACCCCGGCTCCCCCACCGTGGAGATCCTCTCCACCTTCGAGAAGGCAATGAAGCATTATGACTTCAGGATGGACCTCTCGGTCAACGAGATGGTCGCACTGGAGACGGGGGCGGGGGCATCGTTCATCGGGACGAGGTCGTTCATATCGATGAAGAGCGTCGGCGTGAACGTTGCATCCGACGCTCTCTACGTGCTTGCCTACACCGGGGTGAAGGGGGGATGCGTGCTCCTCCTGGCCGACGACCCCCACGCCCATTCCTCCCAGTCTGAGCAGGACGGGAGATGGTTCGGTTATACCTCCTATCTCCCGATGTTCGACCCTTCCTCGCCTCAGGAAGCATATGACATGGTGAAGGAGGCCTACGAGCTCTCGGAGAGGTTCTCCTGCATCGTCCTTCTGAGAACGACCACGAGGATCAACCATCAGTCGGGCATCGTGAACATCGAGGAGATGAAGAGGACCCCCTTCGAGAAGAAGGACTGGAAGAACGATCACAATTACACGGCGGTCGGGATGACGGCAAGGGCCGGCAAGCTCGAGATGCTGAAAAAGATGGAAGGATTGAAGGAATATTCCGGGGAGACACCCTTCAACAGGATCGAACATTTCGACGGAGAGAAGCTGCATCCCGGCGCCCCGTCATCGGGCGATGGATACGAACTCGGCATCATCGCCTCGGGGGTCACCTACAACTACTCCATCGAAGCCCTGCGAAAGCTCGGGGTGAAGGCAAGGGTCCTCAAGATCGGACTTATCAATCCGGTTCCCGAAGGGGTGATAGCGGGATTTCTCCCGGATCTGAAGAAGGTAATGGTGGTCGAGGAGCTTTCACCCTATCTCGAAGGTTTCGTCAGGGGCACAGCCAAGGACGCGAACCCCTCGGTCGAGGTTTTGGGCAAAGGCTTCGGACCTTTCACGGAATTCTCGGAATACAACATACCGATCCTCGTTGAAGCGATCTCGAAGGCGGCGGACCGCCCCCTGCCCTTCGATTACAACGGTCACGTGAAGAAGATGCAGGCACTTGCCGACATCCTTCCTATAAGGCCCCCCGGATTCTGCGCCGGATGCCCCCACAGGGGGACCTTTACGGCTCTTAAGAGGGCCATCGGCGATACCCCGATATTCTTCTCCAACGACATCGGCTGCTACACGATGCTCGTCCTGCCCCCCCATGAATGGTCCGATTCCCAGCTCTGCATGGGGGCCTCCCTCGGGATCGCCGCCGGCGTGAACTACGCTGCGAACAGCAAGGTCGTCTGCGCCATAGGAGATTCGACCCTGTTCCATGCCGGCATACCCGGCATTGTCAACGCTGTCCATAACAAGCATGACCTCACCCTGGTCGTTCTTCACAATTCCGTCACCGCCATGACCGGACAGCAGACCCATCCCGCGCACGAGCTCACCGTTGCGGGCAGGGAGGGGATCTCGATAGACATCGAGACCATGCTCAGGGGGCTTGGAATAGAGAAGATCGTGAACGTCAACTCCTTCGAGATCAGGAAGAACAGAAAGCTGATGAAGGAAGCATTGGACCACAAGGGGGTCTCCGTCATAATCTCCCACGGCGAATGCGCCCTGTATCACTTCAGGAACCTCAGAAGGGAAGGAGGAGCTCCCGTCCCGTTCTTCGTCGACAAGGAGAAGTGCAACAAACCGTACAACTGCATCAAGGACTTCCTCTGCCCCGCGATATCCATTAACGAGAGCGACGGGTCCTCCAGGATCTCTCCGGAGATCTGCGTGGGCTGCGGGGAATGCGCCCAGATGTGCGGGTTCGGGGCGATCAAGTCCACGGCAACCCTTCACGGGGGTGAGGACCGGGTCTATTATACCAAAGAGGACTATGATGAATTTCTCAGAATAAAGGGGGTGGGCAAGTGACAGACTCCTTCAACATGATAGACTGCGGAGTGGGGGGCCAGGGGGTCGTATTGATGGCGAACATCGTGGGGGAGGCCTGTGTCAGGGCCGGACTCAGGGTGATCTCAGGGGAGCTCCACGGCCTCTCCCAGAGGAACGGATCGGTCATCGCCCACCAGAGGATAGGGGAGACCGCCATCTCGCCTCTGGTCCCCTACGGGGAAGCGGACGTGGTCCTCGCACTCGAGCCCATGGAGGCGCTGAGGTACCTGTATTTCCTGAAACCGGGGGGACTGGTCATCACCAACACGAACATTATCCACCCGCCAACGGAGACCCAGATGCTGGCCAGGGGCAGGAAGGAGCGGTACGTCAGGTACGAGGAGGTCGTGGACCGGATCCGTTCAGCGGGTGCAAGGATCGTGGAGGTGAACGCGCTCGACCTTGCGAAGGAGGCGGGGAATCCCCAGACCGAGAATGTGGTGATGGTAGGGGCTCTTGCTGCCGTCCCCGACTTTCCCGTTGGCAAAGAGCACATGCTGGAAGCTGTGAAGGACAACGTTCCGAAGAAAGCCCTCGAGGTCAATATCAGGGCTTTCGAGCTAGGATTCGCCTCCTTCGGACCGTCCTGAGCGGAAATGCTTCTGGTATCACCTATCAATCGAGGAGGGATAGAAGCCCGAACAGGCCGGAACCTCTGGATAACAAGAACCCCAGTATCAGAGCCGCTCCTATCAGGAGCCCCACCTTGACGTTGGGATGGATCTCCTTCTTCAGAAGAGCGACCCCCATCATGCCACCCGACAGTACAAGGGCCCCTCCTGTGGTCAGGATATCGTTGATGAAGGTGAACCATCTCATGATCCTTTCGTGGGTCTTGGAAGCTTTCTCGTAATCGTCCCAGTCATCATGATCATCCTCGTCCGGCGGCTCTATGACCCAGATCAGACTGCCGAATATGGTACCGAGGAATATCAGTACGATACCGATCACGACGAATATCACAGCTCCGGTCCCTTCGGGCTTGGGCCGGTCCTGAAAAAGCGATCCGCTCCTGCCGGGGCCGAAGTCCTTTTGGAAAGGGGCCCCTGGCTGAGGCAAGGGTTTTCCATAGATGTCCCTTGTTTGAGACGAACTACCATACAAATTATCGAATTCATCATCCATTCTAACACCTCTTCCTTCCTATATCCATGATAGATCGAAACCTGAATATCACCAGGCCTCCAATGGCGAAGGGGTTGAAGCATATTAATATTATCGATATCCGATTATACAGGTCGATCCACTGCACGGAATTCCCAGGATTTCCAGGTATCCGGTTTAAATAAAATGGGGGCAATCATAATCGGGGGACACCGTTTTGGAGTTCAACAGGAATATCATAAACGTTCCCAACAGCCTCTCTTTCTCGAGGATCTTTTTCCTTCCGGTCCTTGCCCTGCTCACATATCTCAAGTGGGATTTCACTTTCCTCGCACTTTACATCATCGTTGGCAGCACGGATTATTTCGACGGCAGGATAGCCAGACGATGGAATATAACTTCGGAGTTCGGAAAGACAATAGATTCCGTGGCGGACATCGTTTTCTACCTCGGGACCCTCGGTTTCGTCTATTTCTGGTTCCCGCACATAGTCGCAGGGAACACTGTTATGCTCGCCATCTTCTTCGTATTCTTCATCTCATCGTTCGCGGTCTCCTGGATCAAGATCGGAAAACCGATCCTCATGCATACCAACCTCCTCAGGCTGAACGCTGTGCTCGTCTTCTTCCTGGTCATCGTATCGTTCCTGATCGAATACCTGGGCTTCGGTGAGAAGTCGATCCCCGTCTATTTCGGGACGGTGATCCTTGCAATATACATACTCGCATTCTCGGAGGAGATGCTGATCTTTCTGATCTACGGCGATGTCGACCGCGACACCAGGTTCATCTGGGACCTGTGGGAGAAGAAGGAGAAGAAATGATTCCTGGCTAATATCTTGAACCCGAGAGAATTGTTTCAATGGGGCCACGGCCCGTAGGCCATGGAGAGTAGCACTCTCCCTTCCGGTTATGAAAAAAAATATCCTTCCCCATTTCTTATTGATCACCCTTTAAAATGATAGATCCCCTCCGATTTGTCCTGATCCGAGAAAACCCATTCTCTGTCTCCTGTATAGTAAAGTTCCAGTGATGGTATCTCTTCATTGATCTTTTTCGTCAGAGCTTTGTTCTTCTTCATCAGGATACCTTCCTTTCTTCCCTGCTATTTTCTCCTTTTTTTCCGTGATCACCAGAAAATTCTCTTTGCTGGAAACGGGTCTTCCGGTCTCTATTTCGAGATCCTTTCTCGCATTGCCAGCAATGGTTCCCCCTTTTCTAGCAGACGTTTTATTTTCATCGAATCCTTGGGCATCTCGATTTCTTGCGATCTCGGTTGTGGAGGCCTCTCCAAGCATTGTGAAAATGAGTTCAAGATCGTTCATATGATCGCGAAGGTTCTCCTTGTCAAGATCCTTGAATTTTCTGTATTCTGCCGGTGTCATCCCAAAGGTAGCATCAGAAATCTCTGCTGTAAGTATTGAATATTCTCTCTCCTTGGATACACCTCTTTTCTCCCACTCTTCCGTTAGTTCATTCCTGATTGCTATTCCTCTTGAACGTTTCTCTATCCATTCTTCTGAATAACCTTTCGATCTGTAAATGGCCTTCATTCTTTTCATGGCTAGTTCTGGATCATCGATCTCCTGAATTCTCTCGTACCCTACCTTTGCTAGCCACCTTTTAAATGGTTCAGCTTTCTTCGACGGAATGGATTGAATGAGTCGAAAAACTGTCTCCGTATTGGCACAATCCGTTTTGTATGATTTACCGTCAGATGAGGGCAGTTTCAGTTGGTTACATTTTGTAACCACCTCACTTCCTTCCTTTTTTAATCTATGTTTTAAAACCTTCCAGTAACTTCTTGGATTCTCACTTTCCGAAAGGACCGCAATGATATCGATGACTGAGAAATACCATTGCCCTTCAAACCATCTCCTTCGAACTGTTTTTCCCTGAAATGCCACCAATGCTTTTTCTGGTTTCATAACAAGCACCTCAATTCGTTGATCACTTCCCAGTAGATACTTTTAGCTTTACCTTGTTGTTTGATAATACCTTATACTTTATCAACCCAATAGGTCTGATGACCAGAGAGATCGGTGAATGTGGTCCTCACCCGTCATCTAGAATACTGTCCCGGGCAGATGGTCTTTGGTTTGATATGGTTGATACAAACCTTCGCCAGGGGCAATGCTTTTTAACTTCGAGCGGATAGAACCGTTGAAGGGGTGAACGATTGAAGGAGATCTTCGAGTGGAGGCTTCATCCGATAGGCTCAGAGGTCCTGAACGGAATGGTCAACAGGTTCTGCAGTGAGATGCCCGACACCGCCGCATTCCGAAACGACCTTATCGAAAGGACAGGCACCAGGCTCTTCGACTGGATCGATCACATGCTCGTCCCGTGGGGCTGGATCGACGAGGCGCTGATGAAGGATGCGGGTTTCATGAAACACGAGGTCACCATCGGTGACATGGACCTCACCCTCTTCGACAACGAAAACTCATGCCTGTTCCCGCTTTTTGCCGGAGTAAAGGAAGAAGGACGGCTATACCTCAAGGTCGAGAGCATCGAGGAGTTCGCAAGGATCAACGGGGGGGCCGAAAGGATCCAGGGGAAGAGGTGGTCTCCCAGGAGAAAGATGATACTGTCGATGGCGGGAACGTTATCCTTCGGAGCCATAGAGAGAAGGGGTTATCAGGGATACCAGCTCCCCGACCACGGCGATGCCTCGCAGTATCTTGAGGTACTTGGCAGGCTGAACCAGCGGGACAGGGAGATCAACGAGGATGATGCGTTCAATATTCTGGCTGAGATCATAGAGGAGGGGGTCAACTCGATAGGGATGGACCGGACGGCAGATGCCTTCTTCCATTCGGAAAGAAGGTACTGGAGGTCCAGGAATGCTGCCGGAAGAGCGCAGCTCGCGAGACAGGACGAGCTCGGTCTAGGATGGGGCAACCACGACCATCATACGTTCAGATGCTCGAGGGAGAACATGGGCCGGACCGTCGAGGTCCTTGAAAGGATGGGAATGAGGCCCCGGGAGAAGTTCTATGCCGGGGAACAGGCGGGTTGGGGTGCCCAGGTAATGGAGCACGAGGCCTGCGGGATCACCGTTTTCGCAGATGTCGACATGACCCCGGATGAAAAGGAAGGTGACTTCATACATATGTGGCTGGATGAGACGGAACAGCTCGGAACCGTAGGGCTGTGGGTCGGACTGCATGGAGATTCCATCCTTTCCGCAGGGCTCCATCATCTTGCCGTCAAGGTCTCTTTCTCCGATCATATGAACAAGGTCCGCAAGTTCGGCATGTCCCCGATGAAGCCCTTTTCGAACTTCCCCTACCTGAAACAGTCCTTCACTCAGGGAGAGCGTTGGAAGCCGGTGGAGGGCCGGGTGCGGAACCTTCTAGAGAAAAAACTGATAAACAGGGACCAGATGAGAAGTTTCATGAAGCAAGGGGCCGCCGGCAGCCACCTGGAGCTCATCGAACGCAACCACGGTTTCAAGGGTTTCAACCAGGAAGCCGTGAGCGATATTATCAAGAGGACGGACCCCAGGGCCTGAAGGAGGATGGAGCTTGGAGCTTTCGGAGATATCCTGTCCTGTGAAGACCGATGAAGCGTCCCTTGTCAGGTACAGCATGGACATGAGCAAATACAGGGTCATGCCCAGGATGGTCGCCGTTCCCGGAAACGAAAGGGAGCTTCTGGAGCTGGTCCGCTATTCCATGGAGAACACCATTCCCATAACCGCCCGGGCGGCGGGATCGAACCTCTCGGGGAACGCTATAGGAGAAGGCATGATAGTCCTCTTCCAGCAGATGAGCTCCATCATCGAGATCAAGGGGAGCAGGGTGCGGTTCGAACCCGGACTGGTCTATGACAGGCTCAACGAGGAGATGGAGAAGCATGGTTATTTTCTCCCATACCACGTGAGCTCCTCCAAGTTCTGCTCCATAGGGGGAAACGTTGCAACAAGGGCCTCGGGCCTCCGGAGCATCAAATACGGGACGGTCGATACATCCGTCCGGAATCTTAGGTTCGTGGACACAGCCCACGGTGTGGTGGACACCAGACTGGGTATCCCGGACGATCTGAGAAAGGAGATCATCGACCTCAAGGAACGCCTGCTCGCGGACGGAGAGGCCATGGAGGTCCTCAGGTCAAAGGAAGGCCTCAAGACATCCATGGGATACAACCTGTGGGCATTGTACAAGTACGACGATCCTGACGAGATAGTGGCCCATCTTCTTGTCGGATCCGCCGGCACACTCGGGCTCATCACCGAGATCGAGATGGAGCTCAGACCGATACCGCAGAGAAAGATCATGCTCGTTGCGTTATTTCCGGACCTTCCCTCGGTCGGAAGGGCGGTCCCGGAACTCCAGGTACTCGGACCCTCGCTCCTTGAGCTCATGGACGGCTTTGGCACCGATATAATCAGGAAGGACACCTCCCTCGATGTCCCGGATGACGCAGGGGCAACCCTCCTCATCGAGTTCGACGAGGATGTGGAGAGCTCCGAAAAGAGAGCGCGGGAGGTCCTTTCGAAGCATGCTCTCGCATGGCACACGCTGGAAGATCCGTCGGAGCAGGTCCGCATCTGGGGGCTCCGATGGAAGATGCTTCTCGAGATCAAGAGGCGCAACGAGACCGTTGACAAGAGATACCTTTCCTTCGTCGATGACCTCGGGGTGCCGCTCCCCGCCCTCCCGGATTTCATCACCGACATCGACCGGATATTCAAGGAGGAGAACGTCCCTGTGGTGATCTACGGCCATATCGGGGAGGGGAACCTCCATATCAGACCTCTGATGGACAGGGAGAACTGGAGAGCGGACATGAGGCGGATCGGCGAGAAGTGTTTCAAGACGGCCTTCGGATACAACGGGACCGTGGCGGCCGAGCACGGGACCGGGAGGAACCGCGCCGAATTCTTCAAAGAGGAATGGGGGGACAGGGTCTACGGATACTTCAGGGAGGTCAAGAGGATCTTCGACCCCCTGAACCTCCTGAATCCCGGTGTGATGTTCTCCGAGAAGGACTTCACCGAGGACCTCGAGTTCTGACGTCCCCGAGATAGGGGAAAGTTTGAATACGGCTCCGGTCCAATCCGACCCGGAGGAGATATCATGCCTGACGGTATCTGCAAGGTCGAACGGGTCGTTCTCGGCAGCCATGTGACGGACGGTGCCGGGGTCAGCCTCTACCGCATAATGCCGACAAGAACCCTCGACAATATCGATCCGTTCTTCCTTCTTGACGAGTTCAAGAGCGAGGACCCGGACGATTACATCGCCGGTTTCCCCATGCACCCCCACAGGGGCATCGAGACCATCACATACATGCTCGAGGGACATTTCACCCACAAGGATTCCAAAGGTCATCAAGGAGAAATGGGGCCGGGGGACGTCCAGTGGATGACCGCAGGCAGGGGCATCCTCCACGAGGAGATGCCGGCGATGGAGGAGGGGAAGTTATGGGGATACCAGCTGTGGCTGAACCTTCCGAAGAAGTTGAAGATGGTCCCGCCCAGATACCAGCACCTTGATTCAAAGGAGATGCCCGTGGTGGACGGGGACGGCATAAGGGTGAGGATCATCTCCGGAGAATACGGCGGCAAGGTCGGGCCGGCCAAGAACTACGTCCCCTCGACCTATTTGGATGTCCGGCTCTTCGAGGACAGCAGGTTCGAGCTCAAGGTGGACCCGAAGATGAGCAAGTTCGTCTACGTCCACTCCGGCAGGGTGTCGTTTGCGGAATACGCCCTGAGCAGAGGCGAGGTGGGGATACTCGGGGAAGGGACCAGGATCGAGGCAGAGGGTGTGGGGGAGAGCAGCGGTTTTCTGCTGTTCGCAGGGATCCCCAACAACGAACCTTATGCGAGGGGAGGCCCCTTTATAATGAATACAAGAGAGGAGATCTACCAGGCCTTCGAGGATTACCGGAACGGCGTCCTCCATATCTGATGCTCAGCACAAAGAATGCCATATCGCCCCTTTGGGGCACGCATTGACGCATGCGCAGCAGGAGATGCATTTGGAGATATCTATGCAGACGGCCTTGCCGTTTTGGACCTCCATTATGCTCATCGGGCAAGCCTGCTGGCATTCGGACGAGCCCGTGCATTTGCCATAGTCTATCTTCATGTGGACTTCCTTGTAGGTATATTCCTTCAGCATTTGACCCCCGGAGTACAAACCCGTTCATGGCTTATATCTGTTCTAGTAAACCTTTATCACTATCGAAACGTTTACACCGATGTTCCATTCCATTTCAGGGAGATGTGTTCATATGGTTCTGCTTCTTACAAGAGATGATGTGATTTCCGTACTGCAGATGAAGGACTGCATCGACGTCCTTGAAAAAGCCTTCACCGAGCTTGCGAACGGCACCGCCGTTCTTCCGCTGAGGATAGGCATCAAGCCCCCGGGGGGCCTCTCGCTTTACATGCCGGCTTTCCTTCAGGAGATGAACGCACTTGCATGCAAGGTTGTCACCGTCTACAAGGACAACCCGGCCAAGTACAACATGCCGACAACGATCGGAAAGGTGCTGCTTCAGGATTCGGAGACCGGTAACGTCATTTCCATCATGGATGGAGGATACCTGACCGCCGTGAGGACAGGGGCCGTCAGCGGGCTGGCAACCAGATATCTTGCAAAGGAGGACAGCGGCCAGGTTGCTGGTATATTCGGGGCCGGGGTGCAGGCAAAGATGCAGCTTTGGGGGGTCTACGAGGCCAGGAACATAGTCAAAGCCCTGGTCTACGACAAGTTCCCGGACGCTGCCGGGAAGTTCGCGGACGAGATGGGAAAGAAGCTCAACCTTCCCATCGATATCGTCGCGAAACCCGAGGATGTTCTCGCAGCGGATATCATCTGCACGGCAACATCCTCTCCGACCCCCATTTTCGACGGGGGCCTCGTCAGGGAAGGAACCCATATCAACGGAATAGGAAGCCATACTCCCAACGCGAGGGAGCTCGATACGAACATAGTGAAGAGGTCCCTTTTCATCGCAGATTCAAGGGAAGGATGTCTCAGCGAGGCGGGGGACATCATGATCCCGATACAGAACGGGGAACTGACCTCTGATCATATACATGCCGAGCTTGGCGAGATCATCACCGGGAAGAAGGCGGGAAGGAGTTCCGGTTCCCAGATAACCCTCTTCAAGTCCAACGGACTTGCCATTCAGGATGCTGCCACGGCAAAGCTGGTCTACGACACGGCAGTGAAGAAGGGGATCGGAAGAGAGGTCGACATCTGAATTGGATTCACTTTATCCTGTAGAGAACGACCCCGCCGTTCCCGTCGGAGCGGATGATGAAGTCCATGTCGAACTCGTCCTCCATCAGCTTGACGAGCTCGACCCCCTTTTCGTACGGGTTCACCGGAGCCCCTCTGCCAAATCCGCTGCATTTCCTGTGGACCTGGATCTTGAAGGAGCCATTGTCCTTCCGGAGAACAAATGGGTACCCCCTGCAGATGTTGGGCCTCCCGGGATGGACATGGCAGACATGGGTTTTCCTATCGTGATGCTTGCAGTAGCCGTTCAGCGGATCACCGATGTACTGGGTCAGGGATACATCGAGCCATGTCCGAGAGAAGACGTTGCCGCAGCAGTTGCCGCACATGACGCAATCCCAACGGTCCCCCTCCTTGATATCAACGAAGTCACCGACGTCCGCCGAGTAGGGGACGACGTCACCTTCAGAGAGGGGCGTTTCCATCGATCGTCACTCTTGCAGCTCGAGGTTGAGATAAGAGGTCGTATATAATCCTGCGCGGTAGTTGCCACATTTAAAAGTTTATCATACACTTGGACGGGCGTCAACTATTCTCTTGGCCTTCATGGAGCCCCCCATCCTCTCGAAGAGGGAATCCATCGTGAAGCCCGTATCGACCACCGGTTTGATCTCAACAGCATCGACGATCCTCTTCGTCACCCGCTCGACAAGGTCCTTCTTCTTCGCACCTTTCCTCGGGGCCACGTTGACCTTCAAGACATCAAGGTCCGAGGGGTCGTCGTTCCTCTTCTGAAGGACCACCTGCCATTCCTCCACCCCATCGATGGTCGGCATGATGTCGTAGAAAACGTTGAGGTTCAGGAGCGTCCCCTTGACCTTTGCAAGGTTCACCTTCTCGGAATAATCGTCTATCCTTCCGATGGGGCCGACCAAACGGGGTCCCTCTGCTCCGCAATGAGGGCATCTGCCAAACTGTATGCCCCCCTCGAAGATGTCGCCAACGAGGAAACGGCAGACAACCGTCCCCCTCCCGTCGATGTATGTAACTGCCAATGCCCCCCTCTCGCCCGGTTTCTTCTGCATCCCCGTCCTCTCGTCAACCATCTCGCAGATATGCATGTTCGGATGAACGTGGTACACACCCGAACCGGGCATGCACTCGGGAAGGGCGTCCCTCATCTCGGTGGTTCCGTACACGTCAAAGATCTTGAAGCCGCGGGCGCCGCATTCCTCCAGCATCTCGTTCATTCTCTTGCGGGTGGAGAAGGTCAGCTTCTCTCCAGCACATACAACGAGCTTCACCGGAGAGAGGTCCGCCTTCTGCTCCTGGGCTTTTTTCAGGAGATGATATAGGTAGGAGGGGACCCCTATCAGGACGTTGGCATCCACCATCCCCATGACCTCGAGTGTCTTCTTTGTGGAGGTAACAGAACCGCCCCCGGTGTGGAACATCCTGAGGTTGGAGTTCAGGTTCACGAAGAACACGACGTTGAATGCGAGATGCGGGGCAAACGGGAACAGGTTCATGATGACCCAGTCCGGGTCTATCTCCGTAACGGTCTGGAGCGCCTGGTACATGTTGGAGAACTGCTCGATGTCCCTCCTCGTGTACATGAACGGAATATTGTTCCCAGTGGTCCCGGATGTGGCTATCATGAACGTCGGATAGTACTCGGCACGGAGCATTTCCTCGACGTTTCCCTTCCAGATGTCCTTGAGCTTGAGGCCCATGAGCCTGGACCTCGGCCAGTGTTTTTTGATCCTCTCGAGGTCCGGCCTGAGGATGAAACCGGTGTACCGCTTGGGGTCATCCTCATCAGGCATGATGTCCTCCTTTCGGGTGAGCGGGATCCTCTCGAGGTCCTTGATTGTCTCGATCGAGTTCGGATCGATCCCGTGCTGATCGAAGAGCTTCCTGTAGAAGCTTGAGAACGGATAGAGCTGGTATCTGATATAGTCGCGGAGCTTCCTCTCCTGATTTCGGAGTATCTCGCTCCCGTTCATCTCGCTGTACCTTTCGATGGGATCGAAATCCAAACAGACCAGCTCCGGGTCGGAACCTTCCATGATCGGTGCCTTTCTATATATCCCTAATCCAAATGAACGGATTACAAAGAAAGGGCCGGGATATGTAGAAAAATACGGTCCGGAAGCCCTACTGGACAGCAATGTACGGCTTTCGAGCGATTATCCGTTAGAACAACCGTTTTTGCAGAAAAAAACACAAAAACACATGAAACCATAACAGATAAATACCTACCGCTGAAGTGTTTTTTCGGGCCCGATCGAGCGAGGCGGTCAGAGGTCCACTGGCGATGTCTCCTCGTTCATATCATGCAGGAAGAGGAAGGCTTTCTGCGAAGGATACAGCGGAGTGATACCGATACTCCTGCCCCTGGAGGAATGGAATGAAGGTGCTGCCCTCGGTGCAAGCGGGAGCCATGACCATCATGCACCTGAACGGAGGATCATGGTGATCCTATGAGCCCGTACATTATCGACCCCCAAACGGATAAGTGCCACGAATGCGGGAGCGCGAATATCCATATGGACCAGATCAGAGGCGAGATCGTTTGCCTGGACTGTGGAGTGGTCATCTCCGACGCGCACATAGACCACGGACCCGAATGGAGGGATATCGAGGGCGCCCCTTCGGGATCAAGGGTTGGGGCCCCTGCTCACAAATGGAATGACGGTCTCGCACCGACCACCGAGATCGGGTGGAAGGACAGGGACTTCTTCGGAAGGAACATCCCAGAAAGGAACAGGGCACAGGTATACCGACTGAGGAAATGGCAGAGGAGATTGAGGAAATACCGGACATCCCAGAGGAACCTGCTCTTCGGCTTTGCCGAGATAGACAGGCTCTGCATGGCAAAGGACCTTCCCAACAACGTCAAGGAGCATGCAAAGGCACTTTTTCAGAGGGCAAGCGAGAGCAACATGATCCAGGGCAGGGGGGTCGAATGCATGGTTGCCGTATCTCTCTATGCCGCCTGCAGGACCTCGAACGTCCCGAGGACCCTCAACGAGATAGCCGATGATCTCACAGTCTCAAGAAAGGATATCGGCCGTGCCTTCAGGAAGGTCTCAAGAGAGCTGGAGCTGAGCCTGAGGGTCACCAATCCGCTGGATTACATCTCCCGTTTTTGCTCCCGGCTGAAGCTAAACGGCAATACCCTGGAGTTCGCGGTTGACATCATAAAAAGGGCGGAGGAGCTTGGATTCATCTCGGGGAAGGACCCGGCGGGGATCGCCGCCTCGGCGATCTACATCGCATCTTTGATGACCGGGCAGACCAGGACCCAGGGGGAGATCTCGGAGGCTTCCGGGATAACGGAGGTCACCATCAGGAAACGATACAAGGAGCTATCGGACAGGCTCGATATAAAGGTCAGGAACGCACATTATTTCCGGAACGGATCCTAGGCGGACTCCCTGGCCCTGATGACGCTCTCGACATCGTAGACACCCACGACGAGCCCCTCGTCTCCTATCACAAGGGAGCTCGAGACGACCACTACCTGATCGCCGGAGGATACCAGCCCCTTCATCTCCACGTCCCGGATGGAGCTCATTATCCTGGCCTCCAGCGAGGAGTTGTCTATACCGTGGGAATGAATAGGTGTGACCCCCCAGATGAGGTACATCTCCCTGGCCGTTCTCCTCAAGGGTGTGATCGCGACTATGGCCCTGTTGGGCCTGTACTTGGAGACCATTCTCGCGGACTGTCCCGTGTCCGTGATGGAGATCACCTTCCCCGGATAACCGCGGTCGTTGAACTCCTTAACCATGGTGAAGCAGGCATGGCCGACGGTCTCGACCTTGCATTTGAGGTCGGAATCATAGTAATCGGGGTCCCGGTATGGTATCTGCTCCTCCGCCGTCATGACGATGTCCTTCATGAACTCGACAGCCTCTATCGGGTGCTTTCCCACTGATGTCTCGTTGGAGAGCATGACCGCGTCAGCCCCGTCAAGGACGGAATTGAAGACATCGCTGGCCTCAGCCCTGGTCGGTCTCGAATGCTCCGTCATTGACTCCAGCATCTGGGTGGCGACAATGACCGGTATTCCCGCCATGTTGCCCTTCCTGCACATCTCCTTCTGCCAGATCGGGACCTCGTGGGGGGGGATCTCGACACCTAGGTCCCCTCTTGCAACCATCAAACCGTCCGCCACCTGGATGATATCGTCAAGGTTCCGAAGGGCCACGGGCCGTTCGATCTTGGCTATGACCTTGACATTGCCGTTGCCCGCCCCGCGGAGGTACTCCCTGACATCGACCACGTCCCTTGGACCGGCGACGAAGGAGGCGGCGACGAACTCGGGGTCCAGCTCGGCTATCAGTTCCAGGTCCTTCCTGTCCTTGTCCGTCGGAACCCTGACCGTCAGGTCCGCGCTGGGTATGTTGCAGCCCTTTGCATCGGATATGAGCCCGCCTGACCTTACTGTGCAGACCAGGTCCTTGTCCTCCTTGCTCATCACCCTGAGCTTGACGATCCCGTCGTTGACGAATATCTCATCTGCAGCCTTCAGGTCCTCCAGGAGCTCCGGATATCTTATGGTGAACCTCTCAGGGGTTCCGGGGACCTCATCCGGAGTGATGCGGACCATATCGCCGGTGTTCAGAACGAACGGCTCCTTCATCTCTCCAGTTCGTATCTTGGGCCCCTGAATATCGCAGAGGATGGCAATATCATGGTCCTTTTCGTCAGAGAGGTCCCGTAACCTGGAAAAGATCCTGCGATGCCTGTCGTGGTCACCGTGGGAGAAGTTCAGTCTTGCGACGTCCATGCCGGCATCCATCAGCTTTCCGAGCATCTCCCGGTCATCGGTCACCGGACCGATCGTGCAGACGATCTTGGTTTTTCTAGTGAGATCCATTGGGGCCCCCCGAACCCTGATGAGAATGGGGGATATAACCGTATTCCAGGTGAAGTATTGTTCAAGGCTTTACCTTCTCACCAGACAGTATGTGTTCGAATCCTTGATGTGCTCCTCGCTGAACCCGATGAAGGAGCTCAGTGCTCCGAAGACATCCTCAAGGACCTTTCCCCCGAAATCGAACTTGAACCTTCCCTTCACGACCTTGCCGTTATGGAGAGTGAAGGAGATCCCGTGTTTCTCGTGGTAGTAGATCATCTTCACGTCTGAAAGTTTCACCACCTTCTCCTTGTAGGGATTGATGAAAACTATCCTGTCCCGGTAGACCACCATGACCTCGTATATGCAAACGAGGAGTGCGATGAAGAAGATCAGCCATACCGAGAGGTACAGAAGGGAGATCAGTATTATGCCGCCCCCGATCTCGAAGAAATAGACCACGAATATGAACACATACAGCGGGACGAGAGGAAGAAGCATGCTGATCAGCAGCATTGTCCTTGACTGCGCATTCTGGTAAACCAGGCTCGTTTCCATTCTTTGACCCCCGGTGAAGAACTGTCACATTTAAACCCGAATAATGGGATGGACAGGGAAAATATGGGATTTAATTGGTAATAACATTTCCGATGGAGCGGTCGAAAATATAAAAAAAGAGAACGGACAGGATGTCCGTTCTCCGGTACGCTTACTCCGAATTGTAGTATTTTGCGAAGAGCAATGCATTATCGGCCGTCAACCACCCTTTGCCCCAATCGACACGGTTCCAGGTATAGTACCAGATGCCATCGGGAGGATTGTAATAATACATCCACGGATGCCATGACACCCATGCTCCGTTGTTCGGGACCCAATGCACGGCTGCCGCGACCTTCAGGACATTCTCCATCCTCTTCTGATTTGTGGATGAGCTCGCCGAGTTCTGGCGCCCGCCATCGTCATTCATGCATTTCTGCAATACCATCGAGGCGATGGCGGATGTGTGTGGGCATGCCATCGATGTTCCGGAAACATAATAGAAGTTCGGACCAGGGTTTGCATAGGTCGACCCTGTCCAGTAGATCCCTGGTTTGTAAGGTCCCAGGACCCAGGTTCCGGGATCGGTCACGTCGAGATAGCTGTTCTTTTGCCCCCTCGACTTGTTCACCCTGGAACTGAAGTCCTCGAGGAAGATGTGCCCGGTGTTGTTCCACATATCGGTGGTCTTCAGGTTCTCCGGAACATCCCTCATCCAGAAATCCCAATCGGGATAGTGAGAGCTGTCGAATGGGCCCCAGTTCTCGGTCCATCCGCCTGCGGCCACGGAAATGACCTGGGGATATGCGGCTGGATATCCTATCCCCTCAGGTCCGCTGTTACCTGCGGATGCTATGATGATCACACCCTTAGAGATGGCATAGTTTATCGCATCGGTAATGATCTTGGTCGTAGTAGGACCGCCCAGGCTCATGCTGATGATGACGGGGCCATCGAGCTCCTCTGATAGGTCTGCAATGTAATTTATCCCCGCAGCCACCATCTCCCACGACCCGCCGTCGAAAAGAACGTATCCTCCATTCTCCTCGACCAACCATTCCTCATTACCATAATCCTCATCCGGGCATGGGACAAGCCATGTATCCAGGACGAGGACCGGTATTATAGTCGCCTTCGGCGCGACGCCTCTCACCCAATCGTCGCCATAGCGGTATCCAACGATGGTCGATGTGACATGTGTTCCATGGCCGGAACCGATCTCGTTGGTCCAGAACCCACGGTCTGTGGTGACATCACTCCAGTCAAATTCGTTCTTTGAGGGGTTCCAGGTGATATCGTGGCTGAAACCTGCTCCAAGGTCCCAGGCAATGTTGGCACCTTCGAATCTGTATGGAGCTCCGGTCAGGAGTCCAGTATCGAGAACAGCGATGTAAACACCCTCTCCGTCGCAGGTCACCTGCTCGGCATCGACCAGATCTACCCACGAGGGAGTGATTACGCTGTTGGGTGTGAAGTCACCTTCCTCCGCTTCATCGTAACTATCGAACTCCCCGGCAAATGTATAATCATATATGTCGGACCTCGCTCCGAACCCTGCCGCTTTTCGTTCCTTTCCGCCGTCCGCTGGCTGCATTAGAACAGCCATAGCCGGGACAACGAAAAGCAATACTACTACCGCTAACAACATCCTTCGCATTCATTTTCCTCCTTGAAATGGAATTGACTACCAAGAAAATGATCTATCGGGTCAATCCAACGATGTATCAATATCTTGATATTTAATATATTTCTTGTTCGGATTCCAATTATTTCAATATTATTCACCATTTTTTTAATTTAACACCCAAAATATTGGTGATTGAAAACCTCCCGACGCCCCCTAGCAAAGATGATATCCTCAATCGGAATTATCCATTGTAACTTTCGGTGGTCCAATTGAAATGGAGAGTGGTCGAGCTAGAGACACTGGACCCCCATCTCGCAATGGGGCTCGAGGAGGTCGTGATCGAACATGTCACGGGCGGGGGAGACCCGGTCATTCATTTCTGGGACTGGGAGAAAAAGGCGGTCACGGTCGGCAATTTCCAGAACGCTGAAGGCGAGGTCTATTTGCACAGATGCAAAAGGTCCGGCGTCCCCGTGATCAGAAGGGCAAGCGGCGGCGGGACCATGTTCCACGTCCCGGGGAACGAGCTGGTGTTCTCCATCTGCGCGCCGCCCGGTGTGATATCCAACGATATAACCAGGAGCTATCAGGAACTGCTCCAGCCGATCGTCGAAGCACTGAAGGGGTTCGGATTGAACCCGAGCATCGACGAGAACAACATCATGCTTGGAAAGAAGAAGATCTCCGGTTCGGCCCAGAGGAGAACGGCAAAAGCTGTCCTTCATCATGGCACGATCCTCTTCGAGGTCAACGAATGGGAGATGTTCTCCTACATCAAAGGGGACAAGGCGGAATCGGAGGTCAAGGGGACCTGCTCCAATTACAAACCGGTGACAAGCATAATGGACCACCTGGACATCTCCATCGAGGAGCTCTATGAGGGTGTAAGGGATGCCCTCCTCGAGGACAGGGAGACCTACCCGTCGTCATGGACGGAGAAGGAGTTGAAGAGGGCAAGGGACCTCAGGAACTCGAAGTATTCGACGGATAACTGGAACCTCAAAAGCTGAGAATGGCTCGCATGATCGGCAAATGGATCATCCATCCGGGGGTATCTCAGGAAGGGAATCGTCAAGGACCTCGATCTTGTAGATCTTGTCGTCATCCCACATCTCGCAGGTCCTCTGGATGGTCCATATATATTCTCCGTCCCAGGTTATTGCCCAGGTCCCGTCGGCAGCAGGAAAGATGGAGCCAATGAGGTTCCCGTCCGCATCCCATTTTCCGAGCCCCCTCGGACCCCCGTACACCGACCAGTAGTACTCCCCCGTCCACACCAGGGTCCCGACATCCGCACCGTCCTGGAAGGTGGTTTCCCCCACCTTTACGCCATCTTTGGTCATCTTGTGAAGGACGGTGCCGCCCCTGCTCAGCAAGCGAAGGTGCTCCCCGTCGAAGGTCAATCCGGAGGTCCCGCCCAGCTCCTTATCCGGTATGTCGAAGGATGCCAGGATATCTATCTTCGTCCCGTTGAGACTGAACTTGAAGATCTTCAGAAGGCTGAAATCGTTCACATAGAAGAACTCGCCGTCATGGGTAAGGCCTCTTGGATTCATGATCACATCGTTCCCGTAGCGGACCGAATTCCCGGTCTCGGGATCCACTCTGATGAAGTCCAGCTGGGTTCCAATGGTTCCGGAACCGAGGCTGAACCTCCAAAGATATTCGTCCGCAAAGACCAGCGACCATCCGAAATACAGGCCCTTGCCTATCTTCTTCACGACCCTGCGGGTCTCGTCCTCGGAGGCATAGACATAATTATAGCGGTCCTCGGGGTCCCCCGGGATGTACCCGAGCTCCCTTTCCCTCACATCGTCGATATCAATTTCGGGGGGCGGGACCGAATCATCTCCGAGGTCGTTCCCTTCAATGGTCGAGGTGACCGTGGCATCGAAACCTATCGGATCAGGTTCGGAATAGTCACGGAACCGGTTGTTCTTGACGGTCACGGTCGAATCCATTCCTCCCGTTATCGGCAGGTCATAGCCCGTGAAATAATTGTTCTGGACGACTGCTTCGGTCTTCTCGAAATGGAGCGAGACATGTCCGCCCAGGAAGTGGTTGCCCTCGATCCTGACATCCTCGTTGTACTGCTCCAGGGCGATGTCATGGTAGCCGTTCCCGTATAGGATGTTCGACCTGAACACTGGCTTCGAGCGCTCGGCATAGAGTCCCTCGGAGTTGGTCCATCTGATCATCGAATGGGAAACCTCTACCGAGGAGTCGATCTGCATTATTCCAAGGACGGCGAACTCGACGATCACGTACCTGAACACCGAGTCGTTGGACCCGTATACCTCGATCCCACCCCAGTCCCCATTTATCGGATCATCGGCCCCGGAAGTGAACCATATCATTCCATCAGGGTTTCCAACCGCCTTGATCGTTCCACCATCGATGCCAAGGGATCTCTTCATCCATGGCTCCTTGTAACCCCGGTAAGGGTCGAAAGTGATATGCGTGCCCGGTTCGATCGTCAGGACGACCCCTTTGGGGACGATCACGGTCCCGGTGATCCGGATATTGCCACTCCATGTCTCGTCGGAGGTCAGGATATCGTTCTTGATCACAGGTTTTTCGATATCCGTATCGTCATCTTTGTCCCCGTCATCAAGGCAGAGCGAGGAGAGAACGAACAGAAGGACCAATGCGGAGGTCGTTAGCACCTTCAGTATCTCTGTCATGCCCATAAAGGGATATTGTTCCAATTAAAATTATCCATATTTGAAAGAAATTTCGAACCATTGGACGGTCCGATAGCATATCCGTCAATGTCCCGACCGATAAAGTAGAATCATTAAAATAATGAGAGAAGTCCATTTTCCCGGGGTTATTGATATTTCGAGATCGGACTTCAATTCCGGATGTCAATCGTGTTCAAGCAAAGGTGCTCGAACACGATCCATCCCGATCATGAACAGCTTACCCATCAGTAGCGGGCAGGCTTTCTCTTCCTGTAGCAGTCCCTGCAGTAAACAGGTCTGTCCTGGTCGGGTTTGAAGGGAACCTGGGTTGTCT
>JBLIRI010000022.1:0-27457 GCA_049472235.1 Thermoplasmatota archaeon | reverse complement strand
CGGAAGCGTCGGGTAATATGGTGACTTGTAAGGGAAAGTCAATATTATCATCGCACTATACCTGTATGTACCATTCTCATCCTGACGAACAATACATTCATGCCAATCCACCCAAGTATTCATCGAGATCTCTACTCTTGGTTCGACCAAGGATGTTCGAACTACCCCGGATATCTCAAAGACCTCTCCGAACGATATCCTCTGTCCCTCCACCGGGGTCTCGATGTTGAGGTATGTGTCGGTCTCGACCGAAACCTTCATCCTGATGACCTTGTAGGTCTGCTGTGAGAACTTGTTGGAGAGCACGTAGGTCCATTGATCATCGGATGAGACCTTTATTTGAAGAGTGAAGTTGGAGGTCCTCTCCCGGACATAATAGCCCATGAAGGGAGCGTCGTTGTTGTAGGCCGCAGTGTTCGCCCGGTCCGAGATGAAGAAGTCGATGTTGCCCCCATTTTTGTACAAATCGTATCTGCCGGGGGCAATCCTCGCGTCCCCTCTGGTGATCTGGCCGATCACCTCGAAATCGATGTTGAAGAAGGGATCGTTCGGTCCTGCGGGGACGGGACGATTTCCGGTTGGAAGGGACTGGAGCCGGGGGGCGCTCTGAGGAAGCCTGAATATAGCACCGTATTCCTCCCCTGCCGAAACGTTCATGGCGATCTCGTTCTGGGTGAGAGGATTGGTGGGGTCCGAACCGAGGTCGGCCGTATCGGCCCTTCCCCAGTAATTGCGGAGGTCCCCAAGCTCTATGGAGACCCTTCCGTTGCTGTCGGTTGCGGTCCCGAAGGTCTCCGTCCGGACCTCGGGCTGGTAGAAGTTCTCCGTATAGATGCCGATCTCCGCCCCGTCGACCGGAAGACCCGCAAGGTCTCTCACGAGGGCATTGATGGTCGCCGTCTCCGAATATGTCGATGTGACCGACCAGGAATAACCGTCCCCCCTGCTGTTCCACACTGAGGATAAGGTCTTTCCCCATCCCTTCTCGTAGGCCCTTGGGTTGTCTATCATGCCGTCCCAGTGGTGCCAGGTGACGTCCCAGAACTCGTTCCATACATGGTCCTCGGCCGCATTGCTTGTTGCGATCACCGGTATCAGGGCGGCCCTAGCCGCGGCGGACCTCATGTCCTGGTACTCACCGCAGCGGCCCTTGCCTTTCACATATATCCGGACGGGCTGGACCGGCCGCTCGTTGTCGGAGGTGAAGATCATCGAGGCCCCGATCCATCCGTTGATGGCCTTGATGGCATCCAGTGTGGTGTTCATTCCCTTCAACCTGTCCAGAAGCAGTGGTTTTCCGGTCTTGTTGTACTCGAAGAACCATTCCCTCCAGAATTTTCCTTCCGGGGGGGCCACTCCATGGTTCCTGTCAAAGGGAGGGTCGGTGGTGTAGTTGTAGTCCGGATCAACGTAGGTAGGGAGCTCGTCACCAAGTTTCGGATGGACGACGAACCAGTAGTAATCATCCCTGGGAAGCTCCAGCCAGGAGCCGTCCGACTGCCTGTAGGAAAGGGTTGTGAAGTCATCCCTTTCCACGATCTCGACATAGTCAAGATATTCGTCGTATTCGTAGATCAGCCGTGCATTATGCGTCAGGAGCTGAGGGAAGAAGTTGCCGTCGGTCAGTGTCTCAGGTGTTGAATGTGCGATGGCGAACCCTATCTCGTCGCGGTAGCTGGAATTCGGGGAGTTCCTGATGAGGTTCGCGAATGTGATCCTGGCACCGGAGGGCAGGAGCCTGAACTTGTGGGTGAGGTTCAGCCTCATCCATTCCGGAACGAGTTCGAGGGCCTCCATGCACTCGCCGGGAAGCGGAGGCTCCCTTTTCGGCAGGAGCTGACCGCTCTGAGGATCGAAGGTGACCGTGAAATCCTCCCCGGGGGGAACCAGAACGACCGACTCGAAGCTCAGGACCTCGTCGATCAGGCTGATCTCCCTGGGGTATTCCCCGCCTTCCGCTGGCATCATCAAGAAAAGTAGCTGAACGGTAACCATGAGCGAGACGATCCACAAAGATTTAGCTCTCATTTCACCACACCGATCCTTTGACCTCGGGGAACCCTGTTCTTTTCTCTAGTACCAACGGGTATAAATAATCCACCGGAACAAGGATACAAACCGCGAAAGTATTAATCTTGTCCAGACATTCTCGATGTCAGTTCACATGCCTGACCCGCCTGTCTATCAGAACATATTCCGGTACATGGTCGAGCACTATCAGGACCTCCATAAGTCATCTCCCGAGGAAAAGTTCTGGGTGAAGGATATCGAGGAGGTGCAGTATCCCTCACTTGGCGGGCCGGTCAGTTCCGAAAGGATATCCTTCGGCTCCCCTGAGGAAGCGGCGGAGCGAATAGAAACGTTCGCAAAGGCTGCAGGGGCTTCAATGATCGGGTTCACGAAGGTGCTCCCCGACATGGTCTTCCAGGGAGCCGATATTCATGGGGAATATGCGGTCGTTCTGGGTCTCGAGATGGAGTACGATGCCATTGACACCTCCCCTGACCCCCCCGCAGGGAAAGAAGCACTCAGAGCCTACTGGAGGCTGGGAGGGATCGTTCAGACGGTCGGCGAGTTCATCCGCTTCATGGGCTACCAGGCCCAGGGGCACCAGGTGAGGACCTTTCTAAAAGCGCCGCCCACCATCCTCAACACCGTCGCCGGGCTCCATGCGGGTCTTGGAGAGGTCGGGATGCTCGGCCTTCTGATCACCCCCGGGTTCGGACCCAGAGTGAGATTGGGGGTCGTCACCACGGAACTTGAGCTGCCCCAGGGCGAACCCGTTGATCTGGGGATCTCGGAGTTCTGCGAGCGCTGTCAGACATGTGCCGACGAATGCATGGGGGACGCGATCTCCAGGGAGAAGCGGATGGAGAGAGGTCATAACAAGTACACCATCGATCCCTACAGATGCATCCCTCATTTCGCGAAATACGACGGCTGCGGATTGTGCATCAAGGTATGCCCCTTCAACAGATCGAGGGAGGATATGCCGAAGTTCCTCGCCGGAGTGAAGAGGCTCAACGAACATTTCCGGCTGCATCCCGATCAGGTCAGAAGGAGGAGCAGGTGACCGGCGAAAATGCTGGCCATGGTCCACTTCACCTTTTTGATATAGTTATAGGCGTTAACGTTCGTCCATGGTGTAATTGATTAATATGGAGGTTTTCATCCGGGTCCAGCACGAATGAGACCTTTATTACCGTTAATTCACTCATTGCTACAATTATGTTAACAACTCTCGGATTTTTTTATCACATTTTTTTATGCTTTTCTTCGACATTAAGTTAAAATAAACAAAATTGTCGGTCAAAATAGAACATAATTTTTATTAACCAAATCATGTTAGGGGAATTTGCGCATTCAACGTTGAGTGAATTACCATCCCTGGTGAGATAATGACTTCAGGAAAGGACAGAGGTAGTGTTGAAACATTGAGCTCCCTGCTTGGTACAAATATGGACATACTTGTCTATAATCCTCCCGGCCAGGTCGATCCAGCCCTGGCCGTGGCAGCATCCAGTGCGGGAGCGCTCGGAGTGCTGGACCTGGAGTATATCGACCCCGACGGGATCGCCATGCTTTTGAAGGACCTGAAGGGCGGGTCCCTGCCCTTCGGCGTAAGGGTGGATCCAATGAGCGAGAAACTGCAGGCGCTCATCACCGGGGAGCTCCCCCAGAACCTGAAACTCCTTGTGGCAATGCCCAAGGAGACGCTTCCGGACATGGTCCGCTCCACCATCTACGAGACTGCCCATTCCATGGGTCTGAAGGTGCTTCAGGAGGTCTGCACGGTAGAGGAAGCGGAGGCATCGGCGGAGGCAGGTGTCGATGGACTGGTACTCAGGGGGAGCGAGGGCGGGGGCAGGGTATCTTCCATGCCCGGCATGGACCTCCTCCGGGAGATAAGGAAAGAGATTGACGAGGTCCCTATGATCATCAGGGGCGGGGTGAAGGCTGCCGACATGGGCAGCCTCGACAGGTCCCAGATCTCAGGTCTCGTCCTTGACTCCGAGCTTCTCACGACCTCCGAGGCCTCTCTTCCTGACGGGATCAGGAGCGTTATCGAAGGCTTCGGCCCGGGGTCCACTTTCATCCTCGGGGATTCCACCGGGAGGTCCTTCAGGTTCATCGCGGACGAGGGGACCAGGAACGAACTGGTGAGCCTTGAGCAGGCGATGGTCGACCAGGGGGAGGACCCCAAGACCATCTACATGGCATTGAAGGAAAGGACAACGGAGCTTGTACTATCCTCGCTTGCCGGGGGAGCTGCGGTCCTCTATCCCGCGGGAGAGGAGCTTTCCTCAGCAAAGGAGTTCGAATCCTACGGAGGCGTCGTCGAAGCCCTGTCGGACCTTATCGGAGGACCTGCGGCGGCCAGGGACGAGAGAACGGACATCACGATCGAAGAGAAGAAAGAAGGGGAGATGAAGGTGAAAGGCAATGTGACCGTTGACGGGAAACCCGTTCCGCCCGATTATTACGACACCGCCGTGGCGGTGGTCGGCATCGGGTCGGTATTCCCCAAGGCGATCGGAACGGAAAAGTACTGGAAGCTTGTGGTGGACGGCGTCGACGCCTCCGGAGAGGTGCCGAAGGACCGATGGGACTGGACGTACTATTATGACCCGGACCGCAAGGTCCCCGACAAGACCTATACAAAGATCGGGGCCTTCATCACCGACTTCGAGATGGACTTCCGCGAGTTCAGGCTGCCCCCCAAGCTCTTCGAGCAGATCGACCTCTATCAGAGATATGCCATGAAGGCTGCCAAGGAGGCCCTTGCGGACGCGAACCTTCTGGATAACAATGATATCGACCGGACCAGGGTCGGCGTCATGGTGGCCAACTCCGGCGGGGGGGAGAACAGAGATTGGGGCGCTATCAGGGTAGGGATGGATAATGTCTACGCCTGGATGGACCAGGTAGAGGACTGGTCCACGCTCCCGCAGGATGCCAGGGATAGGATAAAAACGGGACTTCGCAAGATAATGGACGATAACATCATCCAGATCAACGAGGATTCCATGCCTGGCTGTCTCCCGAACATCGCTTCCGGCAGGCTCGCCAACATATTCAATTTCAAGGGTCCGAACTTCATCACGGATGCTGCTTGCGCATCGTCGCTGGCAGCCGTGCACACCTCAAGGAACGCCCTGGCCTTGAAACAGATAGACATCGCCGTCTCCGGAGGGACCGATTCGGTGATGACGGCCCAGAGCTTCGTCGAGTTTTGCAAGATAGGCGCACTCACGCCGGACGGCTCGAGACCCTTCGCGGAGGGGGCCAACGGATTCCTAATGGGTGAGGGTTCCGGTATAGTCATCCTCAAAAGGTTGGAAGATGCCGTCGAGAGCGGTGACAAGATCTACGGGATCGTGAAGGGTATCGGGGCCTCGAGCGACGGAAAGGCAAAGGGCATAACCGCTCCCAATCCCGAGGGTCAGCAGCTTGCGCTGATAAGCGCCTACAAGGATGCCAGGATCGACCCGTCAACCATATCGTTCGTCGAAGCCCACGGAACATCGACGGCGGTGGGAGACGTTGCCGAGCTCAACTCCCTTGGAGAGTTCTTCAGCGGTGTTCCCCCGGGGTCCATTGGCCTCACCTCGATAAAGTCTCAGATCGGCCATCTCAAATCCGCGGCAGGTGCGGCGGGAATGATCAAATCGCTTCTAGCAATCACCAACAGGACCCTGCCTCCGCAGATCAACTTCGAGAAGCCCAATCCCTATTACGATTGGACGAAGTCCCCCTTCCACGTTCTGACCGAGGCAAAGGAATGGAAGCGCATCAGGGAAGACGTCCCAAGAAGATGCGGGGTTTCCGCCTTCGGTTTCGGAGGCACCAATTTCCATGTGATCCTCGAGGAGTTCGACAGGGATATCTATGATGCCTGGAAGGAGGCAAGGGAAAACAATAGTCCCGCCCCCTCGACGAACGCGGCTGCACCACAGCCCACCTCGACGGCCGAGCCTCTGGTCGATATGGACGGGATCCGCTCCTACCTCGAGAAACACGGAGAGGAGGAGGGGGAGTTCTTCATCTTCTCCTCGAACAATCCACTGGACCTTCTGAAGCAGGCGGAGGCCGCCGTGCAGAGAGCCCAGGAGATCTCCTCGAAAGGGGGACGTCTCCGGGACGCCTTCGAAATGCCCTCCTACGAGGGACGGTACAGGCTGGGGATAGCAGTCTCGAACCCCGAGCACTTCGGAAAGCAGGTGGCTCTCCTCAAGAAGGTCGGCCTTGACGAGAAAGGCCTGATGGCCCTGGCCGCGAAGGGCATATTCGTGGGAGACAGGGAACGCATGGACCATGGTAAGGTCTGCTTCATGTTCCCCGGCCAGGGCTCCCAGTACATCAACATGTTCAGGGAGCTCCGAAACAAGTTCAGGATAGTGAAGGAAACCTTCGAAGAGGCAGACGGGGTCATGAAGGACCTCATCCCGCAGCCCCTTTCCAGCTATGTGTTCAGGGATGTGGAGCCGGACACACCGGAGTACACTGAGGCCTCCGAGACACTGAGGCGGACCGAGTTCAACCAGCCGTCCATGCTCACCGTCGACACCTCGATGTACAAGCTCCTCGACAGGCTCGGGGTCGAACCGGACCTCGCAATGGGCCATTCCCTGGGAGAATACGGAGCCCTGATCGCCTCGGGAGTGATGGATTTCGGCGACGCCCTGAAGGCCGTTTCCGCCAGGGGCAGGGAGATGAGGGACCTCAAGGTCGAGGACCCCGGCAAGATGGCCTCGATAATGGCGGGTCTCGATGTGGTCGAGGAGGTCCTTTCCGAGGTGGACGGGTACGTGATCCCGGCGAACAAGAACTGCCTTGTCCAGACCGTCATTGCAGGAGAGTCCGATGCGGTCGATCAGGCGATCAAGAAGTTCGGAGAGCGCGGCGTGGAAGCCGTCCAGCTCCCCGTATCCCACGCTTTCCATTCGGGGGTCGTCGCTCCGGTAAAGGACATCCTGCGGAATTATCTGTCGAAGCTAACGATCAATCCGCCAAGGATACCTCTGCTATCCAACGTGACCGGGGACTACTACCCGCAGGAAGGGGATCCCGCCGAGGTAAAGGAGCAGATCCTCGACCTCCTAAAAGAGCAGGTCGCATCCTCCGTGGAGTGGATATCCCAGGTCACAAGGGCCCATGCCGACGGGTGCAGGACATTCATCGAGGTGGGGCCGAAGAGGGCTCTCACCTCCTTCGCCTACAACCTCATGGAGGAGGATGTCAAGAAGGGACGCGTTTTCCCTATCACCTCAAATCACCCCAAGAAGGGAGGGATGGCGACCTACAACGAGATGGTGGCGTTCCTATGGGCGCTGGGATTCGATCTCAAGATCCCTGCAAAGGACGATGACACCTTCTATAACAGGGAATTCATCGACGCCTTGAAACCCTTCGTTAAGGAAGCTGTCCAGGTCACGGAGGAAAAGGCCCCCGCCCCTGCTCCCGGAACGGTTCCGGAGCCGGCCGCAGCCGCATCCGGTCAGGTCCGGATGGTGGAGCCCCCTTCCTCCTTCCAGGATTTCCTTTCAACGAACAGGGATGCCATTGACAGGTTCCTGAAGGAGGTATACGGTTCTGTACCCAGGGGTGCGCCTCAGGTCGAACCCATCAGGGAGGATGTCGACCTTTCCGGCATCGGGACCACCGTCCCCACGAGGAGGGGTGCGAGGGTCGTTGTCACCGGAGCGGCATTCGGTCTCCCGGGGATGTTCAAGAAGGTATTCACGGACGAGAACCTGGACCTCCTCGTTCAGGGAAGGACCCTTATCGATGCGGTCAGCGAGGAGTACATGGAGAAGTTCATCGAGAAGAACATCATCAGGCTGGACAAGAAGCCCGACGGCTCGGCCGAGATGGTGAAGCTCGACGACGGCTCCAAGGTCCTCCAGCTTGCCGGGAGGCTAGGAGAGTTCGACCTCCAAAAGGAGTTCGGCGTCCCCGAGAGCGTCATAGATTCCCTGGACATAACCTCCCAGCTCGCCTTTGCCGCCGGTCTCCTGGCACTGAAGGATGCAGGGATACCTCTGGTGAAAAGATATTCACAGACATCCACTGGCTCGTTCCTCCCGGAGGAATGGGAGTTGCCTCTGGAGCTCCAGGAGGACACGGGTATAATCTTCGCTTCGGCATTCCCTGGGTTTGACAGGCTGTACAAAGAAATGGCGGAGTACTGCAGCGTCAAGATCGAGAAGGCAACGGTCCAGGAGAGGAGGAGGCTATACGAGGTTCTTAAGGATAAGGTGAAGGGAACCGAACTCCAGGATGAGCTCGAGGAGCTTTTGAAGGGCAGCGCAACCAAGGAATACCTGTACCCGAGGAACTTCATGTTCAGGGTCCTCGCCATGGGCCACTCTCAGTTCGCCCAGTACATCAAGGCGAAGGGACCCAACACCCAGATCAACTCGGCCTGCGCCACTTCGACCATCGGTATCGGGATCGCACAGGACTGGATACAGTCTGGAAGGTGCAAGCGCGTCCTCGTCCTGGGGGCTGATGATCCATCTTCCGATATGAACATGGAATGGTTCGGCTCGTCCCTCCTTGCATTGGGCGCCCTCACCAACGAGAAGGATATCACCAAGGCAGCAATGCCCTTCGATGAGAGGAGGAAGGGAATGATCCTCGGTTCCGGTGCCTCGGCGATCCTGGTCGAGGCCGAGGAGGAACCGATGAGAAGGGGCATGAACCCGATCGTAGAGATCATGGGATCGCATATAGGCAATTCCGCCTACCACGGCTCCAGGCTGGATGTCGCCCATATCGCAAGGTCCATGGACCGTTTCATCTACAAGATGGAAAGGCTCCACGGTTTCAAGAGGGATGACATAGCCCCTGACATGGTCTTCATGTCCCACGAGACCTACACCCCCGCAAGGGGAGGCTCCTCCGCCGCAGAGGTCGAATCCCTCAGAAGGACATTCGGCGAGAAGTTCAGGGAAATTATCATTCTCAACACCAAGGGATTCACTGGCCACGCTTTCGGAGCATGCCTCGAGGACCCAGCACTGGTGAAGAGTCTCGAGAAAGGTGTGCAGATCCCCATCGCGAACCTGACCCCGGAGCATATCGACAAGCAGTTCGAGGGGATGCAGCTTTCCAGGGGCGGGAAGCACGACAGACACTACGGTCTAAGGCTTGCCGCCGGATTCGGGTCGCAGCTCTCCTTCCTCCTTGTGAGAAAGCCGGACCAGGACGGTCGTTTCCGATCCAGGGAGAAGTACAACAAATGGCTCAGGTCGATAGCGACCACCGAACCGGTTGAGCTCGAGGTCATTGATAATGTCCTCAGGCTGAAGGATTCCGGCAGGGACAACCTCATACCCCACAGGGCCGTCAGGAGGGAATCCTCCCAGATAGGCTACCAGAGAAGCATAACGGAGGTGACCGACCAGGGATATTTCAACGAGGTCAGGGACCAGGTCGTTTCCATCTTTGCCCGAAAAATGGGGTTCCCGGAGGATACCATAGATATTGACGGCGACCTCGAAGCCGACCTTGGCATCGACACGGTGAAGCAGGTGGAGCTCTTCGGGGCCGCAAGGGTCCATTTCGGCCTCCCCAAGGACGAGGGGGTGAACCTCAGGGACTATCCGACGCTCAGACACGTCATCAACTACATCATTCACAAGAAGGGTCCCTCGGAGAAGAAGGCGGTCGAGGAAGCAGCGCCGCCATCTCCTCCGGAACCGGAGGTCAGGGAAGAGGTCAAGGAGAAGGACCAGTGGGAGGTTGTCAGGGACCAGGTGATATCCATCGTTTCGGAGAAGACCGGGTATCCCGATGACATGCTGGAGCTGGACCTCGACCTCGAGGCCGACCTAGGCATCGATACTGTGAAGCAGGTGGAGCTCTTCGCTCTGGCCAGGGAGGAGTTCAGCCTTCCAAGGGATGACAATATCAACCTTTCCGACCTCAACACCCTCAGGAAGATCATCGATTACGCCGTCGAGAAGATGGGAGGCGAGATCCCCGGACTGACTGCACCCATTGCTGACGAGAAGACGTGCGAAGCGCCTCCGGGCAAGGAACCCGTATCCGAACCGGAACCGGAACAGGAACCGGCACCGCAGGCAGCCGGGATCACCTGGGAACAGGTGAAGGACCAGGTCATTTCACTGGTCGCGGAGAAGACCGGGTATCCAGATGACATGCTGGAGCTTGACCTCGATCTTGAGGCCGACCTCGGCATCGACACCGTGAAGCAGGTGGAGCTCTTCGCCACCGCCAGGGAGGATTTCAGCCTTCCAAAGGACGACACCATCAACCTTTCGGAGCTGAACACCCTCAGAAAGATAATCGATTACGTCATGGAAAAGATCGGCGGTACGGCTCCCACGGAACCGGCTCCGGCGGTCGAGGAGAAGAAGGCCGAACCCGCTCCGGCCGAAGAAGAGAAGGCCGAACCTGTCGTGGAAGAAGATAAGACCGTCCAGGAGCCCAAAGGGACGGAGGTCAACTGGGACAGGGTCAGGGACAAGGTCGTCGAGATCGTTGCCGAGAAGACAGGATATCCCGAGGACATGCTGGAGCTTGACCTCGATCTTGAGGCCGACCTCGGGATCGACACGGTGAAGCAGGTTGAGCTCTTCGCGACCGCCAGGGAGGATTTCAGCCTCCCCAGGGACGACACCATCAACCTTTCGGAACTGAACACCCTCAGGAAGATCATAGATTACGTTTCGGAGAAGATGGGTGCCGGTGTCATCGAGGAGGCCTCTCTCTCCGAAGCACAGCCTCCAAAGAAGGAGGAGCCGGTCAAGGAAGACGCGGTTCCGCCCGCGAGTGAAGAGGAGCCTGAGACAGAAGAGCTCGCCCCTTCCGTGCAGGAAGCCCCCGTCAAGGAGGAGCCGGTCAGGACAGAGGCCGCTCCGAGCACCGCTGACCACTGGGAGAACGTCAAGAGCAAGGTCATCGAGATAGTCGCCGAGAAGACCGGTTATCCCGAGGACATGCTTGAGCTGGACCTCGACCTGGAAGCCGACCTCGGCATCGACACCGTGAAGCAGGTGGAGCTGTTCGCAATGGCAAGGGAGGATTTCAGCCTGCCCAGGGACGATTCCATAAGCCTTCAGGACATGCCGACCCTGAGGCATATCATAGATTATGTAGCATCCAAGGTCCGGCCGGAAGAAGCTCCGGCAGCCCCCGAGCCCGTTGTCGAGGAGACTCCGGCGCCCCCCCCGCAGGTCGCTGACGAGGCGCCCCCTGCCCCCGCAAAGACCGGGGTGAAAGAGGAAAAAGGGACAGGGTCCGACCTTGACCTCATCACCCGAAAGGTCGTGGAGATCGTTGCCGAAAAGACCGGCTATCCGGAGGACATGCTTGAGCTGGACCTCGATCTCGAGGCCGACCTTGGCATCGACACCGTGAAGCAGGTCGAGCTCTTTGCGATGGCAAGGGAGAACTTCTCGCTTCCCAGGGACGACACCATCAACCTTTCCGACCTCAACACCCTTCGGAAGATCATCGAATACATTGCGTCCAAGGGCGTCATCCCCTCCGGGCAGCCTGAGGTCGTTGAGGAGAAGAAGGTCGAGATAGAGCAGCTCACCGAGGAGCAGCTCAGGGAGCGCATCAACAGGTGGGTGCTCCAGGCCGATGAGGCCCCTGCGGTGACCCCCGGAGAAAGCCCCGTCAGGGGAAGGAAGGCGCTGATCATCGGGGGAGACGACAATACCGCTGCGCTCCTCAAGGAGAAGCTCGGCGTGGAGCCGGTTCTTCTCCCGCAGGGGGTCTCCGAATTCGATGAGAACTTGATCCCGGAGGTAGAGGGGATCATATGCGTTGCCCCGCTCTTTCTGGAGGACGATCCGGACCCCGAGGGGTGGGATGCTCTCAGCGCTTCGACATCGAAGCTCCTCTTTGCTGCTGCCAAGGCCATGGATAAGAGGCTAAAAGACGGCGGCTTCCTCTATTCCATCACCGCCATGGGAGGAAAATTCGCTCTCAACAGACCGGTGAACCCTTTCAATGGCAGCGTGTCCGGTTTCACCAAGGCCGTTGGCAGGGAGTACCCCAACGCTGACGTCATCGCCTTGGATGTCGATCCGTCCATGGGCGTCGAGAAGGCAATAGACCTTCTGGTTGCGGAAGTTTCCAAGGAAGGACACCCGCTCGAGGTCGGCCACGATCTCGAGAAGAGGTACCTCCCGGCCATGAGGATAATCCTCCAGCCCCAAGAGGAGAACCTGAAGTTCACGGACGGAATGTCGATCCTTGTGTCCGGAGGAGGAGGCGGGATCACAGCCGAGATCATCAAAGGAATCGCGAAGAGGGCAAAGGTGAAGCTCCACATCATCGACATCGCCGAGCTTCTCCCCGATACCGACAAGCTCGCCTCCCTGGACGAGGAGGGCCTTGCCCTGAAGAAGGAAGAGATCAGGCAGGAGATGGAAAAGGACGGGACGAAGGTCACCCCGGTCATGCTCGACCGGGAGTTCTCCAGGATCACGAGGAGCATCGGAGTTCACAGGCTGATGAAGGAACTCGAGTCCATGGGGTCCGAACCCCACTATCACAGGTCAGACATCAGGGACAGCGCATCCCTGGCCAAGATCGCCCATGAGAACGGACCCTTCGACGGCATAATCCACGCTGCGGGGATAGAGCAGTCAAAATCGCTTGTCTCCAAGAAGCAGGAGGACTTCGACAGGGTGTTCGACATCAAGGTCCAGGGGGCCAAGGCCCTTCTGGATGCCACCAGGGAGCATCCCATCAGGTTCTTCTTGACCTTCACGTCGGTGGCGGGAAGGTTCGGCAACGCCGGACAGGTGGACTACAGCAGCGCCAACGATCTCCTCGCGAAGCTCAGAGGGGCGCTTCTCAAGTACCATCCCGATTGCACCTTCAAAGCCGTCGGGTGGTCCGCATGGGCCGGCGTTGGAATGGCAAGCAAGGGTGCTGTGAAGACCCTGCTAGAAATGGGCGGGATCACATTCATACCGGTCGACGACGGTATCGAGTATGCCATCTCGGAGATAATCCACGGCAAAGAGAGGGAGGTCTACTACTCCGGGTCGCTCGGCCCCATGGACAAGGGAGGCGTGCTGAAGTGGTCGGAAGGCATCCATCCTCCCATGCCCGCGGGATCGGACATTGTACCGCCCGTGGTCGAGAAACCCTCCTCTCCCAAGGGACCCGCGCCCCTTATCGATGAGGTCATGATGAACAACGGCGAGATGATCAAGATAAAGAGATCCCTTGACGGCATCCGGGAGAGGTTCCTTCCGGACCATTCCATCATGGGGACGATGGTCCTTCCCGGAGTGATGGGGCTCGAGCTTTTCGCCGAGACCGCCTCGGTCCTCTGCCCGGACCTTCAGGTCGTCGAGCTCCGTGACATCATGTTCAAGAAGGCTGTCAATGTCAAGGAGACCCTTGACATCTTCGTCGAGGGAGGCGTTTCCGCTGAAGAGAGCGGGGGTAGGGTAGTGACCCTCAGGGTATACTCCATCCTCAGGTCCAAGAAGACCGGAAAGGAGGTGGAGGTCGAGCATTACCAGGGGAGCGTTTTCATGGGACAGAGGTCGAATGAATGCCAGAAAGTGGCCGATCATCCGGCAAGGCCCCGCAACGTCCTCGCACAGGTGCTGAGGCCCGAGATCTACAACCATCTTTTCCATGGTCCCAGGTTCCAGGTAATGGAGGGAATGGAGGTCCTTAAGGACGGGGAGCTTGTGGGGATCTATCACCCGGCCCCCGAGGACCTGTTCGATCCGAAGACAGGGTGGAAGAACGGTGATCTTGTGACCGCGCCCATGCAGACCGAATGCGGCTTCCAGACGGCAGGCGCATACGTTCTCGACCGCTTCAAGCTCATGGCCCTTCCGGTGAAGGTGGGTGTGATCGAATACAATGTCGACACCCATGTCTCCGAACCCGGCATAGTGTGGGTGAGGTTCGAGGGAAGGGAGGACAGCACCTTCAAGTTCGACGTTGATTTCCTCGATCGGAACGGGAACGTCAGGTTCTCCTACAGGGACTACAGGCTCAAGTCGATGATGAACTACGACGGTGAGCTCAAGGGGGACCATTCGGTCACCTTCGAGGAGTTCCATTCTCCCGATGATTCTGTGAGGGTGTTCAGGATCGACCTTGATTCCGCCCCGGAGGACCTCGAGAAGTACGTCAGGTACTTCGGGGAGGACGAATGGGGTTCCCTTGTCACGGAGAAGATGACCCAGAAGAGAAGGCGGGAGCATACCATGGGAAGGGTCATTGCCAAGATGGCGGTGTCATGGTATCTCGCCACGACCCGGTATAAGGTGGTACCCGTGAAATCCATAAGGATCGAGACAGAGGAGAAGGGAAAGCCCTATGCCGTGGTCGACGGGGAGAGGATCGAGATATCAATCTCCCATTCCCACAGGTGGGCCGTCTGCTCGGTTGGGAGCAAGGTCCACGGCGTCGATATTGAGCTTGCCGAGCACCGCGACAGGTCATTCGTGGACGAGGCCTTCACAGAAACCGAGGCCCGGTTGATCTCGGAGAAGCAGAAGGAGTACGACGTGGGAGAGAACATGATGCAGACCCTGTTCTTCTCCGCAAAGGAATCCTATTTGAAGATGATGGGCCTCGGGCTGTCGGTGGACCTCCGGTCCGTTCAGTGCAGCGAGGTCGTCAAACTTCCAAACAAAGGCGGCATCTCCTTTGATGTGTTCGTCAACCGCGAGGGTGATGAAAGGAAGGTCCAGGCGCACGTCCCCTCGGCGTATGTCCTGACCGTTTGCGTTGACCAGTGATCATGACGATCAGCCGGGACGAAAATTGCCCCGGAAAGGGAAAAGTATACCGGGAGGGGCAGGCTTGAAGGTCTTCACGGATCGTGATCAGATGGGGGCCTGCAGGGTAGCTCCATCGACCTGAAACAGGTTATTGACGGTGCAGGGCCCAAGGTCCCGCCGCATGCCTGATTCTTTTCTTGAAAACCTTCCAGTAACAACTAATTACCAAGAGGTGGATTTGACAGGGGATCCCGATGCAGACCAGATGCGAAAGGGTCGATATCTCGACCGGAGGGGAGAAGATAGCCTTCTTCCCCGAGAAGATGGCAAAGGACCTGGACCTCCACCCCATGGACAGGGTGGAAGTGATCAACGTCAAGGACATCAGGTCCATTCACACGGTAACGGTCCAATTCTGGTCATCACTCAGGGACAAGGTCGGACTGTGCAGGGAGCTCGCCGACGAGATGGATATCCGGGAGGAAGGGATCATAGTTGTGAGGCCGATCCCCAAACCCGATTCGGTCAAGCATATCGTCGACAGGATGAACGGTGTCGAGCTCTCGGGGAACCAGATAATGGAGATCGTCGGGGACATCGTCGATGACTCCCTCTCCGAGGTCGAGCTATCCTGTTTTGTGACATCATGCACCATGCAGGACCTTTCAATGGCAGAGCTCTACAATCTCACCAGGTACCTGGCGGAATCGGGGGACCGCCTCGAATGGGAGGACGAGCTTGTCGCGGACAAGCACTGCACCGGTGGGGTCCCCGGGAACAGGACCTCTCCAATCGTCGTTCCGATCATAGCGTCCCTCGGGGTGAAGATACCGAAAGCTTCCTCCCGGGCGATCACGTCCCCTGCGGGAACCGCCGATGTCATGGAGACCATGGCCAAGGTATCCTTCGAGAAGTGGCAGATCCAGGATATCGTGAAAAAGACCGGAGGCTGCCTGATATGGGGCGGGGGGCTCAACATCGCCCCGGCCGATTCAAGGCTGATCAAGATCCGAAAGCCCATCGACTCGAATCCCGAGGGTCTCCTGATATCATCGATCCTCTCGAAGAAGTACGCCATGGGGTCCAAGTACGTCCTCATCGACATGCCGGTTGGCCTTGAGACCAGGTATCATTCGCTGGGGGAGGTCCGCCACATGGCCCAGAAACTCAAAAAAGTGGCGGCGAGGCTGGGGATGAGGTCGGAGGTCATCATAACCTTCGGGGATGAGCCCATAGGTAACGGGATAGGACCGAACCTCGAAGCGAGGGATGTCCTTCAGGTCCTGATGAACCGGCCGAACGCACCTTCGGACCTCAGGGAAAAGGCCTTGATGGTCGCCGGGAACCTGATCGACCTCTTCGGCAGGGACAAGTTCGGCCACGATCACAGGCCCGGGGACGGCATGGAGATAGCAAAGGAAGCCCTGGAGTCCGGAAAGGCCCTCACGAAGTTCAAGCAGATCATTTACGCCCAGGGCGGGGACCCGGACATAGCACCCGAGAAGCTTCCCCTTTCAACCGTCACCATCGACATAAGGGCTCCAAAGGACGGCAAGCTGGTGGATTACGATAATCAGGTGGTAAAGAAGGTGGCAAGGCTTGCAGGGGCACCCTTCAATGTCGGGTCGGGGATCGACCTTTACAAGAGATCCGGCAGCGTGGTGACAAGGGGAGAGCTGCTGCTCAACGTGCACTGCGGGTCGGAGGAGAAGCAGTCGCTGGTCTACGAGTTCCTCTCCCGAAACAAGATGTTCACCATCGAGTGAATCATTCCTCCCATGTCTCCCACCCCTCTCCATTAATGTTTCTCTGTGACCGGATGAAGAGGAATATTCCTGCTGCGGCACCCAGGATAACAATGATAACAAGCACGATCCAGAGGAAAGCCAGACCTGAACCCTTGTCACCTGATCCCCTATCGATCCTTTCCATGAGGGGAAGCTCTCCCGTGAGAGATCCGTCCGCGTTCAGGACCGCATCGAACTGAACTGGATGATAGTCCTTCTTCGACAACGTAATATTGAGTGTGGACCCGACATGCTCAGAGGAGATCCTGAACCTTGCAAGACCGTCCTCTCCCGTCGCATCGTTCCATGTCCTGTTCCCGAGCTTGATGGTGACGATGACGCCCTCCAGTATGACGAATTCGGTGTCCATCACCGGTCCGACCTTTACATCGAGGAGTTCTTCCCCTTCCCCCTCGATCACCAGAAGGTTGACCGTATCCGCATCCGCATTGCCGAAGGCGTCCCTGACCGTAAGTGTGATGATGTAGGCCCCGGGTTCCTGAAATCTGAAGGCGGTGCTCGAGCCCTCGAGATTGACACGACCCCCCAGGTATGGAAGTGTCCATGTATAGGACACTATACCCACATTGTCGGTGCTTTCCTCTCCGTTGAAGAACGCCATGTCCCCCTCGTTGGTCATCATATCGTTCCCCGCTTCGGCCGTCGGGGGGTCGTTATCCACCACGTTCACGGTCCTGACCTGTGTCGACATCCTGTTCCCTGAGCTGTCCTCCGCGGAAAGGATGTAGTGAAGCCGGTCCGTGGAGTTCCATGGGATCGTTATCTCGAGCTCGCCTTCTTTCGATTCTGCGATGATCATGTACCGACTTTCCCCGTCCCCGAACCAGTATTCCACTTCCAGCAGGACCACTTCGATATTGTCGTCGGACCTTGCCCTGAAGACGAAGGGATCTCCGGTGGTGGCGTTCTGGTCGGAGGTGTCGAAGGGGACGAGGGGATATTCTCGGTCCATGATGGTGACGTTGCGGTGGAGGGTCACGTTCCTGTAGAAGAGGTTGTCCGTGGCATCTATGCGGTAGATGAGAGGCAGGATCGCGTCCGGTATGTAGATCGTGTGCTTCCATCCAACATCCGAAACCCTTGAAAGCTTTGAAATGATCGGATCGGCCCCATAGCCGATATTATATTCCACCCTGCATTCCATTATTCCCGAGTAATCCAGAAGCTCCACGTGAAATGTTAAGTTCTCCCCCGCGTAGGCGACATCCGGTGTCAGGTCAATGATCTCCGGAGGATGAATGTCGATATGGAAGACCTTGCCCACAAGGGGGTACCTGTCCAGGGAATTGAGCGTCCCGTTCTCGTCATAGATACTGTATGGGATGCTCCAAACCTTTCCGTTGGATACGGCGCTCGGGAACTTATCCCTGTAGTCGCTCCAGTGGTTCCCCTCTCCAATATTGTCGTCAAATTGGTTCTTCTGGCCTGAATCGATAGCGTTCTCGATGCGATTGTCGACAAAGTCGTTGTGATGGAAACGATTGTTCTCCGAGCCACCCGATATGTTCACACCGATACCATTCTGTTTGATCGAGCAGAATGTCATTGTGGTCGTGAAGGCTCGATCGATGTTCACTCCTATGGAGTTCCCGGCGAACTCGGACCGGGAAAGGTCGATCGCGTCCGACAGCTCAAGATGAGCTCCTAAGCCGTTGTTCTCGATCGAATCATTGTAAAGTCCGAATCCCTCGCAGTTTTCCAGATAGACCGCACTTTCGAGATTGCCCCTGAGCAGTGAGTTCGATATATTAAGGTTCTTTGATTTGTAGGCATACAGCCCATTGCTATTGTCAAGGAAGTTGCAAGTGTCGAGGTGGATGTTCCGCGAAGCATGGGAATAGAGACCGTATCCGGTCATTCCGTAGAATGAAGTTCCCCTGATAGTGAGGTTCTCCGAGAAAGCTGTCAGTATGCCCGAGGTCGAATTCGTGAGCATGTGTCCGTTGATCTCGATGTTTGCGCATCCTGCAAGAATGATCTGGTCATGCCTGTCCGTGATCACCTGGTTGTTCTTCCCGGACAGGTACTTGATCGGAAATCCGTTCACGGTGTTGTTTTCGGGGATCTTATGCCCTTTCCATTGATCCTCGACCCCCTCTATCCATAAGCCGTTGCGGATCAGGACGTTATCGTACATGGTAGATCCCCTGATCTTGTCCATGAAGATGCCTGAATCCGAGTTGCGGTCGATGTAGTTCTTCTCTATCCTGAAGGCTGTCTCCCCGTAAACATGGATGCCAATATCGTTCCCGGTTACGGTGTTCTGACGGATGGTGACGGACCCCGCGCTCGTGTACCCGCTGTAGACCCTTATCCCGATGTTGTTGTATCTGCAGGAGTTGTTCTCGAAGATCGTATCCCTGACATTCGAGCCATGTATCCCGACGATCGATCCGGTGCAGATGTTCATCGAGATGTTGTTATATGTCCCAGACACCATGATCCCGGTGTTGTTCATATCTGTGCATCTGTTCGAGGTTATCACCGAATATGCACCGTCGAATTGGATGCCAAAGACCCCACCCACGATCACGTTCGATTTCAGAGTTGACTGATAGAAGTAACCGTTTATACTGTAGTAACCCTCGTATATAATGTTCTCCTCGATGATGGTTCCGTATGAGTAACCTGAGGTGATACCTCCCGAGGTTCCCCCCTTGATATCGTTCTCTGCGATCACGGTTCCGGTGCATTGCGAAAGGTATATTCCCTGTACATCGGAACGGATGGTGTTCCTCCATACAACGACATCCGTCGAATACTGGATGTTGATCGCCTGGATCGTCTTGATATTGTTGTCGAAGACGGCCATCGACCGGCAGTGCCCGATCTGGACCCCGATGGAGCAGTTTTGCAGGTCCTGACCCGCGACCTGAACGAAGCTCGAATTGGCGACTATCACCTGGCCGGCAGGTCTTGGAGATCCTCCGGACTGGTTCTTGATGAATATGACAGGCTTCCCGTTCACCATGTTGGTATCGTCGATCTCGTTGAGGATCCAGTTCTGTACCGAACCGCCCCCTACTATCATGATCCCGCAATTGGTCATGTTGCTGTCCGATATCTGTGTATACTGGCAGTAATAGAGAGCGATACCGATGAAGCAATTCGTGAAGGTATTGTTGATCATCCTTGTACCGTGGCAGTTGAGATATATTCCGTAGAACCCGATATCAACGAAAGTATTGTTCTTGACAATGACATTGCCGTTCGTTGAACCGAGGTTGATCCCGTAATTGGTGCATGCGGAAATGTGATTGTCCCTGATCGACACGCCATTGCTACCATAGACCGTAATCCCGCTAAATCCGCCACGGAATACCACAAGCCCGTGGATCGAAAGGTTCTTGACACCGCTTATGTAGATCCCGTCCACGTTATCCCGGAGCTCGGAATCCTGCACCGTGAGATCTTTACCATTTTCTACAGTGAATGCTGATACCTTGTTGTACATGAAGATGCTGTCTGTTATTCTGACCTCATCGCTGAGGTAGAACAGGGCCCCTATGTAATTTTCTGATGAGTTGAGGCCGGAAATTGTCACATTGCTCGAATGCATTACCGTGACCCCGAAAGAACAGTTGATCAGGTTTTGAGGTCCGATCTTCATATTCGTACAGTTGAGGAGAACTATCTGGCCCAGATCTTCCATCAATTCCATATCGGTCCGGTTGATCAGGACTTTCAAGGGCAGTCCGTTCACGGTGTTGTTCGAGGCGACCTTCAACGATGTGACAATTTCGATGGGGTCCCTCCCTACCTTGATCCCGCAATACCATAAAGTATTGCCGTCGATCACTACACCGGGCGTTGTGCTGAGTTCCATTCCGTTGTTCCGGACGTTGAGGATCGTATTATTCCTAACTAGTGTCGAGCGGCAGCGTTCCAGGCTCAATCCGAAATTTCTCTGATCTTGAAAGATGTTGGTGAGGATCTTCACGCTAGATTCGAAACATTTTATTCCATATCCACCATCGATGATGCGGTTCCCCTCGACCCTCGAGGCTTCGGACCTGTCCACCTCTATGCCCAGATTTCTGCAGCGGTCCATGGTATTGTTAAAAATAAGGTTCCCCGAACCGTAATAGTCCGATATGGAAAGAGAGTTATTGGTTAGTTCGTTCCCCCAAACTCTGGACCGTTCCGCGCTGCTAAGATAGATGCCGTAATCATTTCCGACAACCGTATTGTTGTGGACCATGGTGAGAATATCTATGGTCTTGATCCCGATGAAATTCTCGGACAGTACGTTCCCAATAACGTTAGTGTGTATCTCAAATGGATTGTCCGGTGTAAATAGATTGATGCCTTTTTCAGAGTTCCTCGAACAGTTATTTCTGTTCAGATCCACCTTTTCACTGTGAAAGACATAGATCCCATCGATCCCATTGCCGGAGCAATTGTTCCTCTCCATGGTCAGGTTTTGCGAATACGCCACCTTGATGCCCATGTCCTTGTTGAAAGAGCAGTCGTTTCCGGACAGGTTTACATTATCCACGTTGTTGAGAAAGACCCCTGAAGCTCCGGTATATGAACCTTTATCGACTTGTGTGACATTGCGGAAGGTAGAGTTACGAACGATGACGTGGTCTGTTGTATTCCCGATATAGAGGCAGTCCCTTCCCGTCGGGTGCTCAATTATAAGGTCCTCGATGATGAACGGATCCCCAGGCGCCCCCGATCCTTCCCATCCGTTCTGGGAGGCCATGGTTCTCAATTCGGAATTCGAATTGATCCGTATCGAGTCCGAGGCAACGTAGGGGCTCCTCGTAATATCCGGCGATCCGGGGGCCGCGGGAACATCATTTCCCGTCACAAGGAGCGACGGAAATATCAAAACCATCGTTATCAGCACGACCGGAACGATATCGGCTATGGTTCTCCTCATATTCCCCGCCCTCTCCGTAGAGGATTTGAAGGGATATTAATAATCTTCACATTCAAGTGAACGAAAGAACTAGAAGAACGATGATACGGGATCCATGAATGAATGGACCGTGGAATGGCTATCATCAGCCCCGTTCCACGGAAGAGAGACCCCCGATATCGGGTCCAGGCATGTGTTTTCAAGCTTCCCCCCGCCCCCCTCTATCACGGTGTAGATATGCCCGTCCCTGAACTGGAGCTCGATCTTCCTGACCTCGGACCTGTAGAGGTGGGGGGCATCCTCCCGGCACTTTTCCTCATCCACCTCGTGTAGCAATCCGAGCCTCTTGAGGTCCGAGATCCTTCTGTAGCAGGCGGCCCCCGTTATCCCGCATGCGATCGAAAGGTCCGCAAGTGACATCGGAGTCCCGGATGAGAGATGAAGGATGCGGAGCATGCTCTCATCGCTAAGTACATCTAAAGCTGTGGCTTCCGCTGACATTGGAATTCACGCTCTTTTCGGGGTCCTTCAATGATTGTTCAATTTCATATTTAAAACTTGATTGAGCGTTCCCGGAGTGTATAAATAAAGACTTCGTGAGGTCACCTAAAAAGCTCGTCCTAGAGATCTCCGCCCTTGACGTTCGGATCGGTCTTTCTGGAGGGGGGCTCTTCCTTCTTCCTCTCATCGTCTATGAAGAAATGGTATGCTAGCCTGGCAGTCGAGGGGTTCCTCTCTCTCCTTATCCCGATCATGAGGAGAGGTCCCGATACAATGAAGGGCAGTGAAAGGTAACCCCAGAAGAAGGACCCGCCCCTTGAGAGGTTCCCTGTAAGGTTGTCCATCTGCTCCGGAGGAATGGATTCGGATATGAACGGTCCGAGATGTTCGATGTCCGAATCGACGATATCGGGAACCATGTTGTGAAGCGCGATCAATGGTGCGAGGACCAGAGCAAAGGAAGCAATTCCGGTCAGGAAGGGGAGGAGCCATGATACTTTCCTGAAGGAGGTAAGCAGTCCGAAGACGAAGGTCGTCAGGCTCAGGATGATCCCGGCAGAGAAGCCGGCGATCGAGAGAAATATGACGGATCGGTCCGTTCCCGTGTAGTTGAAGACGTATTCGGTATAGTCGGGATTGCCCACCAGATTATCGTTCTCACCGACCCAAACGGACCCGTTCATGAAACTGTAATCCACCTCAGAGTACCACCAACCCATGTCTTCTTCCGTCCCCATCTCGGCGCTGCCCGAGTAGAGATCGTTGGTGATGAGCACGGCCCCTATGCATGCGAATGCGATCAATGATATGATAGCGCCCGCTGCCGACCTCGCCTGGTCAAGCTCAGATCTTCCAACCATTCGAACGGTTGACAAAAAGCGCAGACATATAATTCTTTTTTCCGGGCATGAACGGCTCAGAGGTTCTTCCAGACCTTTTTAAGGGTGTCATCGATCTTGGTGTAGAGTTCCGGGTCATCATCGTAGTTTATGAACTCCTTTGCCTCGTCCAGCGCCCGGATGGCTATGTCCACGTTCCTCTCATGGTCCTTTACCTCGGACATCGCTATATATGTCAGGGCAAGCTCGTAATGGGCCTTGGCAGATTCGTGGTCTAGTAGCTTCCGGTTGAAGATGTTTACGGCCTCGGTCTCGGAGCCGATTGCGTATCCCAGAAGCTCTTCCTTGTTCTCGCTGATCATGGCGAGGTCCCGGAGGGCCCTGCCTCTCGATATCAGTAGTTTCCCGTGCAGGGTGGAGTTCGTTCCTCTTTTCCCGAGTTTCGCCAGCTCCTCGTCTATCGTCCCGATCGTCCCTTCCAGACCCTCCGCGATCTCCTCGAGCTTTCCCTGGACCATCTGAAACCCCTTGGACTGGAATGGACCTTGGGGTTTATTAGATTTAATATTCAAGACCTTGCTCAACATGGCACCGGACAGAAAGGTTATCTACCGGGAACCGCAATGATACCGTATCTGGGAGGACGAAGGATGAAACTCCATTATATTGCAATCCTTTTCATACTATCGCTCCTGACCATGCAGTCATTATCTCCGGTCCCGATATCGATAGGTTCGACAGGGGCCCCGACAGATGTTCATCTCGATGTTGGAATATCCAAAGTGACCCTGACCGGAACATTGGGGGACCGCTTCTTTCCGGGGGACACCATCCGGATCGTGGTCGAGATCGGCCACGACAACGACCCAATTCAAAGTGAGAGACCGATCGTTCCAGGGGACAACCTGACCGTGGTGGTCATAACCGATGATGGCATCGATAATGTAACTACGATGTATGCAAAGGTCCCGAACCTGTCTACGAACTATTCCATTGCACGAAACGGGACCTATCGACCTTTCCTGGTGAACTTCACATGGGTGACGAACAGGACGCTCCAGGACATCTATTATTCCGTAGATGTATATCTCATCATCCTCGACGATGACACCAGCGATAATCTTGTCCATCTTGACCCGGTCCTTGTCGCCCCCCTGAGGTCGCAGCCTTTCATCTGGGAGGAGGGGCAGCAGGATAGGAAGTACGAGAGCCCGACACCTCACAAAGTGAATGTGGGGGAGACCTTGTTCGTCCCTTTCCAGCTCCAGAACAGAGGTTCGGAGGTCGACCGCTTTGAAATAGAGGTCCTCTCGGTTCCCGAGGGCTGGGAGGCGGATATTCCCGGTGAGTATACGATCCAGCCTCAGGACTACATCGACCTGATGCTTGCGGTGCAGGTATCCAACCAGCCGATACAAGCACTGGCAGATGAGGATCACAGGGTGATAGTAAATGTACGGTCCGTATACGAGGGAAACAGGACTTACGATGAACAGACCGTGCATATCTTCCGCTTCAGTGTCAATGCGAAGGCCGGGGCAACATTGGATCCGGAAGAGAGCAGTGTTTACATCACACCTGGCTCCGCCGGTCAAGTGATCTTCTGGTTGAAGAACACCGGCAACTTTCCGGATGATTACACTCTTGATGTCCAGATCGATGAGGTCCATCTCCGGAAAGGATGGAGGGCCACCTTTGAATCGGGAACAAAACAACCAACTGTAAGGCCTGGAGAGTTGTTCAAGGTGATCCTCAGGGTGACGGCTCCCGTGGATGCAGCGAGGTATTACAACCTCAATATCCACATCGACCTGAGATCGATGAACATGAATTACAGCACCCGATCCGATCCGTGCACGGTTTTTGCAGACATTCTCTATGCCGGTGACATAGAAGAAAAATATCAACCCCTCATTGTCGAACCTGGGACCGTCAACAAGATCCCCTTCAATTACACTAACGAGGGCAATGACAGGGACCCCAATATGAGGTTGGTGGTGACGTACAAGCCGAAGGGTTGGTGGGTCATGATCGACCAGGCACCGATCACCCTCAATGATGGAATAGGCCCATGGACAACGGTTCCTTTATCAATGGATGTTTTCGTGGAAGAGACCACCACTGCCTCTGATAAGGGTTCGCTGCCTTTCATCGTCATCCAGGCAAGGGGGAGCCCTTATGATATTCTGCTTGACGAGGAGCGGTTCTATTTCCATATACCTCTAAGGCACAAGCTGCTGCTGGAGATCGAGGATAACGACCTGATCGGGGAACCCGGGGACATCATTTCGGTGAATGCGACCATAACCAACAGGGGAAACTGGCTGGATACCTTCCGGATCTATTCAGATAATGTTTCCATCGGGACCAATATCGACACGACAGTACAGGAGATCGCTCCGAACCAGACCCTCCCCATCATCATCAAGGTCACTATACCGGAGGGGATCAACGCTGACAGCGATCCGTCGACCCCCTATCCCGATGAGGACGGTCTCTTCGATCCTTACCTGATAGAGATCAGGGGAAACTCCACCAACGAGACGGTTCTGGAAAACACAACGGTCTCGGTCCCTTTGAAGATGTTCATCCTTCCTGTATACGATCTGGAATTGGAATTGATTAGCGGACCCGTGTTGAAGCTCCCTTTCGACCACGTCCAGGACAGGACCCTGACGGTCAAAGTGAGGAACACTGGAAACATTGGTGTCGACATCTCTCCATCTATCAAGGATGAACCCGATTGGCTCACAACAAATCCCGACCTGCGCTACCTGTCCTTCAACGGCATACAGGAGATCAGGCTGTTCCTGGATTACCACGCATTCGATATGGACAACGGGGACATCAGGGAGGTCGTGATCGATATCGGCTTCGGATTGGACCCCTCACCTATGATGCATGAAGAGCTCTCGATGGAATTCATGTTCCTGTCCTATACGTTCCACATCGTGACGGCGGAGACCGTCCCCGTCAAGGTTCCGGTGGAAGGAGTATACGAGCTGCACCACGGGACCAATTTGAGCTTCAGGGTAACCGTCGAGAGGGAAGGGGAAGAAATGCTTCTTCCCATAACTATGAACGGCCCTTACCTCGCCCTCTACCTTGACGGCGACGAGAGGAAGAGGACCGCCATCCCTATGATGGATGCCGGGAATCAGACCGTGATCGCCCTCGGGCCCCTTCAGGTGCTATTCCTCGGGGAGCACACCATCGAGATAAAGATAGAGGGAATGGGCGCTGAAAGCACCGAAGGCGACACATCGGTACAGTTCGATGTCATGGTCGAGACCCCCGAAAGCACCAAGGACGATTCAAGTCTATCGGATACGGCTCTCGCCGCCATCATAATCGCGGTCATCCTGATCCTTGCACTTGTAGCTGCCTCGATATTCGTCCTCGTGAAAGGGGTATCCTTCAGGGACGAGGAAGCAGAAGAGTGAGAGATCTGCCCGTGCTAGTCAATATGGACGACCTCAGGCCTCAGCCCCGCTTCCCGAAACCATGAAAGCTCCCATCATCCCCATGAGGAGCACCTGGAAGCCGACGATCTTGCCCTTGTTCTCATTGATCTCCATACCGTCACCCATTTCTGTCACACATGATGAATGGCGGGGGTATTTATCTGGATTTTGAAGTTAAATAAGAATATATGAATATAAATACATTTATATATTCTGGCTTATGTTGTCTAACCAGTTTCTTTCAAAAACATTATAAAGGATGCCTTGATAGACCCCCGAAGGTGGACCGCATGGTCAAGAGAAACGAGATCCACAACATCATCGTCGCGGGGAAATCCGGGGCAGGAAAACAACCCCGGATCGACGTCCTCGTGAACGAGTTCGGATTGACCCAGCTATCGACTGGCAACATATTCAGGGAATACGTAGGAGCCTTCGACTCATCCGGTTTCAAGGGGGACCTCGAGGTCTTCTACGACGAGATCAACGACACGTTCGTCAAGGACGAGGTCATCGAGAAGGCAATCAAGGAACAGCTACCCGACCTCGAGGAGATCAGACCGGTCTTCCTGGGGCTCAAGGCCAAGTACTTCATGCATTCCGGAAGGTTCGTCCCCAACTCGTCCACCAACGAGCTGTTCGCGGAATATTTCTCCAAGGGCGGTTACAAAGGTTTCGTTCTCGACGGCTATCCGAGGACCCCGGACCAGGCGGAGTTCCTTCTGGAACTCTGCAAGGAGAAGGGGACCAAGGTGGACCTTGTCGTCCTGGTGAACAACGCCGACAAGCTCATCATGGACAGGACCATGGGAAGGAGGATCTGCCCCTCCTGCAAGAGGGTCTACCATCTCGAGTTCAAACCTTCCAAGGACAACGTCCACTGCGACGATTGCGGTACCGAGCTCATCCAGAGGGCAGACGATACCGCGGAGAAGATCCAGATGAGGCTCGCAGAGTACTATGACAAGGTCATCCCGACCCTCGACATCCTCGAGAAGGCAGAGATCCCCGTCGTTACCGTCGAGGGCAACCTCGAGGTCTTCACCGAGGAGAACGTGAGAAGATCAGTGATGGAGCAGATCGATCCACTTCTCGAGTGATTTTAAAGGCACTACTGCATCGTTCCGGGTCCATAATTAAATAGGCCGCACCCCCATCTAAGGATATCATCAATAATGAGATGATATCGGGGGGCCGAATTTGAAGATGAAATATCTGATATCGTTATTGATCTTGA
>JBLIRI010000021.1:0-27863 GCA_049472235.1 Thermoplasmatota archaeon | reverse complement strand
CAGACGTACCGACGATGATTTCGACATAGAGGTCCCCTCCGTGAAGGAGGCCCCGCCAAAGGCCCCCCAAAAGAGCAGGAACCTCGCCTTTGGAAGCGGGCCGAGAAAACGGGACAAGGTCGAAAAGGACATGCTCGACGTCCTCTCGTCGCTTGATGACTGATCCGCCTTCGACACGTTTAAAGCATTTTCCAACGTTCTAGACCCGCAGGGGTGTCGATTTGGATGTGCTAGCAGCCCTCGAGGGCGTCTTTGTTTCCAGAGGCTACAGGGTAGTTCGATCGTCGGGGGAGAACCGATACCTGCTCCTCGGGAAGGGAAACACCACAATGGCCGTCGGCTATTCTTCCGCAGCAGGGAGCATCACCGAGGGGGAGGCGGAGATGTTCGTTTCCATGGGTCAGAACGATTCCGCAGGAAGCATGCTGTTCATCTCCCCGGGCAAGCTTTCCAGATCGGTCAAGGCCGTTCTCGAGAGGGAAGGGGTTGCGACCTGGGACAGGAGCGAGCTTGCTTCGGCCATCGGCGAGTACATGATCTCCCTGTGGTCGGGGGAAGAGGAAAAGCAGGGGGCGAGGGCCGGATCCAGGGAGGTCGAGACCAGGGAGGTCGGGGGGTTCAGGATAAGGGAGGTCGACCTGGGGTCGCGCAGGGTTCTTGAAAAGGTCACGGAAGCGGTCCTCAAGCAGGAGCCCCCTCCAGCCGTTGCTCCAGCCCCTCCCGCTGTCCCTGACCCCGGACCGGTCCCGGAAGCGAAGACACCGGAGCCCGAACCGGAGACATACAACCTTGATATGCCTCTTTTCATGGTGGAGGAGGCGCCGGAGGAGAAGCCTCCTGCCCCAAAGGCACCAATAACTGAAAAGAAGCGGGAAGATCCCCCCGACAAAACACTTAGAAAGGTCCCCGAGGAGATCCTGATGGACCCCTGGGCCGGGTTCGAGGAGCACCGGGCGAAGCAGACCGAGAAGAAGAAAGGAACGGAAGAAAAGGCTGAAACGCCCGATAAACTGGGATCGGCCAGAACCGGAAATCCCTGGGCCGGGTCCACCCTTGCCCCCTTGAAATACGACGCCAAGGAAGCGCTTTCGCTTGCAGGCGTGGAGGAGGGGGCCGCCCTCCGGAGGGAGAACAGACCTTTTCTACTTCTCGAGGCATCTTATTCGATGCTCCCCGAGGACGGGACGGACCCGGTGGAGAACGACGGAACATATCTCTACGACTGCCTCAAGGGGGATGTCACTGACATTCCCGGATCGCTCTTCGACGAGGTTGCCAACCTTCCCGACAGGTGGGACGGCAGGGAGGGCCCGAAGACGCTGACCAACCTCAAGGACGATCACAATTCCGCCGTCTCGGTCCTTCGGAAAAAGATCACCGAAGAGAAACTGGCCAGGGACAGGAAGGTCAGGGAGACCCTGATGTCCACCATATACAGGGAGATCGAGTACAGGTTCGATCCGAAGTCGCTGAAGCTCATCAGCTCGAGGCGGGTCATGCTCCCATACTGGGTGAAGGACGGTAAGGGCGGAAGGGCGGAATGGGAGGTCAACGCCTTCCTCGGGACGCTTGCCAAGTAGGTTCGCGCACCTCTCTGACACCCTTTATTTAGGAGTTCCCCATACTCCTAAAAGTGGTGCAGATGAAGTATATTTTCGTCTCAGGCGGAGTGCTTTCGGGTCTTGGAAAGGGGATAACCACCTCCTCCATCGGGCTCCTTCTGAAGCGCTCGGGATTGAAGGTCACCGCCATCAAGGTCGACCCCTATCTCAACTGCGACGCCGGGACGATGAACCCCTACGAGCACGGCGAGGTCTATGTCCTCAAGGACGGCGGCGAGGTGGACCTGGACCTGGGCAACTACGAGCGATTCCTGGATGTGGAGCTGACCCGCGACCACAACATCACCACCGGCAAGATCTACCGCTCCGTCATCGAGAAGGAGCGGCGCGGCGACTACCTGGGAAAGACGGTCCAGATAATCCCCCACATCGTCAACGAGATCAAGGACACCATCATCAGGGTGGCCTCGGAATCCGGGGCCGACGTATGCCTCGTGGAGCTCGGGGGGACCGTGGGCGACATCGAATCCATGCCCTTTCTGGAGTCCGCAAGACAGCTCCAGATGGAGGTGGGGCCCAAGGACCTGATGTTCGTCCACACGACGTTGGTCCCCATCATGGGGGTCGTGGGGGAGCAGAAGACGAAACCCACCCAGCACAGCGTGAAGGAGCTGAGGTCCATTGGCATCCAGCCGGACCTCATCGTGGGGAGGTGCGAGGAGCCCCTTGATGATTCCACCAAGAAGAAGATCTCGCTCTTTTGCAACGTTCCCGTCGGAGGGGTCTTCTCCGCCCATGATGTCGGCACCGTCTATTCCGTCCCAAGACTTCTCCATGACCAGGGGATAACCGACAGGGTAAGGGAGAGGCTGGGACTCGAGAGGTCACCTACGGAGATGGAGGCCTGGGACGATTTCGTGAAGCGGATCAGGTCGCCGAAGGAGGATGTGAAGATCGCCCTTGTGGGCAAGTACACGGGTCTGAAGGACTCCTATATCTCCCATTACAAGGCCTTCGAGCATTCATCTGCCGAGGTCGGGGCCCACGTTGAGCTCGTCTGGATCGATGCGCCGGAACGGGGAAAGAACTGGGAAAGGGACCTCGGGAAGATGAGGGAGGACCTCTCCAGGTGCGACGGGATACTCGTCCCCGGCGGTTTCGGCGTCAGGGGGACCGAGGGCAAGATCGAGGCCATCAGGTACGCAAGGGAGAACGGGATCCCGTTCCTGGGGATATGCCTCGGTCTTCAGCTAGCAGTCATAGAGTTCGCCAGGAACGTGATGGGCCTGGAAGGGGCCAATTCAACGGAGTTCGATCCCAAGACGAAGTATCCGGTGGTGGACATACTACCGGAGCAGCTCAGGATCACCCAGATGGGGGCCACCATGAGGCTTGGCGCCCAGAAGGCGATAATTACCGAGGGGACCCTGGCCCACCGGCTATACGGCAGGACCGATATCTGGGAGAGGCACAGGCACCGCTACGAGATAAATCCCGAATGGATCGAGCGGATCCAGGAAAATGGGTGGTTGTTCTCGGCGATCTCCGAGGACAAGATCAAGATGGAGATAGGGGAGCTTCCGGCGAACAGCTACCACATTGGAAGCCAGTTCCATCCGGAGTTCCTGTCGCATCCGCAGAAGCCGGCCCCTCTGTTCTACGGACTCGTGAAGGCGGCCCTCGAATACAAACGGGGGAGGAGTTGAACCGGATTTGTCCTTCACCTCCGGTGACCGGGTCCTCCTGCACCTGCTCATGAAGAGCAACCGGAAGGACTGGACCGGGGGCGTTGCCGACCAGGACGACATCGCGGCATACTGCGGCATAGGGAGGACCCATGTCCCGAGGGCCCTCAAACCCCTGATCTCCGATGGACTGGTCGAGGAGACCCAGGGGCGCGCCCCTGGCAGGGCCAGGAGGGTGAAGGTCTACTCGCTCACTCCCGCCGGAGTGGCAAGCGCGGTCGCCCTGAGGGACAGGGCGAACGAACTGCTTATCGTCTGGACGGATGACACCGACGCCTCCCAAACAGAGCCATGCGTCGATGCCCTCAGGAGGATAAACGACAGGCTCGGCGCCGCTTCGCTGAGCCAGATCCCGATCTCCCTCTTCCTGACAGTTGGCAAGAGCAGGATAACCTGGAACGAGATCCTCTTCCTCTCCAGCACCGTCAAGAGCGAAGAGGCCGGGGACCTGGAGCTTCCGAAAGGGTGGAAACCTTTGACCCCGCCGGAGGTCCCCGAGACGGCCATAGAGAGGGAAGGGGAGATGGCCAGGCTTTCGGAGCTCGTTCGCGAGAACGAGATATCGGCCATTGTGGGGGCAAGGGGGTCGGGGAAGCGCACGCTGGTCGCCATGCTTGCGGAGAGGTCCGGAACACGTGCCCTCTGGCTTGCCAGCGAGGGCGATTCGGAATACAACCTGGACCCGGGCTCGTACGACATCCTGGTACTGGTCGGCGCGCCGGTCCTGGATGTCGCCTCCACCCTTATCGGGGGCGGGAGGACCCGGCTGAGGGACCCCAGGGACGAAGATTGGCCCGAACCCCTGATGTCCCTGCCGGTGCTGGGGATCATGGACGGGGAGCTCGACGTGGAGGGGGACGCCGTGATGGCCCTTGGCGGTCTGAGCGAGGCAGATTTCCTGCAAAGAGCTCTCGAGACCGGGATCTCGGAGGACCTCGCCCGCGAGTATTTCAGGGCAAGCCGCGGCCTCCCCGGGGCACTGGTCTATCTCGAAGAGCTCGGCTCCGGGGTCCTCCGTGGCCTCGAGACACTGGACCTCGAGGCGGCGCTGATGTCATTGATGCTCGGCCTCCGCTCCCGCTCATGATACGGGCCCATCTCAAAAAATATTAAAACATTGACCGTGGATAGTCCAACCGATATCGATGAGCACAGGTTCAGGAAAGGTAAGCTGCCCCGACTGCGGAATGCCCCTCCACGAGAAGAACATAGCCAAGCATTACCGCAGGAGGCATCCTGGCCTGGACCCCTTCAGAAGGATGAAGGAGGCCAGGGACGCCAGGGTAAAAAAGGCCAGAGGGCCGCATTTCGAGACCTCTAACTCCGTTGTTATCGGACTGCTTCTGGTCCTTGCCGTGGTGACCGTGATGGTCGTCGCCTCTCTGCTTGTCTACTCGATATTCCGCGAGGACAGCGAGGCGGCCCCGCCAGGGAGGACCATCTTCTACTCGGCCTCGGACGGGGCGATCATCAACGGGACCTGGTACGCGTCCCCCAGGGATGGTGCGGAAACGGTCTTCCTCATCCACGATATCGGCAGGGACAGGACCGTCTGGAACGACTACGCCCCCAAGCTCCAGGCCGAAGGATATAATGTGCTTGCCATAGATCTGCGGGGCCACGGGGAATCGACCAAGAGCATAAAATCCGAGGATATCACCTACGACTGGATGGCGATGTCCCTGGATGACTTCCTCGATATCATCAATGATGTTGAAGCCGGTCTGAAGTGGATCAAGGGATACAATAGCGAGGGAGATCCCAACACGAATGCCGGGGAGCGCTCTTCCTTCATCGGGGTCGGAAAGGGCGGTCTCTTCGCCATGAGGGGCTTCGCCCGGTTCTCGAGGGAAGGTGTGATCTCCGGCGCTGTCCTATCCCCTACGCTGGATTCTTACGGTCTCGATGTCGAGCAGATCTTCGAGGACTGGGGAGACGTCCGCCCCATAATGCTCGCGGCCAGCGAGGGCGACGGGACCGGGAACCTGGCGATCGATACGATAAGGGAAAGGAAGGAAGGGGATGGGGAGACCAACGGAGAATACCTGAACGTCCCCGGCAACGCCAAGGGAATTGACCTCCTGAACAACAATGACCTCCTCGAACAGATCAACGAGTTCCTGGAGGAAGGCTGGGAGACGAAACCGCCTTCCTAATGTCTTTTTTTGTAAACAGCGTATCCAAGGACGAGAAGGGCTCCCAGGAAGACTAGCTCCAGACCGAACGGTGAATCGTCATCGTCATCATCGGTGGTGTCATCATCCGTCACGTCGTCGTCATCGTCCGTTTCCGAGCCGAAGTACACCGTTATAGATTCGCTCTCCTCGATGATCTCGTCACCGCCCCCGATCGGTACTGCTGTTATCTTGACCCTGAAGAGGATATCGATGTAGTCCAGATCCGTCCCCGGTTCTTTTTCCTGAAACGGACCGATCGTTGCCGACCAGGTTCCGTTGGCAATTTCTGTCATGACCATGGGTTTGGATATGCCACACCCATTTTCAGTGCAAAGGGACCAGAGAAGGACCACCCCGTCCTCGACAGGCTCCGCATCGATGAGTACCGGCTCCACCGTGACATTGAACTCGTCTGAGTGAAGGGGAACTTCCGGATTGTTGGTTATCATAGTGTTATCCACGACAACGGTGGCAGCCTCTACAGCCGGCGCGACGGCCACGAGGAAAATGGGCATGATAAGGGCAGGGACCAAGAGCATCCATTTGAAAGATCCGAACTTCATACGGGCACCTTCCCCTGAACCGTCCCTCTTTCGATTTTAATTTTGCGGAGCTTCCGGCGACGGAAGGGTCGGGCGTGAGTGTCCTTGTCTAGCGGATTATAAAAAAAGTGTTCCAGTGTTACTTAATAACCCCCCTTCCAATCTTCATGCAGGGTGAGGAGATGAGATCGACCATCATCGCCGGCTTCGCACTGCTTCTCGCGGCTTCAGTATTGTTCGTTCCCGTTTTGTATGTCCGGGCAGAGGGGCCGACCAGATCCGCCGGCTCCATCGAGCCGAACCCGGACTGGTCGGGGATCCCCACGGTCCCCGAGGATTCCATCCCGGTCGCGGTGATGCTGGACGGTCCTTCTCCGCCCTTCCTTTCTGTCGATGAGAACGTGACAGGGTATCTGCTGGCCCCCAAGGGCTCAGCCGAGGGCAACACCAGCCTCGGAACGCCCGTGGCGGCCCTGAGCATCATCGGCGAGCCTTCCTCCTGGTCGCTCCTGATAGAACCGCGCCCGAACATGAACGGATGGGCATCCTTCGAACTCATCGCCGTGGGCGAGAACACCACCTGCAACAGGACGGCGGCCCTGAGGATATCGCCCGTGAACGACCCCCCGATCGTCCGTTCGGTAATGGTGGACGGCAGGGAGCACGCCGTGAAGAAGATCGCGGATACCTGGTACGAGGCGCACCTCGAGGATCTGGAGACGGTCCACGACGGCGAATTCTTCAACTTCACCATCAACGTGTCCGACGAGGACCAGCGAACGGATGGGGACCGGCTCTTTTTCAAGTTCGACAGCGAGGGGTCGGACATATGGGACGAGAGACCGGTCATCGATCCGGACACGGGAAAGGTCTCGCTCGAGGTGACCCTCGACGATTGGACGGCGGGCAACGAGAAGCTCTGCTTCAAGATCAGGGACGAGCGGTATTTCGAGGTCTCTCTCACGGTCACGGTCCGGGTCAGCCACGTGAACCTTCCGCCGCAGATCGTGATCCCAATGGGGACAAGGACCGGATGGGAGCAGTACGAGACCCTGGAGGTCTACCTCGAGGTCTCAGACGCGGACGGTCCGGGGGGAGAGACGGTCGAGGTCAATATCGACCGCTCGCTGGACGGTGAGCTCCCTTCCCTCGAAGCACAGCTTCCGCATGCGGAGCTTGTGCCGGACGGGAACATCGGTCTCGATCCGGTCACCAACCGCTTCTGGATGAAGCTCGACGACCAGGACATATGGAAGGCCGGGGGTCATTACCTGGATTCGGTCCAGGTCTTCCTGATGTTCAGGGCCGCGGACAAGCTCGGCGCGGCCTCGACAGCGACCTTCATGGTGGAGCTCGTGGATACCAATGAGCCCCCCGAGTGGACGGGCAACATCAATGCAACCCCCATCGAACCTGCGAAAGGCCAAAGGGTGACCTTCATGGTGGACCCGGCTTTCGACCCGGATATGGACGGGGTGACATATCACTGGGATTTCGGGGACGGGAGCCAGGGAGAGGGCAGGGTCGTCGAGCACATATACTACATCAAAGGCTGGAAGACGGTCCAGTGCTGGGCAAGCGACGGGAACGAGTCGACCCAGAAACTGGCGATCAGGATCGAGGTCCAGGAAACTACCTACGACCAGAGGAGCGAATGGTACAACACGGACAACGACGGGGACGGGATCCTCAACAAAGCCGACGCTTTCCCAAACGACAGGGCCGCGTCAAAGGATTCGGACCTCGACGGTCACCCGGACGAATGGAACACCGGATACGACAGGCTGGATTCCACTACCGGACTCACGATCGATATGTTCCCGCACGATCCGAAGGAATGGACCGACAGCGACGGCGACGGGCACGGGGATAACGGTGACGAGTTCCCCCATGACAGGAGCGAGTGGAGGGATTCCGACGGCGACGGCATCGGGGACAACTCCGACAGCTTCCCCCATATACCCGATCACAGGCTGAAATGGTATGCCGTCGGGATCGTTTCGGTCCTTCTTCTCCTGATAGCTCTCCTTCTCTTCATCCTGCGCAATACGGTGAACAGGGCCGACCAGTACCGGAATTACGATGAGGAGTGAGCCCTCCTTCTAGTAAAAGTTTATTACGGATTTGGACAATCAGGCAACGCTAAGGATTACGGGTGGTCCTTCATGCTCCAAAGCAACAGCGATTCCATACAGGAGAAGCTAATGGACAGGGTCGCAGACCTGGATTCCGCCAGGCTCAGATGGGTCGTCGCCGTCATCTTCACGGCATTGATGTTCTTCGTGGTGCTCGGAGTGTTCATTGCCCCTGTCTCGGAGCTCAGCACCACTGAGACAGAGCAGTTCAAGCTTTCCAAGAACACGAACTCGGAGCCCATGGGCATCGAGACCGTTGCCCTTCCGAACACCTATTTCCTCCATTTCAGGTTCGAACTCACGCCCCAGTACATGGATTCTCATTCAAGCGCCTACATCTACATCTTCAAGGACGAGGTCCCGGACATGTCGGTCGACACCGTCGGCGGGGACCTTCACGCGTACCTGAAGGACAGGTCTTTCCGCAACGCCACCATCAACGCGGCGCATCCCGTGATAAAATGGGACCTGGCCTTCAGGGACTGCGACACGAACAACTATTATGTCCTCCTCTACAACCCCGACGACCCCAATGACGATTACGACAACAAGGACGTTCTCATCGACATGGAGGTCAACTACGAGCCGATGCTCCCGCTGATCCCCATCTTCTTCGTGCTTGCGTTCATCATCGTCCTCCCCCTCGCTATCATCCGGCTGTATGTGATATCGCAGAAGAAGAAGGAGCTCAGGGTCCTTTTGACCCTTGATTTCGAGAGCCTTTCGGACGAGGACAAGCTCAGGCTCGGGATCCCCATCACTCCCAGGCCGCAGCCCCAAGGGGCTGGAATGGGTTACCAGGCTCCGCCTCCGGTCCCCCAGCGGCCCGGCCAGCTCAACTGACCGGTGTTTCGACGGGATCCACCGTTCCACTGGAAAGAGGACCTTCCGGCCCGAATAAGGAACACTTTTATCCATCTACTGTATTACGAACAATCCACCCCTTGGGGTAAGGAGGGGTTCGATGGAACAGGAACAGATCGCGCCTGTTATCCAAGAGATAAAAGAGGCGCTACCGGAAATAGAAGAAGAGAAGATAAGAACGGAAATGGACAGGTACCTTCGCTACGGCATCATCCCGCAGGAAGCAAAGAAGGCCATAATAAGAAAGTTCGGCGGGACGCCGGCATCCTTTTCTCCCATGGGCGAGAAGAAGCTCAGCGAGCTCAAGGGCGGTGAGATGAACATTGACATCACCGTGAAATGCCTCTCGTCCAGGGAAAGGGTCCAGCAGACCCAGAACGGTGAAAAGACACTGGTCACGGGACTGATGGCCGATGACACGATGATCAGAAGGTTCGTATCCTGGGACGGGCACATGCTCGAGAAGGGATCCTCATACCTGATCAAGGGTGCATCAGCCAAGACCTTCAGGGGAGAGGTCGAGATCAACCTGGGCCCGTACACCAGGGTAGAGGACGCCCCCGACGGGTCGCTCTCCGACCTTGATGTCGCCAAGCTTCCCAGGTTCGGCAACCTCGTCAAGCTCGAGCTCAAGGACGTCCGCCCCGGGATGGGGAACATCCAGGTTACGGCAAAGATCATGGACCTGGAGCAGAGGGCGATCGAGACCGACAAAGGAAGGAAGAACATATACGACGGCATGCTTGCCGACGATACCAAGAGGGTGAGGTTCACCTCCTGGTCGGATTTCAACTTCGAGATCGGCGAGGTCGTGACCATCAGGGGGGCATACGTCAAGGATTGGCGGGGCATCCCCCAGATCAATTTCGACGAGAGGGCCGAGATCGACAGGGAGGAGGACCGTGATTTCGATGTCATGAAGACCCCTCGGCTCTTTGCCGAGGACCTTGTCAATGCAGGGGCGACCGATGTCGAGATATCTGGCACGATAATCGAGATACGGGACGGCTCGGGCCTGATATTCAGGTGCCCCGAGTGCAACAGGGCGCTCCTGAACGGGAGCTGCTCCATCCACGGGCAGCAGGAGGGGGTCGCCGACCTTCGGACGAAGGTGGTCCTCGACGACGGCACCGGTGCTCTCTTCGCCGTCCTGAACACGGAGATAACCGAGGAGATACTGGGACGGAAGGTCTCGGAATGCGTGGAGAAGTACTGCGATGACGAGGAAAGGATCGTGGACGAGCTGAACGACGCGCTCCTTGGCCGTGATTTCGTCATGCGGGGCAACGTGATAAGGGATGATTTCGGGCCGACGATCCTGCCTGCGCAGGTCTCCTCGGAGGAAAGGGACGACCTCGAGGAAGCCCAGACCCTTCTGGACCTCATGGAGGTGGTCTGATGGCAAGGATGAGGGAGGTCGCCCGAAGGCTCTTTGCCGTTGAGTACAACCGGTCCCAGCATGAGGACCGCGGTCTCGAGGAGAACGCCCCCAACTACATAGTAACCCCCCTGGGGACGACCGTCAACCGGGTGTATTTCGTTGGGGTCATGATGACCAAGACCAACACGGGCTCTGACGATTCCCCCCAGTACCGGGTGGAGATCAGGGACCCCACGGGGACATTCTACCTCTATGCGGGGCAGTACCAGCCCCAGGCCCTGTCCGCCATCGGCAGGATAGAGCCCCCGTCCCTGGTCGGGGTGGTGGGAAAGGTCAGGACCTTCGTCAAGGAGGACGGCACCTTCTACGCCTCCGTGAAGCCCGAGGTCGTTTTCCCGGTCGACATCCCCCAGAGGGACCGGTGGATCATCGAGACATCGAGGTTCACCATGGAGCGCATCAAGGCCGTGAAGGACGCCATGGAGGAGGACCAGCCCACCATCGAATCCCTGATGGAGAAGGGCCACCCGAGAAGGGCTGCGGAGTCCGGGGCCAACGCCGTCGGTCTATACGGCAATTTCGATCTCTCCCCGTACAGGGAAGGCATCAAGGACGCCCTCAACCTCGTCCTTGAAGGCGGGGGCAAGAGCGTCGGCACCCCCAAGCCCGCCGAGGAGGAGCCCGCCCCCGGGAAGGTCGAGGCCAAGGCCGTTAAGGAGGATGTCAAGGAGCTCATCCTCGGGATCATCAACGAGCTGTCGGGGGAGAAGGGGGCCCTCTATCGCGACATCATCACCAAATGCGAGAAGAAGGGCGTGGACAAGATCCAGCTGGAGGAGACCATCCAGGAGCTCCTGGACGAAGGTCAGATCTACGAGCCCACCATCGGGATCATCAAACCAATATGAGGTCGGTCCTTGACCAAGGAATGGATAAGGCAGAGGAAAAGGGATCCTTATTATCGAAAGGCCAGGTCAGAAGGCTACAGGTCCAGGGCCGCCTACAAGCTCAAGGAGATCAACAACAGGCTGAGGCTCATCAGGAGAGGGAGCATGGTGCTGGACCTGGGAGCGTCCCCCGGGGGCTGGAGCCAGGTGGCAAAGGAGATCGCCGGTCCGGGGGGCTCCGTTGTGGCGGTCGACCTTGTACCCATGGAGCAGGTGGACGGTGTGAGGTTCGTTCTCGGGGACATCGAGGACCCGGAGACCCACAACAGGGTGCTCGAGATCTCCAGTGAATACGATGTGGTGATCTCGGACGCGTCGCCGAGCCTGTCGGGGAACAGGACCCTTGACCGGGGAAGGTCCCTGGCCCTGTGCTGGGCCGTGCTGACCATGGCTTCGAAGGTCCTCAAACCGGGCGGAAGCGCTCTCGTGAAGATGTTCCAGGGTTCGGAGGTTGACGAGCTCATTGAGGAGTTCGGGGGCCAGTACCGGAGCGTGGACAGGATGAAGCCGCGCTCCTCTTTGAAGAGGTCGATAGAGATCTACATTGCTTTCAGGGGGAAAATGGATGCCGGGCAGATTGACGATGGGTCTGTATAATTCGCTGGACCCCGTGAAGATGGCCGAGGCCCACAGAAGGGCCCTTGCGAGAGCTGGTCCCGTTGCGGCGGCCTTCGACTGCAACCTCGCCGTCTTCGGGTTCCCCTTCGAACAGGAGCTGCGAACGCCCAGGGAAGTGGCTGACTGGCTCGTTTCCACCACATCGATCGGACAGGGCGGGGACTGGATCGTCAAACTTGCTGACCAGGGCCGCTTCGTTCACTTTCCGTTCCCCAGGGGCGGGTTCCCCCCTCAGCTGGGCAGAGCGGTGATCGCGACCAGGAGACCCGATGAGAAGCGGTCCGTGGGGCCGCGAGACGTTGCGGGCATGCTCAAAGAGGGGAGGTCGGTCCTGCTCCTCTTCGGACTTGGTCCAAGGGGCCTTCCGGACAGGATAATGGCTATGGGGGAATACCACATGGACCTTACCGGGAAGGGTGTGAGCATGGAAACCTGTACGGCAATAGGAGCTGCCCCCGCAAGGATAATGACCTATCTCGAAATTCTCTGAGCGATCAGGCCAGGGGGAGCCAGCAAAGCTCCATGTGGTCGCAGTTCAGGACCAGCTCCCTCGAGCAGAAATCGCATTCCGGAACGGCCGCCGGGGTGGGGAGCGGTGGATTGTCGTCGAGGATGTTGCGGTATGCATCGTGCAGCTCGCCCCTCGAGAAGGTCTCCCCCGAATCCAGCGAATCCCTGACGATGTACGTTGCCATCTCCGAAAAGACCGGGACGCCGTCGAACATGGGCTCCTCCTGGTATCCGGAGAACCTTGCCCTGCAGTTCGTGCAGAAATAGACCATGTGCCCCTCAGGCCCCGTGAAGGGGAGGAGGACACCGTTCTGACATTGCTTGCACTCGGCGTAATCCACGGTCTCACCGATGACATGTATCGCACTCTGGGATTTTAACGCTAACGGAAACCGGGCGTATCCCCGGGGCGGGGCCTTCTAAGGGAGGTCGACCTCGACAACCCCGTCAGCCACCCTTCCGAGAAGTTCCTCGAACCCTGCCTTTCTTGCCTCGACCGCCACCTGCCTTGCATCGGCCCTGGTGATCGGAAATCTCGGCGTGGCTGTGCATCCCGTTGTCCTTTTGATGGAAATGTCGAAGGTCCCGATCTCCTTCCCGACGGCCTCGATGTCGACCTTGTCGAAGCCGATCAGGGGCCGGATTATATGATGCCTGATCCCCGCGCTGACGGAGGCCATGTTGGGGAGGGTCTGGGATGCCACCTGCCCCATGGAGTCCCCCATGATGATCCCCCGGCATTCCCACCTGTCGCATAACAGGTCGGCAAGGTTGAGCATCCCTTTCTTGCAGAGCACGCAGGTGTATTTGGGGTTCGAGCGCTCCTTGAACGCCGAGAGGAAGAGGCCGTGGGGGGCCCGAAACAGCTTCACCCGGTCCGGGAAAAGCTCCTTCAATCTTCCCGCCAGCTCCTCCACCTTTCGGAGCTCGTCGGTCTCGCCGAAGGGCCGGTTGTCCATGTTGAGTATCCGGACCTCCGCTCCGGTCCTCAGCATCAGATATGCCGCGACTGGGGAATCTATCCCCCCGGACATCAGGGCGATGTACCTCATAATCCTTCCTCGATCAGCGTATCGATCAGTCTTCGGAGCTCAATGACCTCCTCGGGCTCTATCCGGAAATCCACCCGGTGCGGACACTCCTCGTCCAGGAGCGGGGTCATCGAGGGAAGCGCCATTATGAGAGGATAGAGCCTGCAGCCCGAAGGCCTGATATCGTAGATGGTGCACCTGCCCTCGGTCGAGAGGAAGAAGCACCTGCCGTCCACGTTGCGAAGCTCCATCGTGTCCTCGTGGTAGAAATCACTTCTGCCGGAATCCGAGATCCTTCCGACGTCCTCCAGCGTGAGGGCCATCTCGGTCCCGTGACAGCAGTGGCTGCATCCATGCCTCGAGCATACCGCGCCTTTCAAACCTGCTTTCCCCCGTCAAGGGTTATCCCGGTCTGCCCCTGGTAGGTCCCGGACCTGTCCTCGTAGAGGTGCTGCGGGCTCGATGAGAGCTTCAGGTACATGATCTGACATATCCGCTCCCCTATGGGAAGCGACACCCTCTCGGGACCGAGGTTCGTTATGGAGAACGTGAGGGTGCCCTTGAACCCCGCATCGACGACCCCGAAGCCGCCTATGAGCCCCTTCCGGACGAAGGATGACCTCATCCAGAGGTTCGCGCAGAGGTCGGGGGGCACCTCCAGGAACTCCAGTGTCGATACCAGGCACCAGTCCCCGGGTTCAAGGTAGACCTGTCCTATGGTGACCTTTCCTTCAGGGTTCCTGGTGAACACCTCGGATATGGTGAGGTCGTAGCCGTTCGGGGTCAGGTTCTTCTCCCTGAAGGGATCGATCTTCATGGATCCCCGCTCGAGCCTGTATACGATATCGTGGTCCGAGAGGACTGTCATGGGACGGGCTAGAGAAAAGCAGCTGTAAAATCTTTTCTGTCATGAATTCGCAATCCTTTTGTACTAGTGAGGTTTCACCGAATATCCCTGTGGCGCTTATGTGGGACCAGTACCTCGCTGCCGGTGTCGAGGAGGACCTCGACGAAGATGACTACAACATATCGGTCACCGTGAGGTGTCCATACTGCCCCAGGACCTTCTCCGGGCCCAGGGAGAACGTGGAGGAGGACCTCTTCGTCCACCTCTGGAAGGTCCACGAGGAGGCCACCCTCGATTATATCCTGAACAACATGTACATCCCGGATGAGATAAGGGAGAGGATATTCGGGGAGATGGGCCCCGATTACGTTTCCTGGCTCGTCGATACCGAGGGCGAGGTCCAGGACGAGCAGTGACCCCTTTCTCCACCAAAAGTTTTTTAATCCTACCCCTCGATTCGAAACTGCGCAAACGCGGACATGGTCAGAGGAGAGACTGGCCTTGGAAGGGGGGCATCGAGTTTCTTCGGGTTCGTTCCTTCCGCCAACGTTATGATCCCATAGAGGTGAGAGAATGCATCCTATCAGAGACCCGAGATACCCGACGATACTGATCATCCTCGTGCTCTTCATCTCCGGACCGATGCTGTTGCCCTCTGCAGAAGGTTCAATTCCCACCTCCAGGTCCGCGGACCTTCTCTGCAGGTACGACCTCTGCGAAGGGGAGGGGCAGTATACGATGGACGTATCCGGCAACGGGAACGATGCGGTGCTGGGTCTGTCCACCTCCGAAGACAAGCAGGACCCTTCCTGGGATGCCGGTCTTCACGACAGTGCCCTCAGGTTCGATGGTGTGGACGACCTCTTGAACTGCGGGAACGGCTCCAGCCTCCAGGTCGGCAAGGGTTCCTTCACGGTCGAGGCCTGGGTCCATGTCGGCTCGAACCTTACGGATAACCTTGGCGGCATCCTGCACAAGTACGACAGGACCGCCGACAGGGGCTTCTTCCTCGACGCGGTCAGCACCCAGAGGTACGGCGGGACAGGAGATTCCTACTCCCAGGTCATATTCGGAATGAACCAGGGCCGCAAGAACAACACCTGGAACGTTGCGGCGGGCTCCTACGGCACCTCCCATTCCCTCAACGATATGGTGATCTACGATGGGGGCCTGTTCGCGGCCTCATCCCAGGGCGATCTCGTGGAGTGGACCCCGACCGGCTGGGTCCAGAGGGCCGCCGCCTACAGCAACGGGGCCATATCCTCCCTGGCCGTCTACGACGGCAGGATCTTCGGAGCGGTGGCATCGACGGGGGAGCTGGTCAGGAAGGACGGGTCGACCTGGACCAGGGTTGCGCAGTCCTACAATTCCGAACTGGTGAACTGCCTCGCCGTTTTCAACGGGATGCTCTACGGCGGCTCGGCATCGACCGGGCTCCTTCTGGAATGGAACGGGTTCGGGGCCTGGGCCCTTGTGGCAAGCCCGTACAGCACCGAGACGGGGATAACGGACCTATGTGTCTACAATAACAACCTGTTCGGCATCTCCTCTCCCTCCGGGTACCTCCTGCAGTGGAATGGAAGGGACAGCTGGGCCCAGCAGGCCCAGTACGGGAGCGCGCTGGGACCGCTGATCGTCTACCGGGGCCGCCTCTATTCGGGCTACAACTCCCTTCTGGAGTGGAACGGGGTCAACAACTGGCTGGCGAAGTCTTCAACGATACCCTCCGGGATCTTCACGACCATGACGGTGTTCGGGGGTGAGCTCCTGGGGGCAACGAATGCGGGGGTCCTTTACGAATGGGACGGGGACAATATCTGGGTCCAGAGGGCCCCGATCTCAGGTTCCGAATCCACCATCAATGCCATGTGTGCATTCAGGGGGAAATTGTACGGGGTGACCACGGGACAGGGTCTGCTCCTGGAATGGAACTCCGGTTTCTCGGTCACGGGCGACACCGGTCTTTACCCGGGTTGGAACCACATCGTCGCGGTCAAGGACTCTTCGGCGGGGGCCATGCATCTCTACATCAACGGGGAGCCCGCCGGTACATCGAGGCTGTTCGACCCGGATATGTACGATCTCAACTGCACGACGAATTTGTACATCGGTCAGGGGAGCCAGGATAATTTCAAGGGAAGTATCGACCGGGTCAGGATCTTCGGAAGGGCGCTCGGCGGTCAGGAGATCGCCGAGGAGTTCGATTTCTTCTCCATGGAATGGAGGAAACCGCTTCCGCCAACCTCCCCGGGCATCCTGTCAGGTGACCTCTTCGTGAACCTGACCTGGGGGCCCCCGATATCGCTGGGGACCCACCCGCTCCTGGGTTACAGGATATACAAGGGTGATCGTATAGAGAACATAACACTGTTCAACGACACAGTGCCGGGCTCGGGGTGGTTCAACGACACGGAGGTATCCTACGGGGTGACCTATCATTACATGATCACCGCCTACAGCGAGGCTGGAGAATCCCTCTCCGAGGACCTTCTGGAGGCGACCCCTATGGGCAAGCCCACCCCCCCTGTGAACCTAACTGTACATTCTGGGGACAGGTTCGTCAACATATCCTGGAAGCCCCCCCTCATGAACAAGGGGTCGAACATCACCGGTTACAGGCTCGAGAGGGGCCTCGACCTCTCCTCGTACTACGACCTCATCCAGCTCGGTCCGAACAAGAGGTACTACAACGACACCATCGTCGACAACAGGCAGACCTACTATTACAGGATCTTCGCCCGCAACGAGATTGGAGAATCACTCCCCTCGAGCAACGTCTCCGCGGTCCCGAAGAAGACGCCGCCTCCCGTGAACTCCCTTGCCTACGAACCCATCGACCAGGGAGCCGCGCTCTCTTGGAATAGGTGCACGGACCCGTACTTCCACCATTTCAACGTATACAGGGGGACCAGGGACCTGATATCCGGCGGCCTCATGGGGCGCTACTACAACGAGGTCGATTTCACGAACCTCTCCTTCGAGAACCAGGACTATGTGGTGGACTTCGACTGGGGGACGGGGCCCCCGATCCCGAGGATGGAGGACAGCAACTTCTCCATCAGATGGGACGGGTTCCTGAAGGCAGCGATCACCGGGTCGTACACGATCATCATACGGGCCGACGGCGGGGTCAGGGTCTGGATAGACAACATACCGTTGATAGATGTGTGGAAGGACGGATGGCACGAATCACTGACTGCGAGCGTCTACCTGATAAACGGCGAGCATCAGATAAAGATCGAGTATTTCAATCAGGAGGACAGGGCCGCAATCAGGCTCTCCTGGGCCCCGCCGGACATGGAAACCCAGACGATCCCCACCTCGAGCCTTTTCGGGTATTACATCGAGTACGAGCTGGTTCAGATGACCCCCGAACTGAGCTACACGGACGAGGAGCTTCAGATCGGCCGTTACTACTACTATCACGTGAAGGCCGTCAACGACGCGGGCGAATCCCCCCTGGGGAACGTGATCGAGGTCTATGTCATCGGGATACCGGGGGAGCCAAGGAACTTCGTCCTCAGGATCGGCGACGGCTACGTCAACCTCAGCTGGGAGCAGCCCATCGAGCTGAAGGGGTCCAGGATCGCGGAGTACAGGATATTCAGGGCCAACGGGACCGACATGGTCCAGTTCTACGGCAACGTCTCCGGGGACACGCTCCACTTCAACGACACCTCCGTCGTGAACGGACTGGATTACTTCTACTACGTCACCGCCGTGAACGATGCGGGGGAATCTGCCCCATCCACTTCATTGAAGGGCATCCCCGTGGGGAAGCCCTCCCCCCCGAGGACCCCCAAGGCCGAGCTGTACGAGGGCGGGGTGAAGGTAACCTGGGCGTCCCCGAAGTTCAACGGCGGGGCCGACCTCATGGGCTTCAACGTCTACCGGTCGGTGAACGGTGGAAACCGGACCTTCGTCTACTGGGAGAATGACTTCATGGTCCAGGGATACATCGACCACGACGTGTCGGGGGGGAACACCTACGAGTACTGGATAACCGCACTGAACGAGGTCGGGGAATCGGAGTTCAGCGACAACGTGAGCATATCTCTTCCCGCACCGCCGGTCGTGGACGACGATGACGACGATGATGATGTCGAGCCCGTGGGGAACGAGAGCAAATTCCCGTTTGGGTGGGTGATCACCACGGTCGTTGTCCTGCTCATCGCAGCGGCCGCCGTCGCGTTCCTTATTATCAGGGGCAGGAAGAGGTCCGAGCAGGAGTTGATGATCGGACCGGTCTCCGCGGAGACCGGGATGCCGATGCCGATGGCCGGCGGGGACGACACCTTCGATATCTTCCATCCCGGAGGGCAGCCGACGCCTCTCTCGCAGGTCATGGAGGAGGTCTACCACAGCGAGCTCCCGCACCAGGAGCTGCCGGAGCAGCAGCCTGCGGCTCCCGCCTACGACCAGCATGGGTCCCCGCAGGAAGGATATCCTCAGCAGGGGTACCCGCAGGACCAGTACTACGACCAGCATGGGTACCCGCAGGAAGGGTATCCTCCGCAGGGGTACCCGCAGGACCAGTACTACGACCAGCAGGGATATCCGCAGGAAGGATACCCCCAGGGTCAGTACTACGACCAACAGGGGTATCAGGAAGGGCAGGGATATTATTCGGAACAGCCCCCGCAGCAGTATCCAGAGGGCTACTATGAACAGGGCGGCCCCCCTGCTCAGGAAGAGGTTCCCGGGGGGCCCATCAACGAGTTCTTCGCCGCCCCGCCCCCGGAGTCACTCGAGGGGCAGGCGGATGCACCTCAGGAGATAGGAGCTGACACAAGACCCACTTTGCCGGGGGTCGAGGAAGAAGAACAGTGAACGGCATAGAGCCATGGACATGAAACGCCTCAGTTCAACCGGCAACGCCGTAGTGGAACCACTTCCTGTTTATCCTCTCCCACGCTTCCACGGCCACAAGTCCGAACATCGAGACGACGATCACCTGCGCCCAGTCGATGGGTTTGAGGGCAGCCGTTCCGAAGATGTCCTGTACGAAGGGGATGTAGATGAGCGGGAGCATAAGAGAGACCGCGAGAGCGATGGCGAGAAGCAGCCTCCGATTGGAGAACCAGCCGATCTCCGCCATGGTGTGGGTGGTGGAGCGGGCGGCGATGGCGGTCCACATCTGGAAGAACACCATAGTTGTCAAGGCAAGGGTCCTCACATGGGCTATGTTGTCGTCCCCCAGGAACTCGAGATTGTACCAGAAGACCCCCAGGGTCCCGATCGTGATTATCCCCGCGGAAACCACGATGGACACCACCATGTCCCTCGATATCGCCCTTTCCTTGGGGTCCCTGGGCTTTCTCTGCATAATGTCCGGCTCCTTGGGTTCCGTCACGAGGGCCAGGGCCGGGAAGGAATCCGTGACGAGGTTCATCCACAGTATCTGAAGAGCGATGAGCGGGAGCGGGAACCCCAGAATGATGGCGATGATCATCAATGAGACCTCTCCCATATTGCAGGAGAGAAGGAACTGGATCACCTTCCGTATGTTGTCGTAGATGGACCTCCCCTCCTCCACCGCCGCCACAATGGAAGCGAAATTGTCGTCGGTTATGATCATGTCGGAGGCTTCCTTGGAGACATCCGTCCCCGTGATCCCCATCGCCACCCCTATGTCCGCCATCTTCAAGGCAGGGGCGTCGTTCACCCCGTCCCCGGTCATCGCCACGACCTCACCGTTTGCCTTCAGCCCCTTGACGATCCTGACCTTGTGCTCGGGCGAGGCCCTAGCGAAAACGGAGACCTTTGATATGGTCCTGATGAAGGTTTCGTCATCCATCCCATCCAGTTCCCTGCAGTTGACGGCCTCCGAGTCGCTCTTTATCAGACCTACCTCTTTGCCGATGGCGGCCGCCGTCAGCTTGTGGTCCCCCGTGATCATGATCGCCCTGATCCCCGCCCTTCTCGCGGTCTTCACCGCCTCTTTCGCCTCCGGCCTCATCTTGTCCTTGATCCCGACGATCCCGAGAAAGACCATCTCCTCCTCCATCCTCCCTTCGGGACTGTAGGCGAATCCGAGGGTTCTGCACCCCTTCTCCGCAAGGGAGGTCGTGAGTTCCAGGATCTCCTTCATCCTTCCCTCTGAAAGGGATCTCACCCCTTTTTCCGTGAGCTCCCGGTCGCAGACCATGAGAATGGATTCCGGGGCGCCCTTGGTGAATCCAACGACCCCCTCTTCCATGTGGTGAAGGGTGGACATCATCTTCCTGTCCGCGTCGAAGGGGATCTCGTCCTCCCTGGGGTCCTTCTCCCTTTCCTTGGAGATGTCGAATCCCGCCTTCTCCGCCATCACGAGAAGGGCGCCCTCGGTCGTGTCTCCGAGGACCTTTCTCCTCCCCTCATCCGTCTCGATGGTCGCATCGGAGCAGAGAACGGAAGCCTGCATGATCTTCCTGAAGCCCTCTCCCATTCTATCCGGGGTCGATCTCACCCCTTTCACCATGAAATCGCCGACAGGCTCGTAGCCCGTTCCGGTGATGTCGATCCTTCTCTTTCCGATGTGGAGGACATCTGCCGTCATGGTCCCCGTGGTCAGCGTCCCCGTCTTGTCGGTGCAGATAACTGTGGCGCTTCCCAACGTCTCCACAACGGGCAGCTTGCGGACGATGACATTCCTGGACGCCATTGTCCTCAGACCGATGGCTAGGGCGATGGTCACTACAGCGGGCAAACCCTCCGGTATCGCCGCAACTGCAAGCGACACCGCGGTCTTGAAAAGCTCAACAGCGACCTCGAAGGAGAGATGGTGCCACTCCCTCCATATTTCAAGACCGAGCATGAGGACGCAGATCCCCAGAACAAGGATGCCGAGGTTCCTCCCAAGTTTCTTCAGTCGTTTCTGAAGCGGGGTCTCAATGTGTCCCACCTCATCGATCATTACCGCTATCTTTCCGATCTCGGTCGCCATCCCGGTTCCGGTGACGACAGCGGTGCCTCTCCCGGTCTCCACGTTCGTGGTCATGTAGACCATGTTGGTCCTCTCTGCGAGGGGGACGTCGCCGGACAACTTCCCGGAGGTCTTCTCCTCGGCCATGGATTCCCCGGTAAGGGCCGCCTCGTTCACCTTCATCGAATGGACCTCGAGAAGCCTAGCATCCGCAGGCACCCTCATCCCGGCTTCTAGGTGGACGATGTCGCCTGGAACAAGGTCGGAGGCAGGTACCTCGTGCCTCTTCCCGTTCCGGATCACCATTGCTTTCGGGGCGGACATCTTCTTCAATTTCGCGATGGCGTCCTCCGCCTTTTCCTCCTGGACGTACCCGATGGTGGCGTTTATCAGAACGATGGCGGAGATGACGATCCAGTCGATCCCCGTGGGTTCGATGAAGGCGGTGATCCCCGCCGCGACGAGAAGGACGATGACCAGGGGGTCGGTGAACTGGCGGAGGAACTTCAACCACTTTGGGGTCTTTTTACCCGCCTTCAGTTCGTTCCTTCCGAAGACCCCTCGGATTCCCTCGACCTTCTTCTCGTCGAGACCGGTTTTATGGGTGCCAAGGGACGTCAGGAGCTCTTCCGCATCCATGAGATGCGGCTGGTCCGAAACAGGCGGCCCCCCTGATGCCATCGTCCCATGAATGACATGATGATTTAAGAATTTGCAGGTAAGCGGGACAGTCGAAAGTTCGGCAAGATTATAATCGAGACCCCCCCTTATAGTTCTTGGAGGGGCAGATAGAAAGAACGGGGCAGAGTGGAAACTCCATGAAGAGGGAGCGCCAATGAGAAGGTTCGCCAGCATCGATTTCATGAGGGGCTTCGCCATCTTCATGATGGTCGTGTTCCATGTCATCATGAGGTGGTACGACGGGGAGTGGATCAAGGAGGGGGACCTCGAAGGCGTTCCGATGGTCGGCCTCGTCTTCTTCATGATCGTGGTCTATTTTTCCGCGTGGGCAGGTTTCTTTCTGATGGTCAGCTCCATCGGGAACATGATATCCATGCACCGCAACCTCGAGAGGGGGAAGTCCTGGAAGAAGGTCATGATGTTCCAGATCGTCGGCGGTCTCCTGCTCCTTGCTGCCGCCGTCCTGGTGGAATCGACCATCGGCTACCACGCTTTCTTCGGGTATGCCGTCGAAGGGAAATTGGACAAGTGGACCACGATACTCTACCGCGGGTTCCACATGGAGACGATCCATACCATAGCACTCTGCGTTATCGTCAACGGGATCGTCCAGGGTCTTTTATCGAGGAAGGGGGGGCATCTGAAGGTCAGGAGGAACATCCGCATATATGCTGTTCTGGCTGCTATCTCCGTAGCGCTGACGGGTCCGGTCTACAAGTTCCTGAGGGTGCTCGTTCCCGGATATCCCATGGCAAAATGGAATTCGTCCATAGCCGGGGAGCTCGACGTCCAGTACCCGGTGATAGGGGAATCCGGCATAGGCGACATCCTGCTGAAAACAGTGATGTTCCCGCTCGGCGGGAACCCCGAGCCGCTCTTTCCGTTTCTGGCGATCGCGTTCATCGGGTCCATCATCGGGCTCTATCTCTGTCGGAAGGACTGCCCGAGGAAGATGCCAAGAAACGGGATCCTGGCAGGAGTGGGGTTTGCCGTGATCGGTCTGGTCGGGACCGGAGTGGTTTTGGCTCTGGGGTATGCGGATGTCGAGACCCTCATGGATAATTTCTACCAGCCCCCCGGTCTCTATCCTTCGCTCTGGTTCTGGTGGTTCCTCTTCCTGATGGGGGGGCAGCTTGCACTTGTACTTCTCATCATCAGGATGGTGGAGTTCAGGGGAAAAGGGAAGGAGTTCGGCAACAGAACGCTCTCCATAAGAAGGTACGGCTACGTCGCCTTCAGCATCTACACCTACCAGTTCATTTACGTGCTGCCTAGGGCGCTGATGGGCATCTTTCCAAATGTTTCAAACAACTGGCCCTATCCGGAGAGGATCGGATGGTGGCTCCCGGTCCTGGTCATGATGCCCATGACCATACTTCTATGGGAGATCGTTCTCAGGGCCTGGGAGAAGATCGAGTACGTCGGCGGGATGGAGTGGATGATGGCAAAGGTCGCGGAGAAGCTCCTTCCAGGGAGAAGAGAGGGCGGAGCCAAGAAGAGAAGATGGTGGCAGGCCGCAAGGCTGGACGCGAAGGAATATCTGTTCAAACCGGAGTGGATGAATATTGTCGACAGGAAGGACGTGGACCATGTCGGGAAAGAGGAATCGAAGCTGGCGCTGTCATTGTCGTTAGGAGGTCTCTTCTTCCTGCCTTTATCTTTGGGGGGTCTCTGGATAGGGAGGTCGTCGATGAGGGAGGAGGGAAGGAACTGGCAGAACACGGGAGCGGTCGCGGTCTCTTTGATCACTATGGGTCTCTATGCTGCTCTTATCGCAGCCCTGTGCTTCATGGAGGCTCCCAGTTTCTGAAAGGCATGGGTCAGTTCAGTCCTCTTCTTCCTCCGCTTCTTCCTCTTCCTCCTCCACCTTGACGGTCTTCTTGTTCTCCTCTTTCGGAGGTGGAGCTTCCTTCTTTGGACCTTCCTTCTTGGTTTTTTTCTCGTGTTTCCTCCTGCGCCTCTTGGAGATGAAGATCCCGTCCTCCTCGTTGCGGGCCCTGAGCTCTTTCCTTACCTTGCCTAGCCTGTAAAAGACCATGATCAGCAGTATGACCATGATCAGCATGGTCAATGGCAGGATGGCAAAGATCGCGCCCGCGATTATCAACACGGTCATCACAAATCCCTTGACCTCATCCTCGTCGATGCCCAGGATGTCTGAGAGATTGAAGTCATCCGAGCCTCCGTTTCCATTTCCATTTTCATCGAACTCGAAATTCCTGTTCTGCTGGCTGTTCAGGTAGATAAAGTCCTCTATGGTATCGTAGCCGTCCGCTTCCACCCTCACCTGGTAATTGCCTTCGGAGAGCTCGATATTGTAGGATCCGGAACCGTCCGTCCATGTCTCGAACTGCTCGGGATCGGGTCCCTGTTCCAAGAATTCAAGACGGGCCCCATATACTCCGTCCCCGGACCCCCTGTCGGTGACCCGGCCCGACAAGGTGTATTTGGGAATCTCTATCGAGGCAGATACCTCGTTGGACCTCGGGCCCTCGCCGTCGTCGTTCCTCGCCGAAACCTGGTAGTAGTAGGTAGTTCCCGGGTTCACACCGAAGTCCTCGAAGCTGGTCGAACCGGTCTCGGCATAGTAGCCCTCGGCTCCCGGCGATTCGCCCCTGTATATCAGATATGCAATGATCGAGGAGTTCCCCTGGTCCATCGGCGGGGACCATGTCAGGTATATCGATCCCTGGTTCACGGAGATGTTCAGGTTTTCCGGCGCCCCGGGTGTCGTACCCTGGGCCATGGCGGCGGAAAGTATGGTCAGAAAGATAGCACATGCGAGAAATACCGGTAGCAGATAGCGCCTGGACACATATCTCACCGAATATGAACCATGAAGTAATCTCTATTAAAGTGTCTCTGTATGATTTCCGAAAAGGGCGAAAGAACATCTCACGCGGAAACGCTGTAGTATACCGTCGTATCCCCGAGCTTCACCGTTCTCGGTGAGACCAGGTCCGGTCCCGAATCCTCCTTTTCAAGGTCGGTTCCGTGGAAGACCGGGACCAGGATATGTATGATGATATCCGCCATCTTCCTCTTTTGGAAGAACCTCGCTATGTCGTTGGTCCCCTCTGTAAGGAGGGAATCGATACCGAGGGACGGGATCACGTCGAGAAGCCTCTCGATGGAGATCTCTCCTCTTCCGTTGCTGATGTCATAGGCCTCGAACCCGCAGCTCTGAAGCTCTGCCGACCTTTTTTCCGGCAGGCTGCCAAGATGTAAGAACTTGATGTCAAGCTGGTCCCTGGTCTCCTTCGACGGGCAGAGCTCGACCTCCCCCTTCGGATCGAAGATGAGCACGGTCCTTATGGGCCCCACCTCGTCCTGGAACCCGTGGAACACCTCCATGTCATACGGTCCGAGAAGAAGGCCCTGGTGAAGGTTCGACAATCTCTCCTTGAGGACCCTGATCCCGGTCTCCCGCTCCCTGTCCGAACCATCCATGTTGGGGTACTTCCCGTTGAGCGTCCTCAGGTTGAGGACCGTTATGAAGGGAGAACCGGCCTTGTTCTCCTTCTCCCTCCTGACGAAGCGGATCACGTCGTCGATCTCGGGGAGGAAGGGGTGGAGCTCCCGAGTGTCCAGGATATGCCCCATCCTCTCGACCTTCGTTGTGAGGTATTTGAGGTTCTCGACATGTACCTTGGGTTCGATGGGGACGCGCTCGGTGATGCTGACCCCGAGCTTCTGGAGTTTCTTGACCTTGTCGGGATTGTTGGAAAGGAGGCGGATGGAGGCGACCCCGAGGACCTCCAGCATCTTTGCCGCGACGTCATATCTCCTCTGCTCGGCCTTGTGGCCGAGCTCCACGTTTGCGTCGACAGTGTCAAGCCCCTGGTCCTGGAGGTTGTAAGCCTTCAGTTTCTCCCTGAGGCCGATGCCCCGACCCTCCTGGCGGAGGTAGAGGATGATGCCGAGCTCCTCCTCCTCGATCATCCTCATGGCATGATGGAGCTGGGGGCCGCAGTCGCATCGGAGCGATCCGAAGAGGTCCCCGGTCATGCATTCGGAGTGGACCCTTGTAAGAACGTTCTCCGCCTTGTAGACGTCACCTCTGACGAGGGCGATGTGTTCCTTCCCTTCGGAGTCGGTGAAGAGGTGGATATAGAAACTGCCGTCGGCGGTGGGGAGCCTTGTAGATACGTTGTGAATGACCGATGTTAGGTCCAGGTCGAGATCCTTGTAGCTGCATGTGGGGTCGGCCTGACAGGCGAGCATCAATGATTCTATCTTGGCCGGAGGCATCTTTTTCACCTTGTTGGGTGTGGTGCATCGTTCACTTTCATTGAGAACGGGGCCACACTTCTCACTGGATGTATGATGTTAGAATATTAATCATGTTATATTGCACCCCTGAACTGTCAGTGGTTTTTTCCAAGTTCACGGATTTTTTAATACCCTGACCGTTATCCTGGCTGGATTTTCACTTATCCTATATTCGTTGTCCATGACCCCGAGTTTGGTTGAATATGATCCCCATCCATCGTACGTCCAATCCGGGAAACATCTTTTCTGCTGTTCTCCTCGATCTTCCCACTGTTCTTATATTACTTCATTCCCTTATGAACCTTGCCTTCTCAAGGTGAGACTCGGAATGAAAGGATAGTGTTTCTTTTCTTCTGGAAAGAAGTGATGTTGACACTCTGAAAGAACCCAATAATTATATTAACAATTTGAACTGTATTTTGCATGGTGAGATATCCATGATCATTAAGATCGTCCTTGAACCGTCTGAAGATGGCGGTTTTACAGTATATGTGCCCTCTTTACCTGGTTGTATATCGGAAGGGGAAACCAGAGAGGAGGCCATCGAAAACATTCGAGAAGCGATAGAGCTTTACCTTGAACCTGTGGAGGATGATCTTCTTCAGTTCGGATCAAGCGGTGGGGAATTAGCAGAACTTTCTATCTGAGGAAGAAAGATGTCCAAAGTTCCCTCGTTGAATTATGATAAAGTTATCTAAGCTCTGCAGAGAGCGGGTTTTATCGTTGTTAGACAGAAAGGAAGCCATATAAGAATTAAGAAAAGGGTAGATGATGAGACAATAAAGATCACAATTCCTGCTCACAAACCCATTAAAAGAAGCACCCTCTCACACATTATTGAAAGTGCAGGATTGACGATAGAAGAATTTTCAGCATTGCTACGATCCTATGTTCCTATTCTTGTTAGACTTGGATCTTGCCGTTCCCGTCCATTGTCTGAACCTCTCTCAAGAGGCCTATTTCGAAATGAGATCTTAGGCGAGATAAATGATCTATGTCTTTCAAATAGAAGGAATTTCTATGATGTTTCACTTTTCGTTAACCCTCACATGTTCGAGTTTACATAGAGGGTAGCAAGATCTATTCAATTGACATTAATGATCATCACCCTTCTCTGCAACAAATGCGGATGCTCTGATATTCAGAAGATCTCCATAAAAGGAACGAGAGCCAATTGGAGGTCCGCGCTCGGTGAGGTCCGCTGCCCCGGTTGTGGGTCCATCATGGAAGAGGTCTGAGATTGTTTCAGTAATAGTTCCTTCCTCGATGCCATACCTCTTCCTTCAACATTTCCAGGACGTTGAAGACGATGGGACACAGTGAAGAGTTATCGATCATCCCCAATCTTCGACCATTGGAGATACCTTTGTGAAGATGTGGGAACTCTCTGCAATCCTTCGGTCTCGCATCGTAATGGGAGCAAAGATCTCCGTCAAGGAATGGACAGGGAACATCCTTGAAGTAAAGGAGATGGGGGTCATTTTCCTTTACCAGGTATTCCTCTCTGAAAAGATCTTCAGGCATACGGAGGCTTTCCGATAATCGGATGATATCTTCTTCGTCTAGCTCCGGAGAGACGATCCTGCAGCAATTGGCGCACTTTGTGCAATCGATCTCCGAGGATACCATTTGGTAGAGTTCTTTAAC
>JBLIRI010000020.1:0-29459 GCA_049472235.1 Thermoplasmatota archaeon | reverse complement strand
CAACGTGATCATCTACCCGGAGGGAACCAGGGGGGACTGCTTCGAACTTCAGAAAGGGAAGGTCGGAGTTGCCAAACTGGCCCTCTGGTCAGGAGCGCCGGTAATACCCGTGGGGGTATGGGGAACCCACATGCTCATGCCCAAAGGGAAGCACAAACCATCCATCAAGAAGATAGTGACCGTGAAGTTCGGTAGACCGTTGACCTTCGATGAGTTCAAGGGAAAAGCGGAGGATAAGGAGGTATTGAGGAAGGTCACCGACAGCATAATGCACTCGATAGGGGAGCTGATCGGTCAGAAGTACTGCCACTGACATCATTCGATCTGGCCGGAGAGCCCGCACGATGGGCACTTGAAGGCGGTCATACCCTTGACGGTGATCTGGAACGACCTGCCGCACCGGGGGCAGTCCAGATCGAGCTTCTTTTCCTTCTTCTTCTTTTTCTTCTTCGCGGCCTTCTCTGCCTTCGCAGGGGCTGGAGGGACGATTATCGGCGAGGGAAGAGGTGCTTCTTTCGCCGGCTCTACAAATTCCTCCTCGTCCTCATCATCCTCGAGCTCATCGACATCTTCCTCATCCTCTTCCTCCTCCCAGTCATCGGTCTCATCGGCAGCTTCAGCGGGAGCGGATGTACGGGCGGGCTCAAGGTTGATTGCAGGGGTCTCATCTTCGGGCTCAAGGTCCTCGAGCTCATCTTCAAGGTCTTCGAGCTCCTCCTCTTCCTCTTCCTCCCAATCCTCGTCTGCAACCCCGTAGCGGCCCGGCCCCTCCTCGTCCTCATCGATATCCAGGTAGGGGCTGTCGGCATCTCTTCCAGGATCCTTGTGGACCTCCTCCTTTTCGTCCAGGTCCCGGACGGGTGCTTTCCTTTCCCTGCCTCGGGGCGCCTCGTCGATGAGATGCATGGTCCTCCTGGACCTTCTCCTTTCTTTCATTGTCCTCTCTGTCGGGACGATGTACTTCTCCGCCCCCATGTGGGTGAGCATTTCGATAGCGGTCCTGTCCTCGCTGTCCAGAATAAGGGCTTTCTGGAACGAGTAGATGGACCCGTCCCTGTCCCCGATCATCCGGAGCGCCACCCCTCTGTTCGTCCATGCCGGGGCATGGTTCTCGTCCGAGGTAAGGGCCTTGTCGAAAAAACCCAGGGCCTTTCTGTAATCCTCCTCTATTATCGAGACAAGGATCCCCTTCAGCGTCAGGATCTCTGGATCGTCCGGGGCAAGATCGAGAGCTTCGTTTATCTGGGTCATCGCCCCCCGGTGGTCCTTCATCTTGTAGAGAATCTCCGCATACAGCAGATGGGCCGAGGAGTTCCCGGATGATAGTCTGCAGGCCCTGTCCACTGCCCTTCTTGCCATGTCCATCTTACCGAGTTCCTGCAGTACCCTGGCCTTTGCAAGCCATATCGAGGGGTCTGACAGATGAAGGACAAGGGCCATGTTGAACTTCTTGAGGGCCTCCTCTGGCTCCCCGAGGCCGTCCAGTACCATCCCCTCGAAATAGAGCATCCTGGTCCTTGGGACCTTGGACCTCAGGTTTCCGAGGATCCTCTGGGCTTCCTCCATATCCCCTTTCTCCATCGCCCTGAGGAATTGTTCTTCGTTCATTCAGACCACTTTCCCGTTCAGGGTATCCCCGAGATATTTTTCCTTCTCCTTGGTGAAGACATACCTGGTCGGTATCCTTTCCCTGGTACCGGTCCAGTAGTTGCATACCGGGCATGCTTTCCCGGTCGAGACGGTCCAACCGTAGAGGGTGGAGTTCTTGATCTCCTGCATACCCGTTCCGCAAACCGGGCATTTCAATCTTTTTGACCGCCTCGGTCCTTCCCTGCAGTGTATGAGCAGGTCGACCCCCTCGAGTTTCGCAGTAATTCTCCTGAGCCTCCTTGCTGAGAGCTTGAACCTCTCAAGACCCATTTCCCTCAATTTTACGAGGACCAGCCTGTGGAACAAGGTTTGAGAGCGGATCGTCAATGCCTCGTTCAGGATGGAGTTGACGGCCTCGACCACAACCTCTTCCTTGGGTATCCTGTAACCGTTATTACCTGGCCCGGGGGAAGCCATGCTCAATAATATTGGTGGAATTAGAAATAATCATCGCTAGTGCTTTGGACAGAAAGAAAGATTGGACGGGGAAAAGGGGATTACAAACCCCGCCCTTCGGTTAGGGATGCATGCGGGGGGGCCCTAGCGGGCCCTTCCTCATACGGTAAAAACTATCCAAAATGGGTTTATATAGAGAATTAAAGGAGGTATCCGAAAGTATCAGACCCTGTTCTCGAGGACATGCCTGTAGCGGGTGATGTAGCCCGCGACCTTGTTGCGAAGGGAGATGGAAGAGATCTCTGCGATCTTATCGACCGATCTCTTGTTATGCTGGAAATCGTCGTTGAAGTGTTCGGGATACTTCCTGAGGATCTCGATCGCTGTCCTCTTGATGAAGGTAGGCCTGATATTTCCCATGTTTCCACCTGCGGGATGAGGCCGATTGAAATCCTCATATATATAGCTTGGCTTCTTTGAAGACTCACGAAATACTGGATCGGATCTATCCATTAAGTCAGGGATTATAAATAAGATAAACACTTCAAAGGTTCTGTCAATGATTTCGGAGAACTCCCAGAATAATGAACAGAGATTATCAAGCGAGTAAGATCCTTAGAAATTAATATTTGTTGGAACTGATTGCAGATCACAGATTGTCCAGACCAATGATTAAGAAATATCATATAATGGATTCTTTCACATCGAGTTCGAGCGTATGCATAGACCTGACATTTTTCTGATCATTATGGATACGCTAAGGAAAGATTTCTCCGTGAAGATCCGGGAGATGCTGGTGGAGGAGGGTTTTACTGACTATGATAGGGCTTTTTCCACTGCTTCCTGGACTCAGCCCTCGATATCTTCGATAATGACAGGACATTATCCAAAACACCATGGGGTCCATGTATCAGGTGACGTGAAGGCATATGATCTCAGGTTGAAGAAAGGAAGTAGATACCTTCCTTCGATCCTGAAGGAGAACGGGTATCAGAATTATCTTTTCTCGGCAAATCCTTTCGTTACCAGGAATTTTGGCTATTCAGATTTTGATCATTATCATGAAAGGCTACCCGAGAAGACCATCAAGGTCCTGAACAAGGCCGAGACCCAGCTTCTTGACAGGTTAAGAAAGGAAAAGGTTAGCACATTTGCCATCGTAAATGAACTGATAAAGAAGAGAAATTTTCGACTGTTGATCAAGGGTCTGATTAATCGAGTGAACAACACAATTCCCATGAGATGGGTCTACTCCCTGTACCGCACCCATATCCTTGGATGGCCAAAGGATAAAGGGATCAGGATTCTTAAACGGACTTTCAAAGAGATTTTTTCCGGGAACCGTTCGAAGGGGCCAAAGTTCGTGATGATGAACTTCATGGAAACACATGAACCTTACTTCAAAGACCCATTGATCGTTTCCAAGGTTACGATGAACGATCGAAAATATACCGAGGTCATGACAGAAGAAATGAAAGAGAAACTGGTGGACAAATACAGAGAACATTCAGTCCATCTCGAAAAGGAACTGCGATCACTTCTTGGCATCATAAAAGAAAAGTGCGATTTTCAGAACTCCATGATAATTTTCACAAGTGACCATGGTCAAATGCTTGGTGAGGAAGATCGTCTGGGGCATGGTCGATTCCTCAATAAGGAATTGATAAATGTGCCTCTCCTGATAAAATATCCTGATAATGCCGAGATCAAGAGAATGAAAATTGGTTCACAGGCAATAAGTTTGAAGAAGCTCTACGATCTGATCATTTCGGCCGGTTCGGGAGGGGGATATTCGGAGGGGATCTTGTATAATGATACGATCTTTGCCGAATCATATGGCATGATCTTCAAATATTCACCCAAGGAAGAAATCGAGAGAAGGAAGGTCCGAGAACTTGAGAAATACAAGATATTCATCTATCATAAAGGTCACAAGGGAAGATTCGATGTAAAAAATTGGAAATTCATCCATATCTCCCCGGGGGATGATAAGAGCAACCCGAGAAATAACGAGAAAACCTTGAAGGGAAAGGTATTGAAGTTCATGAACGATCAAAATATCCGGGATATCGCAAGGATGAGATCGATCGGAAGGAAGGATTGTTAACACTACAGACCAGAACTTCTTGGCCGATCAATTGGCAATTGGGTCGATCTACATTTCTTCAAATTCCTCATCGAAGTCCAGCGGGTCGTACTCGTATCCGCAGGAAGGACATTCCTCGATCGTCCTTGATATGGTCCTGCCGCATTCCGGGCAGCTCCAGGATTCCTCGGCCAGCTTTCTGACCTCGTCCTGCTCCTCGTGGCCCTTTTTGGAAAGGACGAGGAAGGCGACAACGGCGATTATGAGGATGGCCATAACTGCCACGAGGGCGAGCAGCCACCACGGAGCCGGCGGAGGATCATCATCATCCTCGATCACCGTAACGATCACGGTCTGGTAGACCTCGGCCTTTCCATCGGTCACTTTCAATGTGACGTTGTATACACCCGCTTCGTAGAACTCGTAGCTCACTATCTTGCCCACCCGGTCCCTGTCGAAGACCACCCCGTCGTAATCGAAATCCCACTCGTAGGTCAGTTCGTCATTGTCCGGGTCCGTGGTCCCTTCTCCGGAGAACTGGACCTTTTCCCTGACCTTCTTCAGCCCGGGCAGCCACGTGATGACCGGTTCGGGTGGATTGTTCTCGATCTCGATGTTGAAGTAACGGGACCTTGGTATGAAATACCCGTCGTCGACCTCGAAGTAATAGGAGTGGCGGCCGGCCATCAGGGTGATCCCTTCAGCCCTGAAATACGTGAACTTCGTGGTGCTCCCAAGGACCCCTTCAACGGAAAGCATCCTTTCGGTCTGGTTGTCTATGACCAATTTGAAGGTGACGGGTATATCACCATCTGGGTCCCTGTACTCTACCCTGAAGGTATACTTCGACGCGTCGTCCGGTCTGAACACATGAAGTTCGGGTATATGCCTGAATTCCGGGACGGAGTTGTCAAGTATGCCTATCGCATAAAGGCCGTCCGGCAGATCGGTGAAATTCCCCCAAACGATGCTGTTCACCAGGTCAACTCCGGAACGCGGTGCCTGCACCCATCGGTCAAGGTCCACGTTGAAATGGTAAAGCCTCAATCTCTCCTGGTGCATGGATATGGGGAATTCCCTGCCGAAATAGCCAAGCGATACGTTCGCCCACTCGAACCTGTAATCCGCAAACTTGGGGAGGGGTGTGAAATCTATGCTCGCAACGACCACGGCACCCGGTACATCCGGGGCATCGTCGGGGATCGATGAATTGATAATATAAGCTCCGGAGGGTTCCGATATCCCGAATGACATGTGGACGTAGATGTCGTTGAGGAAGTCCTTGTGATCCGGATAGGTTATCCTCTTCAGGAGGGTTATGTTGATGCTGTCCTCTCCCACGGCCTTCATGTCGTCGAACACCCGGAGTATCAATTTCGCCCTGCCGATCCCATCAAGGCTCGCTTCGACAACGGGATCCTCCCCCTCATAGACCGGGGTCTCCACGCCCTCAATATACCATGCGAATGAAAGCGGATCCTGCTCCGGATCATACGAGCTCGAAGCATCAAGTGTCACCTTTTCCTCGGGGAAGAGCAGGGTGCCGTCTGCTGGAGATGTGATGACCGCAACCGGGGGGTTGTTGTCAGCACCGATGGCCTTTACAACTCCGTCCCTGGTTGTGATGAACATGTTGTCCCCCATTATTGCCGGATCCCCCCTGGGCTCCGATGATAGCTGGTGGGTCCAGGTAAGGGCATATGATTCGGGTTCGTCCGGAGAGAATGCGCTGATCGTCCAATGGGAACCCGCGGTAGTGAGGTAGAACGAATCCCCGGCAGAGACCACCCTTCCGAAAGCTGGTTCCTGAAGGGCGAAGGAGGAGGCCCTCGACCCGTTCCCGAGGAGAAGGAGGTCCATCGTACCTCCGGTCAATACTGCGGCCATCCCGCCGTCCGGGGATGGCGTGGGCGGGGAGAGTATGAGGGAACCAAGCGATGTCTTCCAGATGAGATCGTAACCGGTGGCATTGTCCTTGACCCCAAGGTCCTCGTCGGCAGCGTCGACCGATCCATCATCGTTGTCATCGGGATAGGCATCGAAGAGGGCGACCGTGTCATTGAAGGCAACCATCAACAGACCGTCCCAGTAGGCAAGCGACCTTGGACCGTTTCCCATCAATATCGAAGAATGGTCGTACTCGTCAATTATGAGACCGGTGTGGGGGTCCATCGTTACCAGGTCCGAACCCTTGTAAGTGAATATCACCTGAAGGTCAGCGGCATACGGGCCGTGGGGGTCTGCGATGGGTTCGTTCCAGACGAGCTCACCGGAATCATCATCGAACGCCGCAAGGGTCCCATCGACAAGCGGCACGATCACATTGCCGCCGCTGATGAAGATCGACTGCGCGGGATCGGCCGGGAGTACCGTCCTCCAGATAACATCACCAGCATCCGACCCCGTATCCATTTCCATATCGTACGGACCGTCGTTCCTCCCGTCGAGGAAACCTACCCAATCGAATGCCCAGAGAGCGCCATCATCGCCCATTGCGAATATCTTGTTCGATCCCCCAAGGGACATGGCCCTGTCAATGAGAAGTGCGGGCCTCCCGATGAGGTCGACGGAGGAGTTCCTGTAGGTCCACAATGTTTCGGGCGCCCCTGAAGCGGCAGGGGTCGAGCTCAAGCAGACCATCGAACCGTCCGGGCCGGTCATGTAAATGTTGCCGCCCGCGGCGGACACGGACCCATTCCCCAGCAAGCCCTCATACCACGGATCCTCCGGAGGACCCTGCCAGGTGCCTTCCAGTGAGGTCGTCCAGTATGTTCGGTTGCTGTCCAGCCGGCTGCCGGTATTCGCGGCCTTTCCCGGCCCTCCGCCGGAGGAAAGCCAACCTTCCCTGAGCATCTGGTTGTAGAAGAGATCGACGGTCCCGAAGTTGTTGGACTTGTCGCTGTCCTCGGGTGTTGTCGCGATGATGAAGGCAACGATCATGTCATAGCCGGTATCGACCGTCCACTCGATGGAGATGGAGCGGGTGGCGAAAGCATCGATGGGTATGTCCATGAGGTCTCCGATAAGATACTGTTTCTGAAAATCGAAGGAGGAGGCCTTGAACTGGATATCTATCCTGACGTCAACGGTTGCGTTGTTCTCGACCACTGCTTCCACCATGACCAGTTCACCGACGAAGGGAGATTGATCGGACAGATCGACGTTCAGCACCTTTGGATCGGGGGATCCGAAGGCAAAGAGCTGTCCGCTGCCCCCCTGGCTGTCGGGTCTGGAAAGGAATACCCTGCCGTCGGCAACGGCGGAGGAGGACCAGATCGGGGCTCTCGTGTTGTAGTACCAGATCACCCTGTCCTCGTCCGCGATGTTCTCGTTCTCCGTGGATATGCAGAACACCGATGTGTTCCCGGAACCTGCGGCAAAGACCAATGCCCCGTCCAGGACCACCGGTGAGGATTTAAGCATCTGACCTGTCGTGTTGAACCTCCATTTCTGGACCCCCGTTGCTGGATCCAGGGCATGGATGGAGCTTCCCTTGTTCTCGTTGTAGGGGCCCCATACCCGCTGGGCAGCAACGTACAGCGTGCCGTCCAGATAGCTTGCCGAAGCCTGTATGCTCGGGGGCTCCCCGGCACCTATCCTTCTCTTCCATACAAGCGAGCCATCGGAGGAATCCAGGGCGAAGAGATCACCGACATCGTTACCGAAGTATACCCTTCCCTCGGCCAGCATGGGGCTTGCCAGTACCGAGGATGTCGAGTTGTACATCCAGATGATATCCGCGCTTCCCAGGGTCTGGTTCTCCTCAGAGGTATAGGGTCCATCGTTGCCGTCATAGAATCCGTCCGCGTCGAAGCAGAACATGTTGTAACGCCCGTCGCCGATGTATACCTTGCCGGAATCGTAGGCTGCCGAGCCGGAAAATCCGTAGATGTTCAGTGTCTCTCCCATGTTGTAGGACCAGGAGATCTGCTGGGATTCCATATGTATCCCGTAAAAGCGGGCATTCTGGAGGTTCCTTCCCAACGTTCCGATGAAGAGCATGCCGTCCGCAATGGTCACCGAAGCAAAGATGGCCGATGTGTTCACATTCACATCGAAGACCTTGTTCTTCGTCGCGATATCGTATCCGTAGACATGTCCGTCGTCCGCTCCGAAATATATGGACCCGGAATCGATCGCAGCCTGGGTCGAAATGTGCTTGTTGGTGGGCTTCACCTGCCAGACCTGGACCCCGGTGTCGATATCGAAACCGCGCATCCATCCATCACCGGACCCGATGTAGGCGATACCATCCTGGACTATCGGGGCATTCGTCTGCTTAAGGGAAGGTATCGTGACCGACCAAAGAGGCTTGATCCCGGATCTCATCGGGATGGGGGAGGGAGAATATCCCGTTCTCATGAGATCGCCCTTGTACATCGGCCAAGAATCCTCGCTCGCTGACCGGACACCGGCCCTGGCCTGCGTGGGCAGCAACCCCTCGTCCGATGCGGTGCTCAGCAGAGGCGCCGACGAGACAAGGAGCAGCAGGATGATCGCGAGGGATAGAAAATTAACCCTGGACGGGAAAGACATGATATTATCTCCTGGACTTGATGTCGAGCCAACAAAATTGGATTTATATAAATATTGTGTAAAGGAAAAATCACATGCACTGGGCAGGTTCCTGCGGGATCAATAGTGGAAAGTGTCCCCCAGCGACGGGGTATGGACCTTTGCGAACGATGCTATATCCCTGGCAAGTTCATCCCTGTTGTCGCCATGGACCAATATGACCTCTTCGGCCCCGGATCCCTCGGCGAACGAAACCAGCTCGTCATGGCCCGAATGGGCGGAGAAATCGAAATGACAGACCTCGCAGCCGACCTTCTCCACCTCACCATCTATCTCGATGGAGCCCGTATCCATCAGCATCCTTCCGTTCGTATCCTCGACCTGATAACCGGTCAGAAGGATGGCAGTCTTCTTGTCATTCTTGTGCCTTCTAATGTATTCCAGCACAGGGCCGCCGTCGAGCATTCCCGATGTTGTGACCACTATGGGTGCCTCCGCGGCCTTGTCGCGCTGATAAGGCGTTCGAACGAAACTGAACTGGTCCAGGGCCTTTTTCAAGGAACCCGTGCTCCGTAAGAACTCGCCGTGCCTCAGGTAGATCTGCGATACACGGCGTCCCATCCCGTCGAGCCACTTGTCCTCATCGATCCTGTCGAGGACCTGGATCACCTCCTGGGTCCTTCCGACCGCAAAAGCAGGGACGATGACCTTGCCCCCGCGGTCGAGGACCTCCTCCACCTTGGCGAGGAACTGTTTTTCCACCTCTTTCCTGGGGGGATGCTCCCTGCCCGCGTATGTTGATTCCATCACGAGAGTATTGCACTTCGGGGGGGTCGTCCCCTCGAGGAGCCTCGTATCAACCGTATTGATGTCTCCAGTGAAGACAACTTCCTTTCCCCCGTCATCTATTTTGTACATGGTCGAGCCCGGAATGTGCCCTGCGGACATCGTTCTGATGGTGAAGGGGCCGATGAAGGGCCTGTCCCCGTACCTAAGGATGGTGGATTCCTCGGTGAACCTTCTGACGTCGCTTATGTCATAGGGGATGGGGAAGTTCTCCAGTCTCGCGATCTTCAAGCTATCCTGGAGCAGGACGACAGCGACCTCGAGGGTAGCTTCGGTCCCCCAGACGGTGGACCCGTATTCCCCGCACAACCAGGGGGACATTCCGATATGATCGAGATGGGAGTGTGTCAGGAAGAGGGCGTCCACATGGGGGACCTTCATGGGATATTTCGGAGGTTTTGCGGGGGTGAGGCCGTAATCGAAGAGCAGCCTTGTGTCCCCAGATTCCACCATCATCCCCAGGCTGCCAACATGGTCCACTCCACCCGCGAAACTTACCTTCATCCTGTCACCGATATGAAGCTATGGATGTCAACTAGTAATAATTTGTCATGGAGTATTGCTTATAGGTAAGTTTTATAAACAAAATGAATATAGGGTTGCTTCACTGCGGCAGGCGGTATAAATGATAATCCCAGTAAGATGTTTTACGTGCGGCAAGGTGATTGGACACCTGTACGAGGAATACGCACGGAGGACCGAAGCGGGGGAACCCACGCAGAAGGTCCTCGATGATCTCGGTCTGGAGCGCTACTGCTGCAGGAGAATGCTTCTGACCCATGTTGAGCTCATAGACGAGGTCATACCATTTACGTAAAAATTGAATGCATGGGGCCGTAGGGTAGCTTGGACCATCCTACTGTTCCTTTCCCCGAAAGGAACAGGATCAAGGTATTTTTTCCCCGCCCTCCCGAATTCGTCAGTACCGTAAAGACCAAGATGGCCCCATGCTGAAGTTATGGGAAGTTTTATAGAGTTCATGCTATTCACCCTATAAAACTCAGCATGGGGCCGTAGGGTAGCTTGGACCATCCTAGCTGCTTGGGGTGCAGTTGACCTGAGTTCAAATCTCAGCGGCCCCACTACTCTCCTTGAAAAGTATTCTAAATAACCTCCCTCATTGGAGTCCGATGAGGACCGAGGACTACATCCTTCCCGGACATCTGGAGGATAAGGTCGAGGAATGGTTATCCAGAATGGATAGGAAAAGGAGATGGCCCCACGGTCCTGGAAAGACCGCCCTCCTCATTCTCGACATGCAGAGGTTCTTCACGGATCCTGACAGCCGCGCTTTCATTCCGGGCTCGAGGGAGATAATACCGATCATTTCAAACATCGTTGAATCGTTCACGGGGCCTGTCTTCCTGACGAGACACGTCCAACGGGCTGATGAGAACAATCTGATGAACGTCTGGTGGAAGGACCGGATCCAGGGAGAGCCCTCGGAACTCGACCCCACTATCTCCGGGATCGAGGGGGAGGTCGTCTTCAAGGAGAATTACTCCGCTCTCAGGAACACCACGCTGAAGAACAGATTGAAAGAGCTCGATGTGAGGTCGCTGATCATCACCGGAGTGATGACCGACCTCTGCTGCGAGACCACTGCGAGGGAGGCCTTCATGGAAGGTTTCATGGTCTATTTCATTGCCGACGGAACTGCTACGGCGACCGAAGAGAGGCACCTGGCCTCGTTGAAAGCGGTATCCACAGGGTTCGGAGAGGTGATATCATCAAAGGAGCTAGGGTCGCTGTTGTAGGAGCCGGACCGGCAGGGATCTCGGCTGCCATCCAGCTGAAGAAGGAGGGCGTCGCTTTCGAGCTCTATGAGAGAAAGGATGTCGGCGGCCTCCTTAACTATGCATACCGCGTCGACAACCTACTTGGACATGCAGGCAAGAGCGGACCCGAGATCTGCAAGGAGTTCCGCGACCATCTGGACATAATGGGGGTCCAGGTGGTCAAAAAGGATATCTCGAAGATAGAGCGCTCCTCCATCGGTTTCACCATCGACGGGGAGAAGTTCACACATCTGGTCCTTGCAACGGGCTCTGTGCCGAGGAGGCTGGACCTGCCGGGGGCCCTCTTTCACCTGGAACCCGAACACCTGCAGAAGGGGGGCAGGCTTCTGATAGTCGGGGGGGGCGACCTTGCCTTCGACAACGCCCTGAGAGCGGCCGCTTCCGGTATGTTGGTCACCGTTTTGATCAGGGACCGGCCTTCCGCGAACGAGACATTGTTGAACGAGGCCAGGTCCATGGGTGTCAATGAGGCGGAGGGAGATGCTTTGGAAATAGTCCCCAGAGGGGAGTCATTTCTATTCAGGAACAGGACATATGACAATGTTGCGGTCTTCATCGGCCGAACCCCCAACAGGACCCTGATCGACCATTTGGGAGACCTTCCGGCGGAGCCCCCATTTTTTACAACATCCATAAAAGGATTATACATTGTAGGTGATGCCGCCCTCGGCACCCTCAGCCAAACGGCCCTTGCATCGGGGTCGGGGATCGCAGCGGCGATGCATATAGCAAGAGCGGTGAGAGGTCGATGAAGGTAGTCCTCGAAAAGGGTCTTGACGAACTTGCCACGGTGTATGCGGCAGTTTACAGGAATGACGACAGTTACATGCTGGAATTCGTCGACTCCCTCTCGGGATCGGACGGCATAGATGAGAAATGGGTTGTGGTGGTCTCGTCTCAGTTCGGATGTCCCGTCGGCTGCATGATGTGCGATACGAAGGATTACTACATGGGCAACCCGACCACCGGGGAGCTCCTTTCCCAGGTGGACTTCCTTGTCAGAAAGAGGTTCCCGGATGGAAGGATACCAACATCCAAGTTCAAGGTCCAGTTCGCAAGGATGGGCGAGCCCGCCCTGAATCCCAACGTGATCGAGGCGGTCAGGGCCATACCGGAAAGATATGATGCTCCCGGATACATGCCCTGCATCTCCACCACCGCCCCGGCAGGGTCGGAAGACTTCTTCTCGCAGCTCATGGACCTCAACCACGAGATCTTCAGAGGGAGGTTCCAGCTGCAGTTCTCCATTCATTCCACGAGCGAGAAGCAAAGATCGGAGATCATGCCGGTTGCAAAATGGGGCCTCCCCAAAATTGCGATGTACGGCGAGGAGTTCTTCACCGGCGGGCGGAAGGTCTCATTGAACTTCGCGCTGGCCCCCGATAACGAACTCGATGCGGATGTGATAACAGAACTCTTCGACCCCGATGTCTTCATGCTCAAGCTCACCCCGGTCAATCCCACAGACCAGGCAAGACTTCACAACATAGTGAGGGAGGACCTCTCCGAGGCAGAGGTGCCCCAGATCGTATCCTTGAGGGACAGGGGCTTCGACGTTGTATTGAGCATAGGCGACCTGAGGGAGAACCATATCGGCTCCAACTGCGGTCAGCTGGCGGCCCTCTGGAAGAAAGAGCATCCTTCGAGCGGCCTCCCGCTACAGGGGGGTCCGGCCGATTATGCTTAAATCGGTGTAAGCTATTCATCCGTCGATGGGAAATCAGTACTTCTGTCCACTCTGCTCCTATTATCTTCGGGACCCGAGCCTGGAAAAGTGCCCCAAATGCAAGACGGTCCTCAGTGACGAGTGGGAGAGGAGGGAGCGATACGAGGCCCGCCTGAAACGCAAGAGCGAGATAGTGGAAGGGCCGTTCCATCCGGTCACCGGATTGAAATGCCCTCTCTGCGGCGAGGACGTTGAGATACAGCCGGTGCAGATCGAGGAGTTCATAGTGAACGGCGAGAGGATCGGGAACGGCCCCACCGGCCCTCTCTATGCTCCGAACCAGTGCGTCGTTGCCTTCCAATCGTGGAGATGCAGGAAGGAGCACAAGCTCTTCTCCTCGTATGAATGCGAGTGGCGGGAGCTCTGCCCTCACTGTCTCACGCACAACAACAGGTACGGGACCCTGGTAAGGTCCTGCTCCACATGCAAGACGATGGTCCCGGTCACCTATTACAAGCAGGATGACCCCGTGAAGCTCATGGAGAAGCGCGGTTGGGCATATGCACCGCAGCTTGAGAAATGAGGAGGCCATCCGTTCAACGGACCGCCGTTCTGTAAACCAGGCATGGATAAAAACAAAAGGGTGAAGTCCATATGGAACCATCCCTTCCCTGGAGAGATCAGTGTGTCAGGTCCAAAGACAGGTATATTCCACAGGCTCAGAAAGAGGACCTTCGGGAACTCGGGCTGGAACGTTCTCCTGGGGGTCCTCGCCGTTGCCGTTCTGATAGGGTCCTTCTCGGCACTGGCCATAACCACGTTGAACAAACACGACAGTGAGAGCTTCACCGTGAACGGGAAGACCTACGAATGGGAGACCCTTGAGAACGATTTCGATACCATCGAGGTCCAGGGATACGAAGGAGTGCCTCTTGCAACCATACTAGAGGATGCGGGTGTCGTCGACCCCGAGGACCATGATTACAAGATCGTGGGGGCGGATGGATACTTCAAGACGGTCACCTGGCGTGATATGAGGTCCGGCATCCTCACGAACGATGACGAAGACAGGAAGGTCGTCTTCGAGACAAAGGCGAAAGCTTACTGGGTACGAGAGGTCGTTGAGATAGAGGTGGTATGAGTTGAACAGGTCAGTATGGGTGATCGGACTGCTTTTAATAGGGATCGTCGCCGCAGCTGGATGCCTCGAAGGCGGTGAGGACGATGAGGAAAAAGCCACAATAATGATCAACGGAAATGAATACGTCATCGAGGACATCTTCGACGATTTCACGAGCGTCCCGATAACTTCCAGCAATGATGTGGTATACACCGGGGTCCCGCTGAAAGACCTCCTGGAGGACGCGGGTGTCTCGGACCTCTCTGCCAGCACTTACCGCATCACCGCTTCGGATGACTACATGAAAGAGGTCACCCACCTCGACATCGAGAAGGGAATACTCGTCGAGGAGGATATCATGACAGCGTTCCCTGAACTTCCCGGCAAGTACAGGGTCAAGGACGTCGTTTCCATAGAACCCATCGAGGGGGATACGATCACCGTCAATGGAAAGCTGTTCACATGGATGCAGCCTTTCGATCTGTTCACCGAGAATGTCCTCGTGGTCAACGAGACAACGGAATACGAAGGGGTTCTTCTGAGCGATCTCATCAATGCGACCTCACTGGTCGATCCGCAGCTTCACAATTTCACCCTTACTGCCTCGGATGATTACGAGCAGGAGGTCACTTGGGACGACATGCTTAAGGGCATCCTGGTGAACGATGAGGACCATATGACCTACTTCCCGCATCTCAGCAAGAAGTACCAGATCAAGGACATCGTCGAGATATCGGTAGTTTGATTATACAGTAGAAAGGAAAATGAGGTGTATTGCATGGCTAAGAGGAAGGCGGCCTACGACAGGCTGATGATGATAGCCGGGATCCTTGCGATCGGCTCCGTATGGGGGCTTCTCGAATGCATACTCGGGGGGGTCAAGTTAGATATCGTCGGGCTCCCCGTCTCCATGGGGGCCGTGATGGCGGGTCTGTTCGGAATTGGCTTCATGGTGATCGCAAGAAAGCTGTTTGACCGCGTGGGGGTCTCCCTCGGGGTCGCTATCGTGGCCGGGACACTGCGGTTCTTCGCCCCCATCGGCTCCTGCGTTCTCTGCGCGGCGATAGCCATGATGGTGGAGGGGCTGATCTTCGAGCTCATCGTGAACCGGAAGATGGTCCTTGGAAGCATCCGCGGGATCGAAAGGGACTATCGAACGCTGGTCTTTGCCGGGGTTGTGACGGGATTCACCATGTTCTCCATCGGATACATCCTCACCCAGGTCCTGACCCCCCTCTTCGTGGAGGGGATATTGATATCGCCATCCGACGTCTGGGGTATCCTGCCCCTGATCTTCGGGAGGGCCTTCTACGCGGCCTTCCTCGGAGGCATCGCCATGCCGGCCGCTGCGACCGTCGACAGACTGCACATCGATGTGAACAAGTGGAGGAAGGGCATCTATTACCCGGCCTCCGGAGCCATCTCCCTGTTCTGCTGGGTCATGGTACTGGTGGTGCTCTTTTAGGGGGTGAAGAAGATGGAGACCGTGAAGATAATAAAATTCCACCCGGAAAAGTGCAAGGGCCGCTATGCCTGCGAGAAAGCATGTTCACAGATAATGCACAGAAATGACAAGGGAGGCGAATGGTCGGCACTCAGGATCTTCAAGACTGAGAAGGGCTGGGAGATGACGGACTGCAACCACTGCGGTCTCTGCATCGACGTATGTCCCGTTCAGGCCCTGAAAAGGCTCCCCAACGGCACAGTGGTCCTTGATAAGAAGGTCTGCATAGGATGCCAGACTTGCGTCGCCTTCTGCCCGAGGCATGTCATGAGAAGGGCTCCGGGCGAGGTCGTCCCCCATAAATGCATCTCCTGCGGCTCATGCGTGAGGGCATGTCCCGAGGGGGCGCTGGAACTGGTCGAGGTCCCGATCTCCGAACTTGAAGAGACCGTCTATCACAAACAGGGGGTGTGTGAATGAGCGGGGAATGCTTCAACGACGATACTAACGCCAGGACCATCGGCAAGGGAAACGGCCCCTTCGAGACGGGCAATACCAAACACGATTGGGACCTAAAAAAGCTCAGAGGAGCGCACAAGGTGCTGGCGGAGCATACCTACGAGAAGAGACCTGTCGACAAGGGATACGCGGGAAGGATACTTTATGTGAACCTCTCGACCAAAGAGATCAAAGAGGTCCCGGTCACCGAGGAGATCAAGCATAAGTTCACAGGGGGCAAAGGCTTCGGGCTGAAGATGACCTGGGACCTTGCCGGTCCAGATACCAAATGGAACGACCCCGAGAACGTCCTGTGCCTCAACTCCGCCCCGATGAACGGGACGACGCAGTACTCGGGAATGGGCAAGTGCCTTTCAACCGCGATCTCCCCCTCCACGGGGATCATCTGCGATTCAAACGCGGGGGGATACTTCGCCCCGTATCTGAAGTTCTCTGGATTCGACGCCCTGGCCATCCAGGGCAAGACCGACGAGGACGTTCTGATCTTCATCGACGGGGACGAGGGCAGGGTCAGGATCGAGACCGCCCCCCTCGAGGAGGAGAGCGCGCACCTTCTCTCCGAACAGCTGACGCACATGTACGCAAAGGAGGACACGGAGCCTTCGAGACAGAAGGTATCAGTTGTGACGGCCGGGAGAGGCGCCAACAAATCCTACTGGGGGATCCTCAACATATCATTCTACGACCCGAGGAGAAAGGTCGCGAGGATGAAGCAGCACGGAAGGGGCGGTCTGGGGACGGTTTTCAGGGACAAGGGGCTCAAAGCCCTGGTTGCCAGGATACCCGGCTTCACGGGGACCGAGAACCACCCTGCCGACGTCGACGTCATAGCTGACACCGGTATCAAGCATAACACGCAGATCCGGGACCTCGATCGAGTCCAGTGCAATATGAGGGTCGTGGGACCGGGGAACCTCGTGGAGGTCATGGATGCCTACGACCTGCTCCCGACGGAGAACTACAGGTTCGGCTCTCACCCGAAGGCCTCGACCATATATTCCTCCGTTTTCTACAGGTATTTCACCCAGGTCATTCCGGACGGGTGCTGGTACGGGTGCAACATCGCCTGCTCCAAGACGGTCGACGGTTTCACGATCAGGACCGGACCGTACAAAGGTCAGAAGGTTACGGTGGACGGTCCCGAGTACGAGACCATCGGAGGGGGCTCCAACATGTCGCTCTGGGACCCCGAGTGGATCCTCGAGTTCAATTTCTACTGCGACACCTACGGGCTTGACACCATCTCCGCCTCCACCGCCATAGCCTTCTATATGGAGATGTACGAGTACCATATCCTGAACAGGGAGAGGTGCGGGGGCCTCGAGCTCTGCTTCGGTAACGCGGAGGCCGTCCTAGAGCTGCTCCACCGGATCGCCAGAGGTGACGAGAACGAGTTCGTGCAGGTCGCTTCCAAGGGCGTCAGAAGGGTCAAGGACTGGATCATCGCAAAAGGCTGGGGGGACCCGAAGCTCGTCGAGGACTGCGGAATGGAGGTCAAGGGGCTGGAATATTCCGAGTATGTCTCGAAGGAATCCCTCGCCCAGCAGGGGGGCTACGCCATGGCCTCCAAAGGACCCCAGCATGACGAGGCCTGGCTGATCTTCATGGACATGGTCAACAACCAGATCCCGACCTTCAAGGACAAGGCCGAGGCCCTGCATTACTTCCCGGTCTGGAGGACATGGTTCGGCATCGCCGGCCTCTGCAAGCTTCCCTGGAACGATATCACCCCCGCCGACAACTCCAGGACCTCCGAACCGGCGAAGGTCCCGGAGCATGTGGAGAACTATGCGAAGATCATGTCCGGGGTCACCGGCCGCAGCATCACGGGAAAGGACCTCATCGACCAGTCCGAGAGGGTATACAACTGGCAGAGGGCCATGAACGTCTGGATGGGCAAGGGCAGAAGGAAGCACGACATCCCTCCGTTCAGATCGATGGGGCCGGTAACCAGGCTCGAATACATATCCAGACAGGACCGGTACGACGGTCAGCTTATGGAGACCGTCGGCATCCCCGAGGAGGAGCTGGAGAAGATGTCCATCGAGGAGCGGATGAAGGTCATTTACGACCACAGGATGGACCGGTACGCCAGGTTGATGGACGCGGTGTACTTCAGAAGGGGATGGACCCCCAACGGCGTGCCGACCCCCCAGAAGATGAAACAGCTCGGCTTCGGGGACGAGACGGAGATGCTTCAGATGCTCCAGAAGGCCATCGACCAGGACGACGAGGATGGTCTGAACGTCTGGGGAGCGGATTACAAGGAAGGGGACGAGGTCCCTGCCGATACCCCGAGGTACTGGGAAAAATGGTAAATCCTCCCTGTCGGATTTCCCCACAGGCAGGGAACCCTATGGAAGATAAGGACTTGGCAAGGAGGCTTTCCGCCTCGAGCGTTGGAATTGCAGGGGCAGGCGGTCTCGGATCCAATGTGGCCATGGCCCTGGCAAGGTCCGGTGTGGGGCACCTGCTCATCGTTGACTTCGACCGGGTGGAGAGGTCGAACCTGAACCGGCAGTACTATTTCGTGGACCAGGTCGGGGAGTACAAGGTCGAGGCCCTCAGGGAGAACATAGAGAGGGCCGTGGAAGGATGCCATGTGGAGCTTCTGAACAAGAAACTTGAGAAAGGCTCGATGCACGAACCCTTCACGGAGGTCGACGTGGTCGTCGAGGCCCTGGATTCCGCCTCGGCCAAGGCGAACCTCATCGAGGACGTGCTGAACAAACTCCCGGGAAAGCCCCTGGTCGGGGCCTCCGGGGTGGCAGGGATCGGCGGGGGCCAGAGGATCGTCCTTGAAAGGTTCGGGGACCTCTACCTGGTCCAGGACCACGAGGCAAGGTCCAGCGAGGAGGATGTGCTCCTTTCGCCCAAGGTGGGGCTTTTCGCCCATTACCAGGCGAACATTGTCCTCGAGATACTTCTTGGGAGGCGGTGAATGACCATCACGGTGAACAGAAGGGTAGTGGACTTCGTGGAGGGAGAATCCGTCAATCGTCTGCTCAAGAGGATGAGGTTCGTCTTTCCGCTTGTGGTCGTCAAGATAGACGGTCAAATAATTCCGGGGGAGCTCTTTATCAAGACCGAGATACATGATGGTTCCGAGATCGAGGTCATTCACTTGACAAGCGGGGGTTAGTAGATGGTGATAAAGGACGAGGTCGCGAGACAGAGGTTCAGGGAGAGCTCCGTGGACGGGAAGATCCCCTGTTCCAGGTGCCACGAGATAGCCGAGGAGCTGAGCCTCCCCAAGAACGAGATCGCATCGATGCTGACCGGTATGCACATAAAGATCATACAGTGCCAGCTCGGATGCTTCAAATGAGTGGTCCGATGATCATCGTGGCCCTCATAGGGTTGAAGAAAAGCGGTAAGACCACAACAGCCGAGGCCCTCATCCGCGAGTTCAAGGCCAGAGGCTACAGGGTGGGAGGGATCAAGTTCATGACGCTTTCGAAGTTCACCGTCGATACAGAGGGGAAGGACACCTGGAGGCACAAGGAAGCGGGAGCCGATGTCGTCGTCTCCCTGTCCAGCGATGAAATAGCATACATCGAAAGAATGGACAGACATGCAACCCTGGATGATGCGCTGGAGCGCCTCCCCCGAGATATCGATGTCCTCATCTGCGAGGGATTGACCGAGGATCGTAAGGGAATTCTAAGGGTGATCGTGGCCAGAGAGATCGGGCTGCTACAGGATACGCTGGAGGTCAGAGGAATAAGGAGCGGGGTGATCGCATTGACGGGCATCATGGCCAACGATGTGAAGGAACATACGATCTATCCTGTTTTCAACTGCACCGTGAAGGAGGAAGCCTCCGCTCTTGTTGACCTGATCCTGGAGGAATCTGAAACCCCGGAATCCTGATCCTGACATCGATCGACATTACATCCCTATTCCACGGGGCTCCCATCGAAGGAGGCCTCTAGATAGGTCTTGGTATCATGTACGCCAGGTATGTTCCTGACATGCTCTATGATGTTGTGGGCAAGGGCGTTCGGGTCCTCGGCCTTCACCCTCATGATGAAGTCATATTCCCCGAACAGAGGGTGGACCTCTTCGACAAAGTCGTAACCCTGGAGCTTCTTGAAAACGTCCATCTCCCTGCCCGTCTCGCACTGGACCATCACGAACCCGTATATCATAGGGTATGCTGATTGGATTAGGAGTGCATATACTTTTCCCGCAATGGTTTTTACAAGTTGTAACCAAAGACCTGCCACTTTCCGAAAAGAGCGATGAGGAGGTATACGGCCTGTCACGAGGGCAATCATTATATTCAGGACCGCAATAGCCCAAGGGTCTGTGTCGTTCAGGTACAGGCTTTCGGGCTTAGGATCAACACTCGTGGAGTTGATATCGTGGAGCAGAAGGTTATGAACAGGTGGATAATAGTAGTTGGAGCTATTCTGATCCAGCTTTGTTTGGGAGCGATCTATGCATGGTCGGTGTTCACACCGCCGCTGTCCGCCCCCCTCCCTGATGATGATTTCGCCGACATATCGACCGATAATGGCATATCGGTCGTCCTTGATGGCGGATTGAAGGTTGGAGATGAGGTCAACATCTCGATAACCTTCACGGAGAGCGATGTAAAGGTCGCGGACCTTCACAATCTAACGGTCTCCCTTCAGCTTCGGGACGAGGACAATAAAAATGTGAAAGATGACAAGGTGATCCAGTTCGTCGGGATCGTCTACAAGGAAGGAAAACCGATCACGGCAGGACCCTACACCCCTGTGCTGGATGAGCAGACCGGGAATTATTATATCAATCTCAAGGTCTCAAAATCCGGGAACTGGCACATCATGATCCAGGGAAACCGGTGGGTCGATAACGAGACCCTGGAGGAATACGAGTTCGAGGTCCTTCAAAAGGTCAGCACCGGAAAGTTCGGTTTCTCGATCTCCCAGACCCAGCTCATATTCGCAACGGGTCTGTTCTTCTTCGCTCTTTTCACGATCTTCGGAGGAAGGCTCTCCAAGAGGTTCGGACCCCGGAACATCGCCATAGCCGGCGGAGCGGTCCTCGGTGCGGGATACATCCTCGCATCCTTCATGGGAACCAGTTTCTTTGGCATCCTGTTCGCGATCGGTGTCCTCGGCGGCATCGGTATCGGACTCGGATATGTGGTCCCGATAGCTGTCGGGGTCAAGTGGTTCCCTGACAAGAAAGGATTGATATCCGGATTGGCTGTCGCCGGTTTCGGTTTCGGGGCGCTTCTGTGGATCAAGCTGTGCACGGGATTCGTATTCGGACCGATCGACCTCACGCCTGGTTGGTCCGGTTTCTACGGCGACGGAATGAGCGTTTCCACGGTGTTCCTCATCTACGGTATCGCCTTCGCGGCCACGGTCATTACCGGCGGACTTCTGATGAAGAACCCGCCCGAGGGCTGGACCCCCAAGGGATGGGAGCCTCCCGTGGTCAAGAAGGGTGAGGAGGACAAGGCTACCGGGGCCGTCGAGTTCACGTCCAAGCAGATGATCAAGACCCCGCAGTACTGGATGCTCTTCTTCATGTTCATGATAGGCGCCGGTGCCGGTTTGATGGTCATCGGGGTCATCCAGCTCTTCGGAAAGGACGCACTCATCGATAACGGTTACTCCAGAGCGGACGCGGTGACCATCGCCGCCACGGCAATGGCGCTCTTCTACTCCCTTGCGAACGGCTTCGGAAGGATCGCCTGGGGGGCCATCTCCGACAAGATAGGGAGGAGATGGGCCTTCATCTCCATGTTCGCCATCCAGGGAGCGATGATGATGCTCTTCTTCTTCATCGGCGGGAACGAGTACCTGCTCTATCTTGGAGCCGCGATAATTGGCTTCAACTTCGGCGGCAACTTCGCACTGTTCCCGTCTGCAACGGCGGATTTCTTCGGGAACAAGTCGGTGGGCCTCAACTACGGTTTCGTGTTCTTCTCTTATGGGATCGGCGGTTTGCTGGGACCCATGCTGGGAGGTATAATGGGAGATATGAACTACTGGGTCTGGGCCTTCATCCCTGCCGGGATAGCCCTGTTCATCTCCGCCGTGTTGGCCTTCCTCCTGAAATCTCCCAGGAAGAAGGACGAGGACGAGGAAAAGTAAAGGGGCCTCTGACAGCAGGAGGAGCAGCCCTTCGATGAGCGGGGGAATTCCAAAGCCCCCGCTCCATTTCACTATATTCTATTTTTTTTTCAAAGAGGCCGCCCCTCGTTATCCCATATATCGATTTACCTCGTAAATTTGAAATAACAGCTATCTCATTGTTCAATCGCAGTGTACGCACTGTGAGATAAATACGTAGAGAGCAGGGTGAGGCTTTTTATTCATCACGCATTCAATCCTCTCTTCTTAACCCCTTGCTCTCTATGCTCTTTCCTGGGTGTCGGCAGTTTTCAGTCTGTAGCATTGATATTCATAGGTGATGAAAAGGGACCCATGACGATCCGAGTGACCACAGTAAAAAAAAGTTGCGTGCATTATGACCGATATGGTTGCCGCCTGTATGCAGCCAGACTGCTGATAGACAGAATGATCACGATCATCCCATTACGATAACCTTGATCACCCTTTCCCATGGTATCAGGACGGTATTGAACTTCGTCCTTCTCTTGGAAGGGTTCAGATCGATCTTGATGAATGCACCCATGTCCTCCCCCTTGCCGCTGGCGCTCTTCTTTTTGTTCTCGCTCGTGTATATTACCTTGACGTCTCCCAATTTGCCCATCTCTTCACCGTGCGTATATTAATTGGATGATTATTTTAAAGTTTTTAATTGAATTTTAAGATAGGTCGAGGAGCGGTCTACGGTGGTCCGACCCCCCACCAGGGGCCCCGGTACGGCCTCTCGGGCCCCTCCGGCAGGCCCGAGGGCCTGAAGAGATGCCTCCACGCATCCGGCGGAGGTTCAACAAGACCGATCGGGACTTTCCTGTCCTCGACCTTTTCCACAGGTCGAAGATCATCGCCCCTGTATCCGCATTTCTTGCAGCGCAGCCCCTGGTCCTTCCCCATGGACTCCGTCGGGCCACCGCACCGGGTGCATCTCGGATTTTGCAGGGAGGAGATCTCGACAAGTTCGATGAACTCGACCTTCTCAAGATTTATGGTGGGTTTTGGAACATCCTCTGTCCGGACGCTCCCCCACACCCGAACCAGGTCTCCGACGACCGCCCCCGAGAGCGCTTTCCTGAAGCCTTTGGTGGGCTCGAAAGCGGCGCAGGTCGCCTCTCCGCCTCCGTGATCCCTGACATCGAAGAAGAGATGGCCCCCCTCCGCGTAGCTCGGTTTCGTGGCAACCAGGACCTCGGCCGATATGGAAGAATACGGCCGGGGGCCCGAGAGATCGTTCATATTTTCTATATGGGCATCGGTGTGCTGGTTCGTCTTCCAGAGGACCCACCTCTCGCTGTCCTCCGCCCTGACCATTCTCAGAGCTTCCAGCGCGTCCCCGGGGTCGACCCCCCTGATGCCGATGATCACGGGACAGGGGGAGTGGGGGATGCATACAGGGTTCCCACCGGGGTCCACGTTGAAGAAGGTGGAGGGGAACTTCCTTGACGCCTCGGCGATGGTCCCGATATCGACTCTCCTTTCCCTCTCCTTGATCCTGGCAGGTCTGTACATCATCGCCTCGTAGGTATGGTCCTCAAGATCGGCCCCGATGGCGGCAAGGGCTCCGATGAGGCCCCGCTCGTTCTTCCACCCCTTCATGATCGAATTGGACGAAAGCCCCGCCTCCTTGACGACCCCTATATCCACGATCTCATGGAGGGCCCGATGGTATATCTCGCGAAAGCTATCGGGCACATCCCCCTCATGGATGACCAGGCCCGGATTTGTCTGGGGGTCCTCGAACACCGACAGCTCCCATACGGCGTTCTCCGCGATGAAGAGGAGCTCATCTACAAGCCCCGGCGGACCCTCGTACCGAAGACAGAAGGCCCCGTTCCCCCTGGTCTTCCATGGAACGTTGGGATTCAATCGTATGAGCTCCGGGGGAGAAGCAAGATCGAGGGGGAGTTCGGAAGATCTCTCGAGCAGGACCGCTCCAAGATATGTCGTGCACATGCCCAGTTCGGCAGAATCCGTGGAATCAGCAGCGACATGGTATGTCGTCATTTGCGCGCCCCGTCGAGCTGCTGCTTGATGGATGCGGCGAGGAGGGGGAGCAGGACCGTTGCGTCCCCTTCAACGGTAAGGTGCGGGGCGCCTTCCTTGAGCTTACCCCAGGATATGGCCTCCTTCATCCTGGCTCCGGAAAGGGACCCATCCCATTCGACAGCGGTTGTAATATAGACAGCATAGTCCAGACCATCCCTGAACTGGTTCCACCAGATGACATGGTGTTTTGATATCCCGCCGCCTATCATCAGGGCCCCTGTCTCCTTGGCATCGAAGATGATGTCCGAGAGCTCCTGTTCGTCCATGAAAAGGTCAAGTTTGAAGTCCGGATGGGTCTGCCTCCACATCCAGAGCTGGGAACCGAAGGCCCCGTCGGTCGGTCCGGGAAGATAGACAGGAATGTCGTTCTTTGCTGCCCAGTATGTGATCGAGCTCTCATCATCGAGCCTCCGGCCGACCTCCCTGATGATCTCTGAGGTAGAGAACTCCCTCTTCCCGGTCTTCCAGATATCCTCCATCAGCTCCCTCATCTTGTTCTCGAGGATGATCCCGTAGGAATCGAGGGGGATGAGGACGTTCCCGAGCCTGTGGATGCCCTTGTGGTACAGCTCGGCGTCATCCATCTCGAAGGAGCCGTGATGGTACTTCCTCCAGATCCTGGCAAGGTCATGGTCGAGGGTGCCGCAGGTGGTTATCACGGCATCCACCCACTTCCTCTTTACCATCTCCTTGATGACCCCCCGGGTACCGGTCGAGATTATACACGCCGGGAAGGAGAGGAAGGTGAAGCAAGAATCATTGGCGATCATGTCCTTCATTATCGATGCCGCATCATGGAGCTTCTTGGCGGTGAAGCCGCCGCCCCTTCCCATCTGGACCAGGAGGTCGTCGACGGTCTCTATCGAATCAAGGTCCACATCCTCGACGGCAGGGAGGTCGATCCTTTCGCTCATGGGCGCGGTATAGGGGGAACCCGATTTAAACCTTCTACTTGGCGGATCGGGGGCGAACACAGGTTAATTAATGCAAGTGAAGGCTTCGGTATCGATGGCGGATTACATATCGGGGGTGAAACTGCTCCTGGTCGTTGCAGCACTGCTCCTCCGGCTGAACGGCTTCGTGCTGATCTACATGAAAAGGGAGAAGATCTGGGCTTTTCCCCCGATCGTTCTGAACATCTTCTCACCACTACTTTGCATGATCGTGCTTTCATATGTGACATCAAAGAGCTGGGAAGGACTGGGAAAGGGAAGGACCTTCGGGGACACATTCTTCCTGATGTTCCTGCTCCTGGGATCCCAGGTATCCACCGGTATGAACTTCGCCGCCTTACTGTTCCTGGGGGGGGCATCCATTCCAACCGGGAGGGCGGTCGGTCCCGGAGCGGACCCTGCTAACTTCCTGCCTCTTTACCTCCTGCTGGTCCTGGGGGCCTCTGTCCTGGTTCTGTTTTGCATGCTGAGAATGGTTTCTCCGGACATCCACCCCTGCAAGTTCTTCAGGGGGAGGAGGGTCGCTCAGACAACTGCCATCCTGTATGCCGCCCTGGTTCCCCTGCAGCTTATGATATGGGGGTACGGGTGGGTGCTCGGAGATGCGGGGTTCAAGTCCCCGACGAACCCGTTCATGTCCTTCGAAGGACCCCTTGAAATGACCGCGATCGTTATTGCGGTCGTCGTCCTTGCACCACTGGCCGAGGAGCTGTTCTTCAGAGGCTATCTCTTCGGACTTCTGGAGGACAAGCTCGGGGGTGTGCCAGCCATAACGATCACCGCGGTCCTCTTCGCGGCGGTGCATTTCGATCCTTACACGTTCCTGCCGATATTGGTCCTGGGCGGAGTTATGGGGTGGGCAAGGAACAGGACCGGGTCGATAGTGCCGTCCCTGGTCCTGCATTCGATGAACAATCTCATCGCATTGATCGTCGTCTCCCTGGTATAAATGAAACGTCGGATCCCAAATAACAACCCTTTCGACCATATGGTTTAACTATGAAATCACTCTTGTTCCCAACGCAAGGAGGAAGCCCTTGAACGATCTCGAGATCCCGGAGGAAAAAGAACTGGATGATTCCCTGCCGGAGGATATCCACATCCACAAGGTTTCCGTTCCGGGGGGGTGGATCTACATCACCTACATTCAGAGGAAAGAGGGAGGCAAGGTCCACACGACCCAGCTCTCGACCGTCTATGTTCCCGGCAGGCGTTGAAACGGGCAGCCTACAGATGGTCCCTGGCCATTTTTACAAGAACGTATACCAATCCTAACCCAGCACCGGCCATTCCGAAAACGCCCACCACCATGGCAGGAACACCGGCTGATGACCCTTCACTCATTCCGATCAGTCCGACGAGGAGGATCAAAACGCTGATGAGCGCCAATAGCAGTGAGAGAACGAGTACCCTTTTATGAGTGTCCTGCATGAAGACCTTTCCTTCGGCAACCCCCTTGGAAGTGTCGTAGTCATCGCTCTCGATCAATATGGCCTGATATGCTTCCCTCTTGTTCCCCACGGAAAGATCTACCGGTGCATTCATCTTCTTTATGAACGAATCGACGACGTTCTGGATATCCCTTGACGGGGACGTTGCGAAGTAGAGAAAAGGGGCCCAGAACAGGGGGACCCCCATGAAGGTCAGGATGATCCCTATCGGGATCGACCACCAGAGAAAGGCTGACGGCCTTCTCTCCATATCGACGTCTATGATATAGCCCCCATGATGGTCCGTCCTCAGGTCGATGAGGATCTTGAGGTTCATGAACGGGCCGAAGCCGATACCTCTCTTGGGTCCCTGCACAACGTATTTCTTCCTGGCCTGGTTGTAATGTACTTTCCCCCCGAGCTTGTCAACGAGGTGTTCCTCGAGGGAGTGGAACACCTCCGGTGGGGAGTAGGGTGAAGTGAAGTGCCTGTTGAAGGAGTATTGCGCCATTCCCCTCGAGAGAAGAAATGTCCTTTTCGTTCAATAATCTATTCCCACCTGCCTCCTGGACCAGAATTGATTTCAAACAATGGCAAAGAAGAGCAGATGGACCAATGTATTCACGACCGTCAGGGGGGCCCCCACCTTGATGAACTCGAGGAACGTCAATGTGTCTCCTGTCCTCCTTTCGGCGCTCTGAACGATAATGATGTTGCTCGCGGCGCCTATAAGCGTGAGGTTCCCTGCGATCGTGCTTCCCGCCGCAAGTGCTGCCATGCCCTCGGCCCCCACTCCCATTTCGGCAAGTATCGGTAGATACAGGGCGACCATGGGGACGTTCGATATGAACTGGCTTCCAAGAAGGCCTGAGGCCATTATCATCGGGATGGAGCTCAGGTCCATCGATGAGTTCTCTGCGATGTCCTGGAATACTCCGGTGTTCCAGACGCTCTTCATGAGGATGAACATCGAGATGAAGAACAGGAGCGTCCGCCAGTCGATGGAACGGACAAGTTCGATCCTCCTCCTGTGGAAGATCAGGACAGGAAGCATGGATAACAACGCGATGTAGGTTAGCCTGAACTCGATATCGATCCTGAGCAGGACGATGAGGATCTTCACGAGGATGAGGGCGAACATAATTCCAAGGGAGATCCCCGCCAATGTTGCCAGTCTCCTGTCATTGAGTTCCACCGGCTCGACCGGAGCGATCGGTCTCTTGAACTCCTTTCTGAAAAAGAGCCTGAGAACGATGTACGCGGCCATCAGGTTCACCGCAGTTGGCACGAAAAGATACAGGAAAAAATCAACGAAGGGATTCCTCACGGTCCCCTCTAGGGCGATCAGTAGGTTCTGGGGGTTCCCGATGGGGCTCGCGACGCTCCCGATAGTGACACCGAAAGCAAGTGCCAGAAGCATCAGCTTCGGGGATAATCTGCTGGTCCTTGATAGAAGCAGGACCACCGGCACCCCTATGACGGCTACCGTATCGTTCATGAGGAAGGTGGAGGCAAGACCCATCACCAGTATCACCGAAAGAACCAGGGAGTCCACAGATCTTGCCTTGCGGAACAACCTTTCGGAGATCCTTGACAGCAGTCCGCTTTCCTCCAGGGCCTGGCCGATGACAAAGACCCCGAAGAGGAACAGTATCACGTCGAGGTCCACGGACCTCAGGGCGTCCGGGAGCGATATCTGGCCTGTCAGCAGGACGGCCATTGCGCCCAGACCCATTATCTGCCATATCCCGAGCTTCAGGTTCCCGACCCTTCTCACGATGATAAGAAGGATGACAATGCCCAGAACAACGAGGGCTATCACAAAAGAGGCGGGAAGAATGGTTGCATATATAATACTTCACGAACCGCAGATATCAGTGGGCGGTCATCCCTTATCATTTCCAAAGAGGGCAAGGGTGTAGAGGCGGGGGAAGGGCGGTCTGAAGAATATAAATGAATTTTAATTCTTAAATATCTGTTTAATTTCAAAATGGATATATCCGGATTAGCCCATCTATGGTGCTGGAGGGAGACAGATGGGTTTGATGTTCAGAATGAACACGGCCTTCGTATCGCTGTTCCTGCTGTTCGTGGTGGGATTCCTGGCGATCGGCTGGATACTCGGAGCGCCCTGGTACATACCTGTGGGGATCGCCTCGCTGTTGATCCTGCTCCAGTATCTGATATCGCCGTACATAATAAAATGGATCGACAAGATAGACTGGGTCGGGCTCGAGGCCCTCGAGCCCGAGATAAGGAGATATGTTGAGAATGTGTGCAAGGCAAATGATGTGAACCTGCCGAGGTTCGGGATCATCCATGATGATAATCCCAACGCTTTCTGTTTCGGATGGACCAGGAACAGATCATTCCTGGTCCTCACCGACGGGATCGACAAGTACTGCACGGTCAGGGAGAAGAAAGCGGTTGTCGGGCACGAGCTCGGTCATATCATACACAATGATTTCGTGATCATGACGGTCATCTGCATGGTCCCCCTGCTTTTCTACATCATCGGCAGGTCCTGCATGGAGTCGATGAAGCATTCGAGCGGGAACAACAAGGGGGCCGGCATAGTCGCATTGATCGGGATAATATCCCTCATCATCTACGTGATATCGGAGTTCATCGTCCTGATGGTGTCGAGGTACAGGGAATACTGGGCGGACGGCTACTCGGCCAGGTCCACCAAGGACCCGAACTCGCTCTCCTCGGCACTGGTGAAGATCGCCTACGGGCTCGCCTCGGAGGGCAAGGGGGACACAAAGAGCAAGCAGGTGAAGTACGAGAACGCCCTGATGATATCCGATCCGAGGTCGGGGAGGTCCCTTGCCTTCAACTCCCAGACCATGACCGGGAAGATGGGATACTCCATCGAGGAC
>JBLIRI010000002.1:0-44015 GCA_049472235.1 Thermoplasmatota archaeon | reverse complement strand
ACCGACAACCGCCAAAATCCGCAGAGGTAGTCAAGCACGGCCCACGGCGCCGGACTTGAAATCCGGTGGGCGCAAGCCCTCGGGGGTTCGAATCCCCCCCTCTGCGCTCATTTCATTGGTCCTGACCAATTTTAATTTTGAAATGTAATATTCGCGGGGGGGATTCGAACCTTGGTCCTGGAAACCCGAGGTTGCCTTATCCGAGGGTTTGCAGGTCAGGGAAATTCTGAAAGAATTTGCCTAGATCTTGAAACATATCACGGCCCCCACCGATGTTTCAAGACATGAAAAATCTCCGATTTTGAAATGTCGAATCCCCTCCTCTGCGCCAATTTCTTTTCGTCAATTTTAAATTGGGCACAGAAATTGGCGCGCGAAATTAATTACAAACGATAAATATGAATTTTATTCCAATTAAAGCATATTTATCTGGATCTGGATGTTTAAGAAATAAACAACTTATCATTTTAACATCCAGGTCTGGAAAATCTTTGATTTTCCAAAGACATTGAAAAAAGAATAATCGTCAATTATTTGACTTATTTCAACGTCCCCTCCTCTGCGCCTATTTTTACCTTTTCAGAAATTTAATCTCCAATCGAAAAGGTAAAAACCAAGCAAAATCGCAAAATGATCATCCCATAATCCGATTTTGCGAAGTCTGAGGCTAACACTTTCCTATCGATATGGTGGCCTCAGTTATCAACTGCAGAGGAGCGGAGCATTGATTGGGTTTTTTCTCATATAACGATAGAAATAATAAACAATAAGCATGATACTCGAGCGATAGATTTGATCGGACGTCCATTCAGGATCATCACCAACATCCTTGCAGGAGTATTCCTGGTCCAGTTCCTCGTCTTTCTGACCTTTTTCATGCTTGGCTTTTTCGGAGCGCCTTTTCTCGAGGAGGTCTCGGATTTCTTCATGGAAGATCCCATGGGCTGGGCGCTCATCATGTTCGTCGGGTTCATCGCCCTCCTGTTCTCCATCCTCATGGTCGCATTCTGGACCATGGACATGCGATGGAAGGACCTGAGATACAAGATGATCTTCTTCCTCTACCATTCCAAGGTGAAGTACAACGAAAGGATCCCCCTTCAATACCTGGCAAGGGTGGGGGTCTGCGACACCGAGCAGATCACACAGGTCCTCGAGAACATGATCGCCAGGGGAGAGCTGAAGGGGATCGTGGACCGGGAGGAAGGGGTCTACATACACAAAGGGTTGACAAGGAGGGGGATGAAGGTGCTCATAGCCCTCCCTCCCGCGGGGATGACCGGTCTCAAGGAGGTCAAGAAATGGGCTCTAAAGGGGCATACCTGGGAGGATGAGGAAGGAGAGGGAGACATCGAGGACCTCGAAGAGCTGGAAGAGGTTGATGAGGTGGAGGAGCTTGAAGAGGTCGAAGAACAGGATATGGTGGGGGAGCTTCTGAAGAAGAAGGACAAACACAAGATCAGGTGCCCCCACTGCGGGAGGATGAACATCAAGGACCATCAGTTCTGCACATTCTGCGGAGAGGTCATATGATACCTCCCAAACCGAAATATTGATCGGTAAAACTCTTTCCGTATAGACCATACACTATCTGGAAAAAGATAAAATGAAAAAAAGAGAAGCCAAGCGGCTCGAGTAGGAGGGTCTCAGCTTCTCAGTACGATCTCGATGTTGACATCATCGGGGACCTTGATCCTCATAAGGGACCTAAGCGCCCGATCGTCGGCATCGAGATATATCAGCCTCTTGTGGACCCTCATCTCCCAGCGGTCCCAGGTCTCGGAACCTTCGCCGTCCGGGGACTTCCTGCAGGGCACCACAAGCCTTTTTGTGGGGAGCGGGATCGGCCCGGAGAGGTTCACTCCGGTCCTTTCAGAGATCTGTTTTATCTGACTGCAGACGCCGTCAAGGGATTTTGCGTCCGTTCCCGTCAACGATATCCTGGCCTTTGCTACCAATCCCATTCCTCCATTCCATCATCAGTTTAAGGCTTACTCCTTCTTCTCGATGTCAAGGCACATGCCTGCAGCGACGGTGGTCCCCATATCGCGGATGGCGAACCTTCCGAGCTGTGGGTATTCCTTGGCAGTCTCGATGACCAGTGGCTTTGTCGGCGTGATCTTGACGAAGGCGATGTCGCCCGTCTTCAGGAACTGCGGGTTCTCCTCCTTGACCTGGCCGGTCTTGGGGTCCAGCTTCTTAAGGATCTCCTCGAAGGTGCAGGCCACCTGGGCGGTGTGAAGGTGGAACACCGGAGTGTATCCGACCGCTATCACGGACGGGTGCTGGAGAACTGCTATCTGGGCGGTGAATGCCTTGGCCACGGTCGGCTTGGAGGCCGAGGTCCCGCAGACATCTCCTCTCCTGATATCGTTCTTTCCGACGCCCCTGACGTTGAAGCCCACGTTGTCGCCGGGCTCCGCCTTGGGCATTGTCTCGTGATGCATCTCGATGGTCTTGACCTCGCCGCCGGCTCCCGAAGGGGAGAACACGACAGTGTCCCCAACCTTGAGGATACCAGTCTCGACCCTGCCCACAGGGACGGTCCCGATACCGGTGATGGTATAGACGTCCTGGACCGGTAGCCTGAGGGGAAGCTCGGTGGGCTTCTGTGGGATCTGAAGGTTGTCAAGACACTGCAGGAGTGTCGGTCCGGACCACCAGCTCATCTTACCGCTCTTGGTCACGACGTTGTCGCCGAGGAATGCCGAGCTCGGGACGAACTGGACCATATCGTCCTTGTATCCGACCATCCTGAGGAGCTTGCCGACGTCCTCCTTGACCTGATTGAACCTTTCCTGGCTGTATTCAGGCTTGGTGGCGTCCATCTTGTTCACGTTTATGATGATCTGGTTCACTCCAAGGGTCTTTGCAAGGAAGACGTGTTCCTTTGTCTGGGCCATGACACCCTCCGGGGCCGCAACCACGAGAACCGCGGCATCGGCCTGGGATGTTCCGGTGATCATGTTCTTGACGAAATCCCTGTGGCCAGGTGCGTCTATGACGGTGAAGTAGAACTTGTCGGTGTCGAACCGCTTGTGGGAAACGTCGATGGTCACACCGCGCTCCCTCTCTTCCTTCAAACTGTCCATGACCCAAGCGAACTCAAAGGTCGCCTTTCCCTTCTCGTCAGCCTGCTTCCTGTACTTTTCTATCAGATGTTTCTCTACATGCCCCGTATCCAGTAGGATCCTCCCCACGGAGGTTGACTTACCATGGTCGACGTGACCGATGAATACGAGGTTCATATGGGGTTTTTCTGCTGCCATTGATATTCCCTCCTACTCGGATTGTTCCCTTATTTACTCCTCATATTTAACGTTTGATGTTCATTGTACTATGTTCAGGCCGCATAGTAATCAGCGGTGGGCGGATCCGGTTTCAGACCTTTCCTTGTTCTGATCTCCCTTGTGGCATTATCCAGAAGCTCCCTTGGTATCGGGCTGAAGCCCAGGAATTCGGTCGTCCAGAGGGCCCTTCCCTGGGTGGCTCCCCTTATCGCACCGGCAAAGCCGAAGAGCTCCGAAACCGGAGCCGCGGCAATTATTGTGACCTGGTCGCCTTCCATTGGCATATCCTCGATGGTGCACCTTCTCGAGTTCAGTTCACGGTTGACGCCGCCCATGAGCTCGTTGGGTACCGAAACGAAGAGCTTCTGCTTCGGCTCCAGAAGGGTGGTGGATGCCTCCACCATGGCACCGTATATGCCGGACCTTCCGGCCGGTATGACCTGACCCGGACCTCTGTGGATAGTGTCCTCGTGAAGTTTGGCATCCATCAGCTTGACGCATACACCCATGCAGGGTTCCCACGCCCTTGGTCCCTTGGTCATGGCCTCCTTGAAAGCGTCTATTAGAAGCTCCCTGGTCTCGTGGAGGTACTGGATACCTTTGGTACAGTTGAGGAAGATGTTGGAGCCGCATATCCAGTAGACATGCTTGACGTCATCCTTGTCCATGCCGAGACCTTCAAGCTGCTTGGCCATGGCCTTGGCGTCCTTGATCCTCTCGTCGGAAGCCACCTCTCCGGACCTGATCGCGTTGACCACTGCCTCGGGCAGGGGCTCCACTCTGAAATAGAACCTGTTGTGCTTGTTCGGAGACTTTCCCTCGAACTCCCTCTCGGACCTCTTGAGGATCGTTTCCCTGTAAACAACAATGGGCGGGGAGGTCTTGATCTCGATCCCCTGCTCCTTCTGTATCCTGTATTCGGTGATCTCGAGGTGAAGTTCGCCCATACCCGAGAGAAGGTGCTCCCCGGTCTCCTGGTTTATCTCCACCTTCAGTGAAGGATCCGCCTTTGCGACCATCCTGAGAACCTCCACGAGCTTGGGGAGGTCCTTCATATGCTTTGCCTCCACCGCCACGGTGACCACGGGTTCCGAGACATGCACTATCTTTTCGAAGGCATCGATCTCCTGCAATCCTGAAACGGTCGAACCGGCAATGGCCGACTTCAGACCAGAGACCATGACGATATTTCCCGCTATGGCCTTATCCACCGTGATCCTGTCCGGACCGACCGCTACCGAGACCGCCTGGGCCCTTGCCACTCCGGGCATACCGCTCACATAGAGTTCCTGGCCCCTCTCGATGGAGCCAGCAAAAAGTCTTCCCGAGGCGATCTCTCCGGCATGCGGATCGATGATGATCTTGGTGACCATCAACACAGGTTCGGACCTCGGAGAACAGCTCACCATGGCCTTTCCGATGTCGGACCCTTCGTCCCCGTGCCATATGTGGGGGATCCTGTACTTCTGAGCATCAAAGGGATTCGGAAGATGCTTGATTATCATATCAAGAAGCACCTGATGGAGCGGAGCTTTCTTGGCAAGTTCCTTCTGCCTTCCCTGGTTCAGATAATCGTAGATGTCCTTGAAGGTCACTCCCTGCTTCTGCATGTAGGGCACCGAGATCGCCCAGTTATGATAGGCTGACCCGAAGGCTACGGTTCCGTTCTCGGGGGTCATGAACCATTTTCCCCTGAACTCGGGCGGGACCATCTTCGTCACGAGGTCGTTGACGTGCTTGATTATCTTGACGAACCTCTTCTGCATCTCCTCCGGGGTAACCTTGAGTTCGTTTATCAGACGGTCCACCTTGTTGATGAAGAGTACCGGTTTGACCTTCTCCTTAAGTGCCTGCCTTATCACTGTTTCGGTCTGGGGCATGACACCCTCGACGGCGCAGGTCACAATGACACATCCGTCGACGGCCCTCATCGCCCTTGTGACATCACCGCCGAAATCGACGAGGCCCGGGGTATCGATGAGATTGATCAGGTGGTTCTCACCCTAGTACTGGTGGACCATGGATGCGTTCGCCGCATTGATCGTGATACCCCTCGCCTGCTCCTGCTCATCGAAGTCCAGAAGAAGCTGCTTTCCGGCAAGTTCTTCCGACATCATCCCGGCGCCTGCGATCAGGTTGTCGGAAAGTGTTGTCTTGCCGTGATCAATATGCGCCACGATTCCGATGTTCCTGATGAACGTGGGCTTGTCCATGATCTTCTGGGCTTCTCTGATATTATCTTCTCTTCTTCCCATACTCACCAACTCTGGGGCTATTTTATGGCATCATGTTCTCTTCATCTGCATCAATGGGCCGATTTCGCTACCCTCTCGACCTCGTCCCTCTTGGAGACCGCAAAGCTCTGGATATCCCCCTTTGAGGCGGCTATCAGCTCCGCGGCCAGGCACTCGGATATGGATTTCTTGTTCTTGTGGGATGCTTTCACCGTGCCGATCGAGATGTTGCGGAGGGCTATGTCCAGCCTTCTTGTGGGGGCGGTATCGACGGCCTTCGGAACGGAGATCCCGCCGAACTTGAGCCTTGTAACCTCTTCCCTGGGAGCGCAGTTCTCGATGGCCCTGACGAGAACCTGGACCGGGTTCTCCTTGGTCCTTTTCTCTATCAGCTGGAAGGCATCAAGCACCGCCTTGTAGCTCTTCGTCTTCTTTCCGGTATACTTCTCGGTCCGCATCATGTTGTTGATGAGCCTCTCAACGATCGATATCTTGTGCTTGTGAAAAGGTTTGTTGGCATGCCTGGCACTTGAATGGGGAACATAGGACGGATCGAGGTTGATGAAGGCCTTCAGGCTCGGGTCCTCCACCACGACCTCCTTGGAATTGTACCTTCCGAAAACCAGGTCCTCCGGGAATGGGCCTTCCTCCTTTGACTTCTTGGTAGACCTCTTCTTTGCAGGCTCCTTCGAGCCCTCTTCCTCCGACGGCTCCTCAGGGACCTCTTCGGCCGGGGCTTCATCGATATCCTCTTTGGGAGCCTCCTCCACATCCTCCGAGACCTCCTCGGGTTCCCCGGCCTCGACCTTTTCCGGCTCCTGGGGAATATCTTCGGTCTTGGCCTCTTCCTTTGCTTCCTGCTCGGCTTCCTGCATCTCGCTTTCCGCCGGGGGCTCCTCTTCCTTGACCGGTTGTTCCTTTATCTCTTCCTTCTTGGTCTTTCTCGAGGTCTTCTTCTTCGGTGTTTCCTCGACCTTGACCTCGGTCTCTTCCTGCTTCTCCTCGACTGCCTGGGCAGTTTCTTCAGAGACCTCTTCCTTCTTCTTCGGGGCCATTTTGAATCCTCCATTCAGCGGACAGGTTTCTCCTTCCTTCCTCTTACCATCTCATCGAGGGAAACGCTGTTGACCTTGATCACCTTGTATCTGACCCCGGGAATGTCACCGTAGGAACGGCCCAGACGACCGCCGATACCCTCGACCATAACCTCATCGTGCTCGTCTATGAAGTTGATCGCTCCGTTGCCGGGGGCGAAAGCAGTTATCTGCCTTCCGTTCTTGATCAGCTGGATCTTGACGCATTTCCTGATGGCAGAGTTGGGCTGCTTGGCCTCCACTCCGACCTTCTCTAGGACTATACCTCTTGCCTGGGCGCTGCCCTGAAGGGGGTCCGATCTCTCCTTGAGCTTCAGGACGCGCCTTTTGTAATAGCGGTCGTTCCACCGTTTCTTCTGGGCGTCCTTTCTCAACTTTCTAGCCGTAAACAGTCCCTTTGCCATATGGGAACACTCCTGTTGGATACCTGCGGGGGTTACTTGAACCTGGTATATATATGTTTGGCAGATATCAGAGAGACCTCGAAATGCCACCCAGTATATGAATTTTTACAAGAGACGGGGCCCGGGTCGGGAAATGATGAGCGGCTGTCCGCCGGGTAGCCTTCACAACTTCTTCCTGAGCATGTAAAGAAGAAGCCCCACTGTCAGGATGAGGGTGATCATGAAGCCCACCACCAACCATAGGTCGTTCCTCCACGCGGGCAGTTCGGGAGGAACCGTCCCCACTTCCACCTCTTGCTCCTTCTGGTCATTGGTGAGGTCCATATCCTCCCATCTTCCATTATTATCAACGGCTATCGTGAAGAAGTAGACCCTTTCCTGCTGGAGCAAGATGTTCTTGAATGTCAGGTTCCTGATCTCTCCTGGTCCAAGGTCGGTCACGTTAAGTGTGAGGTTCAACCACGTTCCCGTTGACATGTCCTCCACCGTCAGCGAAAGTGCGAAAATGTCCGCAGTCGCATTCCCGTTATTGCTCAGGTTCACCGAGAACTCGTGAACGCCCGGTCGAACCTCACCCTGGGCCTCATCCCCATTCTCCTTAATGAGCTGGACCTTCGTGATGTTAAGGTCGATAAAACCAACGTCAATATACCTTTCCAGAGAGGATACCAGTTCGACGGCCCCGGGTGGAGGGTCTTTCCAATCCGGAAGACTTATCCTAAGCCGGACACTCCCGGGCTGATCGAACCTCCAGGTCAGCTGGCATACCTTGTCTTGATAACGGGATATCAGATACGGTTGGTTGATCTCCAGATTATTGAGCTGTATCAGAGAGGTGAAGCTATCATCCTCCAGGAATCCAAAGGACCGCACGGTGAAGGATATTACCACATCCTGGCCAAGCACTGCCCTTGCCGGTTGAAGTTCCAGAGAGCCATTTACGAGGTAAATGCCGCTTGAGACCGGGGCTCCGCCGATGGAGAGTGTAAGGGTGATCATTTCGGTCTTGATTTCCTCGCTTCCCGAAGAGGTTGCCTGAACATTGAACTGATATATCCCGTCGGGTACGGGGAATGTTACCTTCACGGTGATGTTCACGAATTTGGTGGAGCCCGGATCGATCGATTCATTCTCCGGCAGAACAAGTGCTATGTCGTCCCTGTCCGTCCAACCAGGGCTGAAGAAGATCGGCACATCCCTGGAATTACCCTTATTAGCCAGGATCAGGTGAAATGGGACCTCCAAGGTGCCGTTCTTTGGAGGATTCTCGATCTCATAATAGATGGCGGCCGGAGAAGGATCGATGAACTCGAGGTCAAACACATGTCCCACGAAATGATCGAGCCTGATGAATGACCACCCCGGATTGGGCTCCTCCTCGATAATGTCGATAGCATTTGCCGGGAGGGCGGACCTCGAGACAACTATGTAGCCGGATTTCTCTCCTGCCAGAGAATCCAGAGGAACTGATATGGCGATCGAGGTGGTCATGATCTCGTCCGGCACAAGCGAGAAGGACCCCATCTTGCCTTCCGCTGCAAGATCGGTACCGGTAATGAAGGTCAGATGAACGTACTCTTCCACATTCCCCTCATTGTGGACAGAGACCTGGAGGTTCTCGGGAACTCCGGGTTCAAGTGTGGTGGATGTCCTTCCCTCGACCGAGAGGTCCAGAGACCTTCTGGAATTCACGATGAATCGGAAGGAAACCTCCTTGATGGTGCCGCTTCCGAATATCCTGACCTTCAGCCAACCCTCTCCCGAAGGGGATGATGGGGGAAGCATGAGTGTGATCGAGATCGTCGATGGAGTTGTCGAGGACCTGGGGAGCGACAGTATCCCTGGCTCGATGACCACATCACGGAACAGGTCGATGAAGTCCGAACCCTCGATGGCCTCCACCCGGATCGAGACCTCATCATCGGTGGTCTTGAGCTTGGATACGACTTTCAGGTCAAATCCCAGAGGTTCACCCGGGTCGGACCTGAGAACCTCATCGGTGAAGGATTCGATGTAGAACGGTTCGATGTCGACCGTCTCTTTGCCTATCAGGAGCAGGTCATCGATCACATAGCCCGGTTCCGGATATCCGGAAGGATGATACTCGAACTTGATCTGGACGGTCCTTCCCTGGTATTCCCCGAGATCGATGCCGATGAATTCCAGGTCTCCCTGGAGAAAGGGTCTCTTTGACAGGTCCCAGATGACATTGGTGGTATTTCCCGTGAGATTGATCCATTCACCCTTCGGGTCCAAAAGGGGCTCCCAGGGCTCCCATTCACCATTGCTGCGGGACCTTATGAAATGGTATATCCCGCCGCCGCCGGATATTCCCTCCTTGGTGATATTGCCCCTGAACTTGTACAGGAAATATATCTGTGGTCTGCTCGTTCCCAGGAAACTGTCCCAGGAATCGGGATTGAACCCGGTCAGGTCCATTGGGGGCGAGATCAGGGAATATGTTCCCGTCCGGGGAGATGATCCCGAAGAATCGTTCCCGACCCAGTATGCCGTTTCAGGCGTATGCAGCGTCTCATAGCCTCTGGCCAGGGCATGATCGCTGATATGCCATTCCATCCCTTCCTCACCCTGGTCCGATTCAGATGTCCAACCATCCATAGAGGACCCATTCCAGAAATCTGTCCCCACCCATAGGCCATCTGTTATCGATCTCTGGTCCAGGGTATACTGGAGACCGGCGATCAACGTCCTGTTGGTGTAGGGCCGCGGGTCCCCTGGCAGTTTTATGGTGATGTTCATGACATAGGCGCCGGCAAATTTCGGAACCCATTTGAACCTGATCAGCTCCGAAAGGGTCCCGTCCCCCGGCAAGATGGAAACCATTGTCTGGTCCTTGTACATGATCCGGCCCTTATCGAAGGAAAAGCCCTTGTGAGCATCGTACCAGTACAAGGTCAGGTCCACCTGTATTCCCGTAAATGGAGCGTCAGCCGTGTTCTTCAATTTCAGCTCGATGGAGGTCGTTCTGTTGACGATCCCGAGACAGTAGGGGCCCCACTGCGAGATCCCTCCGGAGATTATCCTGAGATGCTCCTTGGGGATCGTTACAAGGCTTCTTGATGGGGGGGCACCCTGGACCTGTTGTTCCTCCTCGGTCCCGTCAGCGGTTCCGATCACTGGAATGCCTATGAGAAGCATCAGGACCAAGCATGTGAGGACGCTTTTGGCTCGCCATCCCATGGCTTTGGAAAAAGGTCTGAGTTCAAAAAGATATCGGATATATGAACCTCCTAGTCCGTGTAATGTTATCTGTCCAGAAGAAAATGGACGATCGAGATGACCATGTGCGAGTGAAGCACCTTCTCCCCCACCTTCAAACTTGACAGGGCCTTTTCATTGATTGTCCTTGATTCATCCCCGGTGAGGTCCTGGTCGTCCGACAGAACGAATAGAACGGGTGAACCCTTGAGATCGGCAATGACCTTTTCGTCCATCTCCGATCCCGATTCATCCATGACAAAGACCCTGCCTGGGAAGCTTCCAAGTACCTGGTCAAGGCCGGTTCTGGTGATCCGGATCCCCGGTGAGGGGTGAATGATCGAACCTGGAACATCAGAAAGCTCATGAGCGAGGCATTTTCGCATGAGGGCTGAACTCGCCCTCTCGTCCGGGTTCAGATATCTGACGCTCTCACCGTTCACCGACAGGAGCTTCGGCGGGTCCTCGGGACCCAGAAGCAGAATGTGTATCGAAGTGTCCCTCCGCATATCGTGCGAGAGAAAGAGTGCCGAAGTGATGGCCCTCGCCACTCCGTCCCACCTGCCCGAAGCGCCGCATAGATCGTTCAGGTTTATCGAGCCATCGGACCTGGCCCTGTGGGCGATGACCATGAAGTTCCGTTCGGACGCTCCAAGGACATCTTCCAGTGATTGCATGGGGACTCCCGGCCCAGGATCATTTCTTGCTCTTCTTGGCCTTATCATCCTTCTTGTCCTTGCCTTCCTTTCTCTCCTTCTCTTCCTTCTCGAAGTGCAGCCGGGCCTTCTCCTTTCTCCTTATGGAGATCTGGGCGATTCTGATCTTTTCCTGATATTTGTGTCTGGCCTTGGACCACCCGTCCTTGTCTATGCGGCCTTTCTTGTGGTATTCCCTGGCCTCCTGGAGCTTTGCCTCGAACTTCTCGATATCCAGCTTCAAATTCTCGATATCCTTTGTCAACTTGTCGATCTTCCCCATAGCCATGCACCTCAAAGATCCTCTTTCACGATCCTCCTTATGGAGGAGATGAGCTCCTCTTTCCTGGCGATCATCGACACGATCCTGGCATCCATGTCCGCCACGTAGTCCTCGTCCTTGATCGATCCGAGGTTTATCTTGATGTTCATGATCGCGCCGTCGAGACCGGTTCCGGCCATGTCCGCGCCGACCCCTACATCGGATATCGAGTTCTTGTTGCCCTTCCGAGCAACGGACACTCCGATCTCAAGGACCTTGAGACAGACCTCGGCTGTCTCGAGTGGTGTGGCGATCGCCTTCTTGTATCCGGTCTGTATCGCATTCGACCTTTCAGCTTTTTCCTCATCCGTATCCTTGGGAAGCTTGAAGGCTGCCATGACGTCATTGAAAGCGTTTGCATCCTCGTCGACGAGTTCCAGAAGCCGGGCTCTCAGGGAAGAGAACTCCTTTATCCTTCCCTTCATCTCGCCCCATACCTCCTCGTACTTCTTCTTGCCCACTGTTAGATTGCAGACCATTTCCATGAGGGCGGCCCCGAGGGAGCCGGAAAGGGCGGCAACGCTGCCACCTCCGGGTGCAGGTGAATCCGAGGACAATTCCCCGAGGAATCCCTTCAACGTCATCGAGGCCAGCGGTCCGGATTCCTGGACCATGTATTCGATCACCTTTTCATCGGGTTTGAATTCGTAGAGCTGGTTCAATCCAAGTTCGGTAACGGCAAGGTCCAGAAGGTCTTCCTCGTTCGAAAGGTCCTTCCCCAGTTTCCTTCCGTAGTGTACACCGGCCTTTACCAAAGCACCCCTGGGGACAAGCCCCACGATCTCGGAGCCGGTCACGTCAGCTCCGAGTTTCCTTGCTTCCTCCCTGCAGGCATCGAAAACATGATGGAGGTTCACCTCCTCGAAATCAAGAAGGTTCATGGATACCTGGGCGATATCCTCATTGTACATCATACCGCCTGCCTGTACCCCTTTGAAGCGGCCAGGGATCCTTTCCGGCTTGCCATCCGGACCGATGACCTTCTCTCCGTTCTCATCCTTCTTGAGAACGCCGCTTTCCCTGATATTTCCGGATATGGCTGATGCTACGGACTTGTCAGCTGTGTTCAGATTGGCGTTGTAGGCGATCAGGATCTGTCTTGCGCCGGTGACCGAGGCCCCGCTTTTAGGGATGAACACAGGGTCGCCGAAGTCCGGCCTGAAATCCGGGTCCTTGAACTTCTCCTCGAGCGCTTCGTACTCCCCCTTCCTGATCGTAGGGAGGCTGATCCTGTCATCCCTCCTGGCCGAATTTGCATAAAGGAATACCGGGATGCTCAGATCTTCCCAAACTCTTGCCCCGAACCTCTTGGCCAGTTCGGTGCAATCATCCATCGTCACACCCTTGATGGGAATGAAAGGGCACACGTCAAGCGCTCCCATCCTGGCATGCTCCCCCTTATGTTTCGTCATATCGATGAGGCGGGTTCCTATCCTTGCAGCCTGAAATGCGGCTTCAAGGACCTCCTCCGGACCCCCCACGAAGGTGAACACCGTTCTATTGAAATCGGCCCCTGGGTCCACGTTCAGGAGTTTTACGCCCTTCACGCTTCTCACGGCGGAAGCTATGGCTTCGATGACCGCCATATCCCTGCCTTCACTGAAATTGGGAACACACTCGACTATCTTGTCCATCATATCACCATTAGCATATCGATAAACCTCGGAATGCTCGATTGGGCCTAATGGGAATATGGTAAATAAATCCTTCATATTGGTGCGGGAGTGTTTCATCAACGTTGGACAAACTAGTTTAATAAGAAGATAAAATCACCTTCATGCTAACCGAGAGGGTATTCACACCCCTATCGAAACGGTCGGCGGTATTTGCGGCTGCCGTTACGATGTCCCTCATGATGGCAGGGTTAACCCTATTCGTCCAGACAGGGGTCCAGGCCGAAACACCACAAGGATTCTATTCCATGGAATCCATGATGGGACTCTACCCCTCAAGGATCATCAAGGAGGGGGACACTTATCACGTTGTTGCGAACCTGGACATACCGGCTTCGAAACCATTGTACATGGGGCCCGGAACCAGGGTCCTCTTCGATGAGAACGTCTATCTCAATCTTACAGGCGCCCCTCTGATAAGTGGGGATCATGATGATATTGTGTATATGGGACCGTACGTCAAAGGCGAGGCATGGGGCGGCATCAACCTGATGGAAGGAGATCCCTCCGCATCCTCTATCATCAAGAATGCCACGATCGAGGAGGCGGAGATCGGGATCAGGTCCCACTCATCCGACCTGAGAATATCCGATTCCTCCATATTGAACTGCTCAAGGAACGGCATGGATATCAAAGGCCCCATGGGAACCGGCAAATATCTTCTGGCTGAGAGGATCAGGATCTCGAATTCCACCTATTACGGAATTCATCTGCTGAAGGTGGAGTCCTCCCGCCTAGTGGATATCGCGATCGATGACTGCGGGACCGGGATCCGGACCTACCGCTCCGATGGGAGGATCTCAGGATCGGAGATCATGGAATCCAGCAATATCGGATTCAACGCAGTGGATTCAAACCTCGTCATCGAAGATATCCTACTATCTTCCGAAGAAGCAGCTACATCCCATCAGCTGCTTTCTTTGAACTCCACCATCTCGATCTCAGACGGGAGGATCGAGGGCGCGAACGTCGGAATAGCCGCCCTGTCGCAGACTGTCCTGGATATTGACGGGATCCAGATGAGCAACATCTTCACCGACGGGATCCAGACGTCAGATGCCGACATCAGTATACTGAACTCGGATCTGACGACCTCCGGTGAGAGCGGGCTGCATCTGGTGGGCACCAAATTCTGGGTCGGAGGCACCGTCTTCAATAATAACGGCGCCGGAACCGGAGAGATCGTTTTCTCCTCGATATATTCGGACGGCTCCTCCGGCAAATTCGAGGGCTGCACATTCACAGGATCGGGCTACGCACATATACACTCGGTATCGTCCGGCATCGCGGTGGGGAACAGCACCCTTGGTTCGATATTTAACCCCAAATTGGTCCTGGATGAAGGGTCCATCATCGTGATGATCGATACCGTCCCCCCATCCGATGTCGAGCTGCTGGATGATCCATCCCAGATCATATACCAGATAACACTCGATGTGACCACGCTCGAACATCCCGATAGGAGCCCCGTGGCGGGAGTGCAGGTCGACCTGAGGGATGTGGATGGGCGATGGATCGGATCATCCTACACCGGCCCGGATGGCTCCTCCAGGGACATCACCATGACGATCTACGAAAGGGATTCGACCGGCATCTACTCCTATCTTCCCATCAATATGATCGCACAGAAGGACGGGTACGAGGTGACCTCCTACGATATCGAAGAACCCCTGAAGGAGGTTGAGGTTCTCATGTTCCCTCCGAACGAGGGGCCGTCCATATCCCTGACCGGCCCTGTCAACGGCACGAAGGTGACCGGATCGGTGGAGATCGAAGGCGACATTTCCGACGACCTGGGCATCCACAGGGTCAGGGTAAGGTTCGACGAGGGCTACTATCGGACCTTTGACGAATTCGATTCTATCTCGGGAGGGCATTTCAAGCTTACTGTTCAGGTGGGAAACCTTTCGGGCGGCCTTCATACACTCTCCGTTCACGCCTTCGATGGAACGCATATCTCTCTTCCCGAGATCAGGACCATAATGGTCCTTGACCCCAGGATGAACGATTCCGACGAGGACGGCATTCCGGACATCGAGGAGGACGTGAACGGCAACGGAATTGTGGACCAGGGTGAGACAGACCCTCTGGATCCGGATACGGATGGGGACGGCCTGCTGGATGGCATAGAGATCGATACCAGCGACGGGAACTCCACGGACCCGCTGGACCCCGATTCCGATGACGATTTCCTGAAGGACGGATTCGAGGACCAGAACGCGAACGGCAGGGTCGATCCCACCGAGACGGACCCCCTGTCATGGGATACTGACGGCGACGGCGTTAACGATCGGGACGATCATTACCCCCTCGACTCCCTCAGATCGAAGGATGACGAACCGTCATCAAGTTCGATATGGATCATCATTCTGGCCACATTGTTCATCATGGGTCTGATCGTGGCGGCATACCTCTTCTTTCTCCAGATGAGGGGGGCAAGGGTGAAGGAGGTTGAAGCGGAGCAGGATATCAGAAGAGCCCGCCCGGGCCCCAGAAGCACGAAGGATATGCGGAGACCCCGCAGACCGCCCCCACGGAGACGCTGAAACCTTGACGCTGGATGTTAAAAGGACCATGCTCATCGAACTGGGGAAGAGCAGGGTCCTTTTGCTCGGAACCTTAAAGGGTCTTGTTTCAGAAAAGGAGGTCGTTCGATCGGCCTTCGAGGATTTCGGTCCGGATGTCATCTGCCTCCATATCGGCAGGGAAGAGATGAAGGGACTGAAGGCCGTTGTCAACGGAAAGGTGGAGAACACCTACCTGTCCACCACTGAAAAGATCTATGCGAGGGAAATATCCAGGTTCGGTGAGGTCCAGATACCCCCGCCTTCCCTGGTGGAGGCGTACAATATATCAAAGGAAGAAGGGCTCCCCATCAGATCCCTTGATTTCGATGATATCTCCTATTCGGACATCTACACCAGATCGGTCGGCGGAATGACCCTTATCAGGCAGTCCCTGCGGATAAAGAGCATAAATAAGAGGAAGTTCCGATCGGATAATCCGGAGGATTTCGTGCTGGAATGGGACAGGACCATCAACCGCTACAGGGGTTTTCAGAGGCTCGAGCTCGAAAGGGAGGGAAGAATGGCCCGCAGGATCAGGGAGATCTCCCGGAAATTCGGAAGGGTCCTTGCGATAATTGAATATGAAAGGATGAAGGGCGTATCCGGGAAACTGAGCAAGGACCCCACAGGCCTTTCTCTCAAAGGTTGATAAGAGGGGGAACAAGGTAAAGTACATCCTCGACCTTTTTCCAGGAGGTCCAATGCAGGGAAAGGCGGTCGGCAGATGAGCCCGGACGAGGATTTCAATCAATTCTTCTTCCAGAGTCCCTGGAAAAATATATTCCTCTGGCATTTCATGGAGGTCGAAAAGGAAGCGGTCATCGCAACGCCGACCATGGACCTGGACATACTCAGGAAGGTCCAGTCCATCCTCATCGCAAGGTCGCAAAGGAAGCTGCACATCAGGTTCATACTGCGCCTCTCGGAATCCGACTTCATGATAAAGGGCATTGACCCCGAGGTGCTCCGAATACTTGCCCTTCTTCTGAACGAACCAAGGTCCAAGATAGAGATCAGGTTCCTCCGGAACCTTTCAATGACATCAATGGTCCTTGATGGTAAGAAGGCCATGATCGCGACCGGGGACCTCTCCTCGGACCAGCTTCTGAACGACATAGTCTACGGGCAGCTCATCATGGGCAAGGACATGGTGGATACCATCCTCGAGGACCTTAACGAACTCTGGAACTCCTCCACCCCCGCGGCCTCGAAGGATATCACGGATTACATGGTCCGCATCAAGGAAAGGGAGGAAGCGCGAAAGGCCTGCGAGACGACCGAAGGGTCGACCGCGGGTCCCGAGCTAAATGAGATGATATCCATCGGGGAGATCATCGAACCCCTGGGAAAGGACAGACCGGAGCCTCATCTCGACGAGATCAAGAAGATCATAAAGGAACTTCTCGTGAGGGCAAGGGATGCCGTTCAGGAGGAGAACACCGAAACCGCTCTTTTCTATATCGAGGAGGGTTTGACCCTTGACGGGGATAATCCAGACCTTCTTCTGGAGAAAGGGAAGGTCCTCTTCGGAGCGGGGAACTTCGAAAAGGCCCTCCTCTGCTTTGACAGGATCCTCGATCAGAACGAGGAAAACCGTGATGCCTGGGCATACCAAGGTATGTGTCACCACGAGCTCAACGATCTCGAGGAAGCGCTCTATTCATACGACCAGGCCACTGATATCGATCCGCAGTACTATCCTGTCTGGATCAAGAAGGGCATCATAATGGGCAAGACCAAGGGGAGGGAGGAGGATGGATTGAAATGTCTCGAGTATGCCCTTTCTCAGGACCCTTACAACGAGGAGGCATGGTTCAACAAGGCCCAGATCCTCGAGCAGAGGCTTGGCAGGATGGATGAATCGATCCTGTCCTACCGGTCCCTCCTGAGGATAAATCCGAACCATGTGGTGGGGTCCTTCAGGATGGGGCTGATCTCCTACAAGAAATTGAATGACGTTGCAAAGGCCAAGAAATATTTCGACAAGGTGGTGGAGGCCGATCCCACCCACGTTCACGGATGGATGTTCAAGAGCGAGATCGCGGAGAAGGTCGACAAGGATTTCAACTCATCCCTGGAATTCCTTGAGAACGCAATAGGTTCCAATCCTGACTCGCCCGAGGTCCTCCATAAGACCATCGACCTCCTCCTTCGGCACCGCAAGAAGTTCAAGCGGGCCGTCGAACTTGCAGACAGGCTGCTGGAGACCAGGGGCAATGATCCCGTGGCCCTGTACGTACGCGGACTTGGGGCTTTGAAGATAGACAACGACCCCGACAGAGCTCTCGAGCTGATGAATGAATCCATAAAGGCAGACCCGAAGAACAAGAAGACCATCATCTCCAAGGCAAGCATACTCGCTGAGCACCTGGACCGGGCAAACGATGCTGTCATATTGTTGAAAGCTGCCCTGAAAAGGAACGACAAGGACCCTGAACTATGGATGGAACTGGGGATGGTCTATTTCGACTCCCTCTATGACCCGAAGGAGGCCCTGGACTGTTTCGACATGGTAACAAAGCTCGATAACAGGTCCTCGGACGGATGGTACAACAAAGGCATGGTGCTCTCCAGGGGATTTGAAAAACACCAGGAAGGCCTTAAGTGCCTGGACCAGGCCACAAGCCTGGACGATTCGAACCATCTTGCATGGCACGAGAAGGGAAGGATACTACTTGAGGTCTACAAACTTGTGGATGACGGACTCAAATGCTTCAAAAAGGCCCTTTCCCTGGAGCCGGAGGATGTTGAGGTACTGGCATCCATGGCCCATGGCATGAAGGGTAAGGGGGACCTGAAAGGTGCGATGGAATATTTCAACAAGGCGGTTGCGGTCGATCCATGCAACATCAACGTCCACCTCGACCTTTCGGAGACCTATATCTCGATGAAGGACCTGGATAATGCCCAGAGGACCCTTACCTCCGCTCTTCAGGTGGACCCCAAGAGCGAAAGGGTATGGATGGTCAAAGCAGAGGTGTTCAGACTTCAGAACGAGCCCCTGAAGGCCCTTGAATGCTACAAGAGGGTGCTTAGGTTCAATCCGGACGATCAGGAGGCTCTGAACAGAAAGACCTCGGTCGAAGCGCAACTCGAGAGGAACGGCACCGCCCTGTCATAGTGAAGCTTTCCGGTTGAAAGATCGATGGTTCGCTATCTCGATCCCCCCATCCGTCACTGATATTATGATAGGTGTAAAACCACTTGATAGATGTTAAATAACCATTCGAACATCAACTTTCATGGAAGGAAAGGATGGGGAGAGCTGTTTCGGTGTGGACCAACTTGACAACATAACCCTGGGAAGGGTCATTCCCGGGTCTCTGGGTATTTTCCACGGGCCAGCCGGGTCAGGAAAGAGCTCCATGCTCTATCATTTTCTCTTCCAGGGCGCTGATATGAACAAGAACGTTTGCATCATCACGAACGAGCCGCCCGGCCGGATATCCTCGCATATGTCATCGTTCAGGACCTATCAATCGAACTGGCTGAAGGACGGATATATCTCGATCTTCAACATCCAGGACCTGATGGCACTGGTCGGTCTCGATATGGAGAACGCCGGCCCCGATGACGTGGACCTGCTCTTCGACCTTCTGATACAGGTCCTGCAGCATCTCGATGCGAAAAGGCTGGTCATCGACCCCATCAACCCGATCCTGCATCTTCTCGAGGAATGGAACAAGGTGTTCTTCATTCAGAGACTGAAGGGGAAGCTCATCGAACTGGGCGTCTCGACATTCATAGCCCTGGACACGAACCTCCCGATCCATCAAATGGACCTCAGATGCCTGGAGCCCTACAATTTCAACATCATCCTGGGTTTCAAGAAAGAGGAGGAGCCCCCCATCATGTTGAACACCATGACAATAGAGCGTTGGAAGGGAAGCTCGCATGCCAAGAACACCTATGTCATCGAGATCTCCAAGGACGGTGTCTTCCTTGTACCGCGGATCAAACCTCTGGAGGTGAGATAGATGGTGGTCGAGAAGGTCAAGTCCGTCCCGGATGGCAGCCTGAGACCCGGGGCGCAGATCATGATCTCCTCCTCAGGGGAAGCGTTCATCAAGACCTTTACCGAATTGATAGAGAGACTCACCAAGAAAATGGGTAGAAAGGGGGTGCTCATATCCACCCAATGGTCTGCGAACGCACTATCGAGGAGAATATCCCTGACCAAGCTTCCAAAAAAGAGTCTCAGGGTCATCGATACCATCTCCCTGTCCATGGGTTCCAAGCTTCCGGTAGCCGACGATTTCGCCTTCCTGTCCACGCCTGTGAGCCTGGAGTCCATCCTCATGGAGGTGGAGAGGAACTTCAGGAGCGCCAACGGAGAGTATACCTTCCTGGTCCTGGATTCCCTGACGCACCTGAAGAGGTATTACACCGAGGGACAGATAAGCGAATTCTTCCACTTCCTCCTGAACAGGATGCTGGAGGAGCAATGCCTGGTAATCCTGTTCGATCAGGAGAGACCGGGAGGGTCCAGGGTCTCCGACCAGCTCTCCAACATGATAGATCACACCCTGCAGCTCATACCGGGAGGTGACCAGAAATGAGGCTAATGGTCGGGAACGAGGATGTATCCAAAAGGATCATCTCCAAGGTGGGCCTTTCGAAGCTGATATTGTTCAAGTCCGGCAAGGGCAGCGGCGGGGACCTCCTTCTCAAGCAGATGTTCGAGAACGTCCCTCAGGGCACCAGCTCGATATTCGTTTCCACCCATCAGACGGAAGGCGAGCTGATGGAGGAACTGCTCGATCTCGGGATAGAAAGGACACCCGAACTCATCTCCCTCCTCCCGGTCATCGACCTCAGGCTGTCGGATGTGGTCAAGAGGGACAGGTTCATAAACGAGGGGATCATGGTCACCGACCTTCTCGAGATCTCATCAAACTCGATCGACAGACCCGCAGCCCAAGATCCGCACAAGAAGGTCCTCTCGATACTATCCGAGATATCCTCGAAACAGGTCCTGCCATTCAGGATGGTGATCGATTCCCTCGTCGATATGGTCGAGGAAACCTCCTTTGAGGAGATCGTCGATAGATTGAGGATTCTGAAAAGGTCAACAAGGGAGAATCAGGGACTCGTCATGGTCGGATGCCCGCTGGAATACGATGTTTTCCGGGACCTCGAACAGACGCTCTTCGATGCGGTGATCGAGGTCAGGGCGGATAAGAGGGGGGAAGCATGGTTCAGGACCCTCAGCTTCGTTCATGTCAAGGGTTCCGGGGACCCCCCCGAGGAATGGCAGATATCGGCCGTCAAGGAGATTCCGACCGCCCTTTCCGTGGACTAGAGGGGGGCTGATTATTCTACAGCGGTACCAAATAAAAGGATAAGCTTATATCTTAATTGTACCGCTCTTTCGTTGTATGGAAAAATACCGGGGCAACGGGCAGATCCACATCCATGGCGGCCTACCGTATTCCGACAAGTTCTCCATGGAGAGTTTCTACACATCCTACGAACAGGACAGATGCCCCCGGTGCGGTTCGAGGCACGTCACGATCTTCAACAATGTGGTGACTAACCAGAGGGACGGGAAGCCCGTGTCCGGAGATCTCCGGTTCGGTACCCTGGTGGTCGGAAAATGTCTAAGTTGCGGCATCCAGCTTCCTATGCGGTTCAAATGCATAAGGGAGGCCTGAACCCGTTCCCCCCCCCTTAGTATAGTTCAGGCCTCCTTTCAACAAGGACCGGGATCCTCTTTCTCATATCCCTTATCCTTTCCGGATCGATCCTCGTCCTTGAATATCCGCTTCGGTCATCGATACTGCACAGGACGTCGCCGAAGGGAGCGATGACCTTCGAATGACCTCCCATCGCTGTCGGGCCGTGGTCTCCTATCCCGCCGACCCCTATGACGTAGCACTGGTTCTCGATAGCCCTTGCTGTTAACAATGTCTCCCACTGGAATATCCGGAACGCGGGCCATTGAGCGGGATAGATGAGGATGTCCACACCGTTGAGAATGTGTTTCCTTGCCAGTTCGGGAAATCTCACCTCATAACAGATGAGAGGAGCGATCCTCGCTCCCTTGAGGGTGAATTCCGTCAGGGTCCTGCCCGGGGTGAAGAACTCGTCCTCCCCCGCTCTTGAGAAAAGGTGGGTCTTGTCGTAGGCGGCGATCGTCCTGCCGCCGCGGTCCAGGGCCGTGAACCGATTGTAGAACCGGCCCCTGTCGTTGACCACCAATGTGAACATCACGGCAGTGGAATGCTCCCTGGCGACGTCACCCATGAAAGAGATCATTTCAGGTGCCCTTTTCGAGAGCTCGGGAAGGAGGTCGTAAGGGAATCCGGTGGCAAAGACCTCCGGGAGGACGACAATGTCCATCGGCCCTTCTCCCGAGGCCATATTTATAAGAGAGGAAGCGCTCGAGAGGTTCTCGTCGATGTCCCCCAGTGATAGTCTCGGTTGAACGATGCAGACCTCGAGGGGGTCCTTCCATTCCGACTCCGGTATCGATCCCATCGGAACACCCCGAGGGTGATTCAGAGGATCTCCCTGATCTCGGTTATCATCCTGCCCTTTGGAATGAAACCCATCTTGGACTTGACCACCTTTCCGTCCCTGTAGAAAGCAAAGGTCGGGATGGACCTTATTCCCATGGCCATGGATGTCTTCATGTTCTTGGTGACGTCCATCTTTCCGAAGGCGACCTGGCCCTTCATCTCCGATGCAAGCTGCTCCAGTACAGGTGCCATCATCTTGCACGGGGCGCAGGAGGGGCCCCAGAAATCGACCACCGCAACGGTGTAGCTCTTTGTGAATTCATCAATTGTGGAGTCCGACAGTTCCACGGGTCTATCCGGCCAGTCCATGATAACACTCCCTTGTAAGAGGTTCCTTATGGAAGTGGTCTATTTATTGTTTGTTTATGCAACGTTCGGGGCAGAGCAGGTTTGAAAGGGAGAGTTCCTCATCGGTAAAGGAATAATAAGAACATGACCATACCTTTGCAAAAAGGAAGGGATACCATGCAGCTGAAAATCAACATGAAATGCCCTCTGTGCCAGGCGGAGGGAGCCTTGAAGGTCTACAAGTTCAACGAGGACCATATAAAGCAGAAGGCCGAGCTCTCCGGACAGTGCATAAAATGCCCCATGGAGTTCGAGTACATCGTGAAGGGGATCGACAACATGATCAAGCTGCGTGAGCTCGTCTATGAAGAGGGATGACCCAGCGACCATTATCGACCCATCGGACTATTATTATCGGTAGACGATAATTTGGGAATTTTTATTAAATAGTAAACAATGAAATTGTTACAAATGACATGAGATGTCCCAACTGTAATTCCGGTTTCGTGGTCCATTTTTGCATTGGCACAAGGGAAGGATACATGAACTTCTGTCCGGCATGCCGGTCAAAATGGGATGCGATTTTGCCGATAAGGGCCATTTACGGCATCGGTCAACCCTGAGATCGGATTGAAAAACAATTTAACACCAACCGGTGTTACGGTCTCCGATGTCCACCATTCCTGAATGGGATGAGCTCGTTTGCATCAGATGCGTTGCCTGTGTGGGAAGCTGCCCTGCAGGGGCCCTGAGGTTTTCAAACAACAGGATATTTATCATGGAGGAGGTCTGCACGGGATGCGGACGCTGTATAAAGATATGTCCTGTCGGTGCTTTGAGCAAAGGGGAGGGTCCCGATGCCTGAAACCCTCGAGGTCGACTGCCTCGTCATCGGAGGTGGCCCGGCCGGGAGCATCGCCGCCAGAGAGGTCGCCCGCGGCGGCTGGAAGGTCCTGATGATCGAAAAGAGGCCGGAGATAGGGGTTCCCGTCAGGTGCGGCGAGGGCATATCCAAGGATCTTCTGAAGCTCGTGGGTCTGGAGCCGCATCCATCGTTCGTTTCATCGGAAATGGACGGGGCCAGGATCATATCACCGGGGGGGCATGTTCTCACTCTTGGTCCCGATATCGCAGGTCCAGAGGTAGGTTTCGTTATCCACAGGGAGAAGTTCGACCAGGAGCTTGCGGCAATGGCCGCAAGGTCCGGAGCCGAGGTATGGGTAAGGGCCGAGGCCGTATCTTACGAGAATGTCGGGGATGGCGTCTCCGTGGTGGTGAAACTGCTTTCTGAGACCATCGAGGTCAAGGCCAGGGTCGTCGTGGCTGCGGACGGGTTCGAATCGCTGGTGGCGAGGTGGGCCGGGATAGATACCGGTCTCGAGCTGAAGGATATCGATACATGTTTGCAGTACGAGATGGTCGGGGTGGAGACCAGCGAAAGGTACACCGAGTTCTTTCTGGGCAGGAAATATGTTCCCGGGGGCTACATCTGGTGCTTCCCGAAGGGACCCGATACGGCGAATGTCGGTCTCGGAGTGAACGGCAGCATGCTTTATGGGATCGCAGATGCCAGGAGGTATCTTGACGAGTTCATAGCCCGTGATCCCAGGTTCTCGAAGGGGAAGATAACCGAGATAAACGGAGGGGGGGTCTCGGTCTCGCTGCCATTGGAAGAAACTGTCGCCGACCATCTTGTCATCGTCGGGGATGCCGCGAGAATGATAGATCCGCTCACCGGAGGAGGCGTCTACAATGGATGCTATGCTGCCCTCCAGGCCGGGAGGACGATCTGCGAGGCGCTTGAAAAGGGGGACACCTCGAAGGCCTCCCTGGAGCCTTACGAGAGAAGGTGGAGGGACAGGTTGGAGATGGAGATGGCCCGGAACTACCTTGCTAAGGAGAAGCTTCTCGAGGTCTCAGATGAAACGCTTGACAAGGTGATATCCGCCATCTCGGAATACGACCTCAAGGATATCTCCACGGAGGAGCTGCTCAAGGCCCTTGCATCGAAATATCCAGCGGTTATCAAGGAACTCGGGGACCTGATGTGAGGGTCATGGTTCCATTTTAATACCTTCTTTCCCATACCCGGCCAAGGTGACGATATGACCACGTATGCGAAGATCGAGACGAACTACGGCGATATGGTGGTAAGGCTTGAAACGGACAAGGCCCCGATAACGACTCAGAACTTCATCAAACTGGCAAGCTCCGGATTCTACAACGGGTTGATCTTTCACAGGGTCATCCCCGACTTCATGATACAGGGGGGCTGCCCCAAGGGAACGGGAACCGGCGGTCCCGGATACAATATTAAGGACGAATTCCACCCGCAGCTCAGACATTCCAAGGGAGCGCTGTCCATGGCGAACGCCGGCCCGAACACCGGCGGGTCCCAGTTCTTCATCGTGACCAAGAACGGCGGAACTCCATGGCTTGACAACCATCACAGTGTTTTCGGGTTCATTGTGCAGGGGCAGGAAGTTGCAGACAAGATCCAGGCGGTCCCCAAGGGGGCCAACGATCGACCCATCAGCCCGGTGCAGATGAAGAAGGTCACGATCTACCAGCAGTAGGGACCTTCGAACATCGCGAAAAGCAGGATGTCCTTCTCACTGTGGGAGCTGTACCTGGGGGGGAGGCCCCTGGGGGGCGTCCTGAGGTGGAGCCGGGACCTGCTGCGGAGCCTGGACCGGCTGGACCATGGTCTGAGGCTGGGCAGGAGGAAGTCCCTCGGGCGGCGGTGTCTGGGGGAGGGCCTGACCTTGAGGTTGAGGCGCTCCGTACAATTGTTCAGCGGTCATGGCCTGAGGGCCTCCGAACACCATATCTTCCACCGAGAAGTCCTGTGGCGGGACATAGAGCTGTTCCGGCCCCTCCTTCTTCTCTTTCTTGCCAAGGAAGAAGAATATCAGCAGGACAACGACCGCCAGTATGATCACGAGGAGGATCACCGAGGGTATCACTATGACGATGGGACTCAATCCCTTCTGGGAACCTCCATTGTCTCCGGTCGTCCCGGCATCGACCTGGGGCACCATCGCTCCGAAACCGCCCGAGTCCCAGGACTTGATTATCGTGACCTGGCCCGTGGACTTGGTGACCGTGGTTTTCATGCTTGCCGTCACGTAAAGGATGAAATCCGGATTGACGTTCATCTCATCCAGTTCCGCGACGGTCAGCGTGATCTCGACCCCCATGTCGGTATCGAGCTTGCGGATCGCGGGTACCTTGTCCACGAGAGGATAGTATATCACCGAAACCTGCCTCAGGTCGAACTGCATCTTGTTGTAACGGTAGTTGGACGTGGGAACAGGGAAGTTGTAGGTGGGAATATCCGAATCCTTGGGAGCAACCCTGTCCTCGATGAAGTCCGGTTTAAGGAAGTATACATCCAGGATGGGTTCCTGCTGTCTCTCCTGTGTGAAAAGATATTCCATCTTCTCCCCGAAATTGATGCGGATCCTGTACAATCTCTCGTTGCCGGGGTCCCTGTATCCTTCAACCGTCCGGATGTCTATGGATTCCTTCGAGTCGAACTCCATGAACATCTCCTCCTGGCTCCTGTGAAGGACCAGGGGGTCGGAGACATTGTCGTTGTATGTTTGATCTATCTCCTTGCCCTCGAAGATCTCGCCAAGTATCCTGGTCTTTATCACCTTGATCGTCCTGTTCACCTTCGAGAAGAACTCTCCATCGGTAACGTTCAGGGCTACCTTGTACTCTCCTTCCTTGGTGAAAAGGTGCTCGATCACCATGCCTTCACCGACGGGCTCGCCGTTCACGTACCATCTATAGGTCAGTTCCTGGCCATGGATCAGGTCGGGATCGGCGCTCCTGGTCGCGTTGAACTCCACGGGCCAGGTGGTGTTGTAGGTGAATGTATCCGATGGCGAGTCCATCCTGGCGGTTGGAGGATCGTTCTTGTTGACTATATGGAGGGTCAAGTTCGAATAGATCCTGTACGGGGTGACGGGATAGTCTCCCTTCGTCCCAAGCTCCTCGGAGGGTCTGTCGTTGACCCATACCGCAACCGGGTAGTCTCCCACGAGCTTGTTGTCGGTGAAGAACTCGAGCTTCCCCGTCTTCGAATCGAACAGATACCCTTCCGTGAACTCCAGCTGGACCCCCGACCTGTCGAACACTATCGTGGTGACATTTGTCCCGAACCTGAGGACCTGCTCGTAATCGGGGTCCACATCAGTGGCAGTGAATTGGATGACAGCCTTCGTGTCCTCGTTGACATAGTGATCGTCGGGGAGGTCCATTACGGGAACATCGTTGACAGGTCCGACGTAGACATAGAGATCGCCGAGTACGTAGGCGCCTTCCAGGTCGGAGCAGTTGAAACGGAAGTGGGCGAAGAAATCCGACCATGTCTTGTCCCCGCCAGGTCTGTAGTTCTTCCCCTTCAATCTATCCTGGGTCGGAACGTAGGGGCAGGCCCAGTCCGGAACGGGGGTGAATATGATCGACGAACCGTCCGGATCGAGGTCTATGGATATGTTCTCGGGGCTCGCAAGGGCGTTCATGGGTTCATAGGTGTAGATCAGGGTGTCGTCCGGATCACGCTTGTCCCCGAATATATCATCAAGCTGGTCGTTGTCCTTGTTGATCCCATCATAATAGGAATCCTCGTTCATTGCAATGGAGAAGAAATCCTTCTCGGAGATCTGGGTCGGGGGGTCGTTGACGTTGAGGACCTCGAACCAGAGCTCTGCCGTAGAACTGCCCGTTGAGTTCCAGGCGGTCACTTTGATCTTGAAATGGTCCTGACCGTAGATGTAGGAGTTGAAATCGGGGTTCTGGCAGGTTACGGTGGCGGTGGCAAAGTTCGTATCGTAATGGGAGGTGACGAACTTGACCTCAATCGGGGTTGTCGATTTGTCGTACCCCCAGGGATAGGCGACCTCGAAGGCTTTGTGGGGGTATTCGATCTCCCCTTCCTTCCAGTTGTAATTGGGGTCGTAGAAGATATCAAGTGACCCTCTGCCGGTGCCGAAGAAATACTGACCGGAGAACTCGCCGAAGTCCTCGTAGAGGGTTATCTCCACCACCGACCTGTTGACGATCGGCCCCACTCCCCTGACCGGATCGGCCGCAAGGACAGGGGCATCGTCCAACGAAACGATGACCAAGCCGGAGATGACGATCAGCAGGGATATCGATAAGCCTTGCAGGAACCTGGCGTGCGTTGACCTGACCATGCAGAACACCTCGACCCGAAAAGGACTGGATACGACCCTCAAAATGACCCTTCCATTATAAACATTTTGAGTAAACGCCTGAGCATTATGAGGGTATTGGACAGCGAGGGTGGGGGTTCCCTTTTTAAACCCGAACTGGACCGGGACCAGATGACCTTCATGATACGGGCAAATCTTAATAACGGTTGGATACGATTCGAGAACAGGCTTGGGGGGGCGAAAGTTTGGAAAAAGAAAGGGATGAGGATGTCATCATAAGTTTGCCCGTTAAAAAAAGCAGGATATCATCCGTGGATGCGGGGATCGCGAGACTCCATACATCTCATATGGATATGTTCGAGGATGACGGATCACACATGGTCGTTGTCAGGTACGGGAAGAAGGACAAGGTCGTTCGCCTCGTATCGGACAGGTTAGCACCAAAGAACGTCATCATCCTCCGGCAGGGTGATATGGAGGACCTCGATGTGGACGAAGGGGATACGGTTGATATCGAACCTTTCCACAAGCTTAAGGACGAGCTGAAGGATACCTGGAAAAAATTCGCCTCCCGGTTCAGGAAGAAGAATGAGGATCAAGAGGAAAAAGGTGATTGAATGGGAATCGGACAGAGCTTGCAGGCCATCTCGGTGACCCACCCCTTATCCATCAACAGGAAGTTGGACCAGTACCTGAGCGAAAGGCTCCCCATGTTGATGGACGAATACAAGATCGCGGACCGCAACGATGTCGCCGATCTTGACAAGGAGTTCGAGGGCTTCGAGTCCAGAATGGACGAGATGGAAAGATGGAAAAAGAACTTCGATGAGAGACTGAGGTCCGGCCGGGCAAGGCTCGATCGGCTCAAGATGAAGTACGGAGTGAAGTGAGGTGATTGGAATGGGTTGGGATTGGACTACTTTCGGATTTGTGCTGACCATCGGCATATTGGTTCTCGCCTTCATACTTGCCCTTATCTGGTATTTCCAGCTCTCAAGGAAAAGCAAGAAGGGGCCTTCCCACATCGAACTCTACTTCGACGAGAACTTCCGGGGGATAATGGGCGAGTGGGACTTCCTCACAAGGGATAAGGTGAAGGATTTCAAGAAGGATATGCTCAAGAGGCTCGGAAAGGTTGGGAGTGACATCGACGGCCTTGAAAAGAAGAGAGTGACCCTTGACAAGAGGATGACGGCCCTCGAGACCAAGATGAAGGACATGGAGGGATTCTGAGGAGGTGACTTGATGGCGGAATACGTCGAGGAAGAACATCAAAAGAAGGGTTTCTCGGAATGGTTCAGGTCCCTCTTCAGGAGAAAGGAGGAAGAGGAGGGGGAGGTCGAGGAAGCTCCCAAATACAGGAGGAAGCTCCTGGATGGAAGGATCGAAAAATACCTTGACCAGAACATGGACGCCTACATCCAGGAATACGGCATCCTCACGGGTCTGGACATCGAATCATACGAGATGAGGTATACAAGCCTCACGTCCAGGATCTCGGGGATGAAGGAATACATGATAGACGCGGACGCCCATATATCGGCCATGGAGAAGGAGATGGCCCAGGTCCAGACCGCATCGAAGAAGAAATAGGAGGGATCCCCTTGCTTGCAAAGCTGATAGAGGATTACAAGGTGGTCAATTCGGTGGGGAACCACGTCGGAAAGATCAAGGACATATACATCGACCTCAACAAGTGGATGATCGTCGGCTTCGAGATATCACCCGGGACCCTCAAGAAGGAGTTCATGATCAGGGTCGAGGATGTCGTCAAGTTCGACGAGGGGGACAAGATCGTCATCGTGAACGACGAGTTCAAAACCCTGGAAGCGCCGAAGCACCCCATGAGGGAGAGATATCCCTTCGACGAGCTCAAGAAGCACACCGTTTTCGATTCCGACGGGGAGAAGGTTGGTAAGATCTACAATCTCGAGATACCCTTCGAGAAGCTCAAGACCTTCAAGGTCTGGAAGGTGCTCATCAAGACCGGAATATCCGAGAGAAGGCTCAGGCTGAACCCTTCGGAGATCGTCGAAATAATGGACGAGATCAAACTCGCCAGGACCGAGGCAGAATATCAGGGCACAGAATGAGCCCATTTCGGGACCGGATGGACGACGGACCGGGTCCTTGGAGCAGGGGCCCGCGGTATACGACCATATATTCCCGCTCTCCCGCGTACTATGAAAAATATATAATGAAGTTACTTCATCCACGGACAAATCAAAGAGGTGAACCGGATGCCAACCACGGAGAAGATGATCAAACAGGTGCTGGAACTCCGGGAGAAGGGACTATCTAGAGAAGACATCGCAAAGGAGCTTCACCTGTCGGAGGAGACCGTAGGATGGCTGCTCTCACGGGGCGAGGGAACGGAGAAACCACCTGCGGACATCTACATCGGATGGAGGTCAATGGGTGTATATTCTTCCAGGCTCACGCATATGGCCAGGATCTTCTCTGATATCATTCTCGAGGAGTGCGCCAAGCACGATATGGACATCGATGCGATAATGGGTGTCGCCATAAACGGCATACCCCTGGCAACCACCATCGCCAACGAGATGGACGTCGAACTGGTCCTTTTCAGGCCAAAACGTGGCGAGGAGCCGGGAGAGGCTGTTGGTTCGATACTCTCAAATTTCGCCGGTGTAAGGGACAAGAGGGTGGTGATAGTCGATGATGTTCTCTCGACCGGGTCCACCATGAAGAACGCCATCGAGTTCCTCAAGGCCAACCAGGGAGAACCCGCCCTCTGCCTGTCTATCGTCAACAAACAGAACTTCGACCAGATCGACGGAGTTCCCGTGAGGGCTCTGATAAGGACGCATGTCGTTTGAGGCAGTTCCCTTGGTGATGGAATGCACTGGGCTGATGTAATAGCTGAAAGGCTGAAGGATTCGGGGGGGCCCCACAGAATCGCCACTGGTATCACCCCTTCCGGCCATATCCACGTGGGGAACATGAGGGAGATACTCACCGGTGAGCTCGTGCATCATGCCTCCCGGGAGATCGGGGTGGATTCGACCCTCTATTATCTTGCGGATGATTTCGACCCCCTCAGGAAGGTCTATCCTTTCCTCCCCGGGGAATACTCCGAACATATCGGCAAGCCCCTTTCGGAGATCCCGTCCCCGGGAGGCGACGGAAAGACCTATGCCCAACATTTTCTGGAGCCGTTCCTCGAGTCCGTGGAGGAGCTCGGCATCGAACCGGTCGTCCTTCCCTCCAGCGAGTCCTACAGGGAAGGCAGATATGCCGAGGCCATCGCCATTCTCCTCGATAAGAGGGAAGAGGCAAGGGAGATACTGAACAGGGTTTCCGGCAGGGACCTTCCCTCAGATTGGTTCCCCTACAATCCGAAATGCCCTTCCTGCGGGAGGATCAGCTCCACACAGGCATACGAATGGTCTGCACCGTACGTTCTTTTCAGGTGCAGATGCGGTCATGAGGGCAGGGCGGACACCAGGACCGATGACGGCAAGCTCCCCTGGAGGCTGGACTGGCCGGCAAGATGGTACTGGCTCGGGGTCACCTGCGAACCTTTTGGAAAGGACCATGCCGCTTCCGGAGGCTCCTACGATACCTCATCGGAGATCATCCGAAGGATCTTCGGAAGGGAGCCGCCGATACCGGTGGTCTATGAATGGATACAGCTCAAGGGGAAAGGGGCAATGTCCTCGTCGAGCGGGGTCGTTGTAAGCGGTGTGGATATGCTCAGGATGACCCCGCCGGAGGTGCTCAGGTTCCTCATAGCAAGGAACCAGCCGTCAAGGCACATCGACATGGACCCCGGTCTGGGGATCCTCAACCTCGTGGACGAGTTCGACCGATACGAGGAGAACTTCTACAAGGATGAGAGCGCTGACGACCCGGACGATATGAAGAGGACCTACATGCTCTCCATGGTGAGGGGGGCCGGGGACAGGAAGGATATGGAGCATCTCGTCAACGTTCCGTACCGACACCTTGTAACGCTAACCCAGCTTGCGTCGGACATCGACCAGATGGTGGATATGATCAAGCGCTCGGAGGGTATCGAGGAGATGTCGGGAGCATCGCTGGAAAGATTGGTCCATAGAAAGGCATGCGTCGATTTCTGGCTGGAGCGGTTCGCTCCGGAGGGGGTCAGGTTCCAGCTCTATGATGAGCCTCCCCTCGAGGAGATCGAGAAGCTCGATAGCGAGATGAAGGCCGCTCTCGAGGCCATGTATCAGGATTTCCAGGCTATCCCCTGGGACGGGGAGAACATCCATAACGCGATATACGAGGGATCGAGGTCAAGGGGCATCGAGCCGGGGACCACTTTCAAGGCCTTCTACCGGATACTGCTTGGAAGGGACAGGGGCCCGAGACTCGGTTTCTTCCTGTCCACGATGGACCAAGAAGAGGTCCTGAGGAAGCTCAAGGTCGTCCTTAGGAAGTAAGGACCTGTCAGGTGAGAAATATATGAATATCCTCGGCGGGAGGACCCGACCTTCTTTCGAACCATAGATATATGGCCTAGCCGATATTGGCACCGGCGAGGGAACATCATGACAAGATACAGGATCGCGGAAATGCCGGGGGACGGCGTGGGTGTCGAGGTCGTGGAAGCTGCCAAGCTCGTCCTGGATACCGTCGGTTTCAAGGCGGATTACAGGCCCGGGGACATCGGCTGGGAGTTCTGGAAGAGCGAGGGGAACGCCCTCCCGGACAGAACTATAGAGCTTCTCCGGAACACCGACTGCGCCCTGTTCGGGGCCATCACCTCAAAGCCCAAGGACGAAGCCGCGAAGGAGCTCGACCCATCCCTCAGGGACAGGGGATACGTCTATTTCTCCCCCATAGTTGGAATGAGGCAGCTCTTCCAGCTCCACACCAATATGCGCCCCTGCAGGTCGTATACTGGTAATCCCCTGAACGTCAAGGACGGCATCGACCTTGTGGTCTTCAGGGAGAACACCGAAGGCCTCTACGCCGGGATAGAATGGTGGCCCGTTCCCGACGAGGTCAGGGAGACCTTTCTCAAACATCACAAGAAATGGGGCCCGTTCCAGGAGTTCCCCCCGGAAGACGTGGCGGTATCCCTCAGGGTCATATCCAGAAGAGGGGCCCGGAGGATAGTCAGGTCCGGGTTCGAATACGCCAGGAAGTTCAAGAGGACGAGGCTGACCCTTGCGGAAAAACCCAATGTCCTCAGGGAGACCTCGGGCCTGATGACGAAGGTCGCGAGAGAGATGGCCGCCGAGTATCCGGACGTCCCCATGGACGAGGCGAACATAGATGCCATGGCGATGTGGCTTGTTAAGGACCCTGAAAAGTACCAGGTCATTGTGGCTTCCAACCTGTTCGGGGACATCCTCTCCGACCTCGGAGGGGGGCTCGTGGGGGGTCTCGGGTTCGCAGCCGCCGCCAACATAGGGGACGATTATGCGGTCTTCGAACCTACCCACGGCTCCGCGCCGAAATATGCGGGGCAGGGCGTGGTGAACCCGATAGCGATGATACTGGCATCGAAACTGATGCTGGACCACCTCGGTGAAACGGAAATGGGAGCGGTCATCGAGAGGGCTGTGGCGGAGGTCGTCAAGGAAGGAGCGGTGAGGACCAAGGACCTCGGCGGCACGAACTCCACGATGGAGATGGCCAGGGCGATAGCATCCAGGATCTGAAGGCGAGGCTTGTGACCGGAACCGATGAGATCAAGGAAGGGGTCCGAAAGACCTACGACCGGATCGCCCCTCATTTCGCAGTGACGAGGGACAGGGTTTGGCCCCCCACACGGGACATCATCAAGGAGCATGCCCCCTGCAGGGTGGGCGACCTCGGCTGCGGAACGGGCAGGGCGCTGGTGGAGGCAGCAGGGCTTGGTTGCAGGGTGACAGGTATCGACAGTTCTCCGGGGCAGCTCCAGATGGCAAGAAGCTCCCTTGAAAGGTCCGGGCACATCGAGAACGCCGTCCTTATGGAGGGGGACCTGGAGGAACTCCCCCTGGGCGATGAGGTCCTCGACCTTTGCCTGATGATCGCTGCTCTCCACCATCTGCCCGACCGGAAAGCAAGGACAAGAGCCCTCGAGGAGGCATACCGGGTCACGGCCGAGGGAGGATTCCTTCAGGTCTCGGTATGGACGTGGGACCAGGAGAGGTTCCGGAAGGACCATCTCTCGAGGATCGAGGGACGGAGGGAGCCCGGGAAACATGACGGCCCGCTTCCGGGGGACTTCTTCGTACCATGGAAAAAGGGAGCGGAGGGCATGAGGTTCTACCATCTATTCGGACCTGGGGAGCTTGAAGAGGAGCTCTCGATGACCGGATGGACCCTCCTGCGGAGCTTTTTCGACGGCAGGAACCACTGGGCGGAATGCGTCAAAGCCCCCTGACGTTCCCTACGTTCCCCTCCGAGGACCCGTCGGCCTCGAACTCTTCCGGGGGCTTCTTAGGCGGCCTGTATCTGATGATGAAGAAAGCGGCTATGCCGAGGATCACTAGGAGAACGATGATCACTATCAGGACGAATGTCCCGGGTCCCGATCCCTTGTCGGGATCGATGTTGATGTCATCATCATCCACCTGCTCCTTGGGATTCACCCTCAGGGTCCGCTCGGAGGTCACGATCTCCCGTCCGTCGACCTCGATCTCGAAATTGTACCTGTGGGTCCCCTTTTCCAGCTTCATTGTCCTTGTCAGGTTCATGCCGTCTATGGGGTCCCCGCTCTCGATATCCAGGATTAACTCCTCCCCGTCCACCACGACCTTCTGGACCTCGGGGCTTCTCCCAAGACCGTACCGGAAATGGACGAAGAATGTCACATCATCCCCTTCATAGGGGCCCTCCGGGACGTAGCCCTCGAGGATTATCTCCGGGTCGTAGACGTCGGGCCCCATCAGCTCCCCGTTCCTCGGATACCGCAGGGTGGAGCCATCGATCTCCGCTTTGAAGTAGTAGCTGTGGGATCCTGAGGTCAACAAGGTCGATACCCTGAACTCAACCCCGGAGGCCGGATCCGTATCCTCCGTGGTCATGCCCTCGACCATCTCCTCGCCGTCATCCACGAAAAGGTACATTTCATCTGGCATCCTTCCCCGGGGGTCCTTCCAGTGGATGGTGAAAGTGAACAGCGTGTCGGTGTTCCCCTCCTCGAGGTCCAGTGACGGACTGTATATGACAGGGTCCCCTGGACTGGAGACGGATGGGCCGTTCAGGTCTCCCGTTGCCGGAAACCTCTGGTCCCCGGCCTCGAAATGATATGAATGGGTGCCTTCCTCGAGCGTCCCCGACCAGATATACACAGCTCCAGAGAACAGGTCCCCGGAATCAACGGACATGGCGTATCTTGAACCATCCACGTAGACATACACGATCGCAGGGATGTCTCCCTCGATATCCCGGACGTTAACGGTGAAATCAAATTCGGTATCCACGTCCCCCTGGTCCGGTTCGACCATTCCCTGGCTTAGCTCCGGAGGATCGTCGACCGGCCTGACGATAACGGCGACCTCGGAGCTGACCGGATCGTGCTGCCTGTCGGTCGCGGACAGGTTGAAGCGGAAGGTGCCGTGTTCGTTGGGGGGGGGCACTATCACCACATCATCGCCGTCTATGTCAACCTCAAGTTCACCGGTGCCGCTGGCGGAGAAGTCCAGCGTATCCCCGTCCGGATCGTTGAAGTACAGGTTCGGGTCCAGACCGGAATAGACCTCGTCCTCGTCGATGGTGATGTCGGGGATATCCGAAGCGACAGGGGGGCTGTTATCCCCCGCGGTTTTGAGGACCAGTTCCTGGACGAGAACGTTGTCCATGTCGTGTGGAGCGTAGGTCTCCCACTTCACCCACCACCCGATCGCATCGGAATAGTAAAGGGTCGAATTAAGGACCCTGTCCATATCCACGGTTTCCTTCTGCTCGTCGACGACGTGGACATCATGGACCGTACTGCCGATCCTCAGGGTCGTCTCATCGGAGCAGTGGCGCCAGTGAACGTAGGTCTCGTCCGAGGTTCCCGAATCGATCGTTGACCCCCCGGATGTCAGGGTCCAGGAGGTGATGGACCTTACTTCATCGGTCCACGATGTCTGGGGGGCATTGGCCTTCAGGGGGAACTTCACCCATCGGAAGTAGGGGAGATCGAGATCAGTTGTGGAGCTGTTGGTTCCGGATACTCCGGAACCGTCCACGACCCTGGTCAGCTCCCTCATCGACCTGACCAGCGCCAGATCGTCCTGGCGGTAATAGGCCATATAGGTCCCGGATTCGTCCCCGGAGCCGTCGGGAGTCGCGAACTCCCCCGTGATGGTCCCGGAGATCTTGAAGATGTCCATGGAGTTCCATGTACCCGTCGCAACGCTTGCGGTCTGGACCCCGGTCCTGCTCGATGTCCCGTCCGGGCTCCATTCGCTGTAGGACCATTCAAGGTATGTACCCTCCCGAAGGGAGGGGGCGTCCGTTCTTCTTGACGGGGGGCTCGAAGAGAACACCGGGGCAAGAATGGGAACCAGGAACAGCGATACTGCGAGAAATGTATGGAACCCCTTCCCCGTGAGATGCATGCAGATGAAATCGATGCAGATGATATTAACGCTTTTGGGCGGAGGGTCTAGGCATCGATGGGTTTAAGGAGCGTTCCGCTTTTCGGAGGGACCGATGAAAAAGCTCGGTTTCGTTGTCAATCCCATAGCCGGGATGGGGGGCAGGGTCGGACTCAAAGGAACCGACGGGGTCGTTGACGAAGCGATATCGATGGGGGCGGAACCCAGGGCACCCGAGAGGGCCCTGGAAGCCCTGTCAAGGCTCAGGGAAGCCTTCGTTCGCCACCGCCTCAAGGAGGAGATATTGTGGCTTACCGCCGGGGGAGACATGGGTGAGGCGGAACTCGTCTCGCTCGATGTGGACCTCTGGAGCGTCAAGAGGGTCCACACCCCGGGTGAGCGGACGACGGCGGAGGATACGAAGGAATTTGCACGAAGGGCGGTGGAGGAGGGGGCCGAGCTGATAGTCTTCTGCGGGGGGGACGGGACGGCAAGGGATGTCTTCGAAGCGGCCGACGGGAGCCCCATCTTCGGCATCCCCTCGGGAGTGAAGATGCATTCCGGCGTGTTCGCGATCGACCCCCTTACCGCCGGAGAACTCCTGGAGTTCTTCATCCGGGGAGAGATGACGACCGGAGAGGGCGAGGTCATGGACCTCGACGAGGAGAGGTACAGGGAGGGCGATTGGAACATCAGATTGTACGGGATCGCCACCACCCTTTACGAGCCAGCCTTCATCCAGACCGGGAAGTTCATGGTTGCCGAACAGGAGGTCTCCACATTCCTCGAGGAGATCGCGGATGACATTGCCGAAAGGCTGGAGGAGGAGCCCGGGTCCGTCTTCATACTGGGGCCCGGGGGGACACTTTCAACCATAGGGGAAAGGATCGGGATCGATAAGACCCTTCTGGGGGTCGATGTCGTGAGGGGCGCCGATCAGATAGGAAGGGACTGCAGCGAGAAGAAGCTGTTCTCCATCCTCGATGACCTGCCAAAGGGGACGGCGGTCTATCTTGTTGTCTCTCCCATCGGAGGGCAGGGTTTCTTCCTGGGGAGGGGGAACCTGCAGGTCAGCCCGGAGATAATCAGGAGGATCGGGATCCGCAACATCATCATCGTCTCCGTCCCCCAGAAGCTTGACATGACCGATGCCCTCAGGGTGGATACGGGCGACCACTCACTGGACATGGAGATCCGCAGTGCAGGCAGCCACAAGGTCCTGACCGGATACAGGACATACAGATTGAAGAAGATAAAATGAAATAAAGAAAAGGAGGCCGTAAGGCCTCCTTCTACTTTCCCATTTTTCTGTCTACTGGAAGCTCACATTGCAGCTCGGGCAGGACGCGGCGTCCTCTTCGATCACAGCACCGCAGTTCGGACATTCGAGCGCGAGCTCGAACTCCGCTCCGCAGTTGCCGCACCTCGAATCGTAGGGTCCGAGCGGAGCGCTGCACTCGGGGCAGACGTCGCCGATCTCCTCCTCGGTCCTCTCCATCTCGTCTATGAGAAGCTCGAGGTCCTGGACCTCCTGCATCTCGGACTCATCAGGGAGTCCAAGGGCGTCCCTCGATACCGCGGTCACCGGCCCCTCCTCGAGTTCGTCCATTAAATCCTCATCGAACTCGTCCTCCAGGTCCTCCTCGTACTCCTCGGCAATGGACGGGGCCTCCTCAAGCATCATTGGTGCTTCCACGGGCCCCTCGACGAATTCCTCGGGGGGCTGCGGGGCAAGTTCCTCGGGGATCTCCTCCTCTCCTTCACCACCGCGCATGACATAGAACACCACAGCGCCCACGATCGCGAGTATCACGACGATTATCAGAATGATCATCCATACCGGCGGTCCGTCGACCCCCTCGCTCTCGGTCACCTCGATGGTGATCTGCGACTGGTCCGTGCCGCCTTCACCATCGGTAACGACAACGGTAAAGACATAGGTGCCGGGTTCGAAATCGCTCAGGTCGACGATCACGGAAGGGGTGCTCCCTGTCCATCCTGTGTTCGGGGTGACAGACCAGGAATAGGCAAGAGTGTCGCTATCTGCATCGGAAGCTGTCACTGTGAGTTCAAGGTCCTTGTTCTTTGGGATCCTTGTAGCCGAGGGTGAGATATCATGGATCACAGGATGGTGGTTCGTGACCCCTGAATCGTAAGGGTCGGTATCCTGGTCGTTGGGAATTCCGTCGCCGTCGATGTCGCCATCGTTATCGGTGAAGAGCCCGTCACCGTCGATATCAAGATCCACTATGTCGCCGGCTGTTGGAGGCAGTTGTCCGGAATAACCTATCTGTGAACTCCTTGTGGTAACCCAGCTGTTACTTGGTTGCCCGGGATCGATGGTGCTAGTGACATATCTGATCATGTCAATGGTGTACTGTCCCCCGCCATCGGTCTTTGCTTTGATGACGGGGTTCACGATCGTGGTATTATCGGGTGCCTCTATGACCGCGACGGTCGACCCGCCCGAGGAGAGATACCTGAAACCGTGATCCGAGGTTTTGAAGTTGGAAGCCCTTGTTCCCGAACCGAAGAGCATCGAACCTCCGTATTCGATATCAAGCTCGGCATTCGCGCCTGTCAGTTCGAAAAGGTAGAATTCGAAATCCGCATCGATGACCAGATACGGGTATGGGAATGGAAGGACGGAATATTTTTGGGCAGGACCGACGGTCTCGTTCTGCTCGTCCGTCACCTCAAGGTTGATGGCCTCTTCATCCATCTTCACACCCGGGGTCGTCGGGGCGTTGAAATCAAGCGTTATCGTGATCCCTTCGCTGATACCAAGGTTCTCGTTATGGTCCAGGGCATCATCGATATTGCCCGCAACGTCGTACTGAGCAGAGCCTCCGAATACCCTGCCGGGCAGGTCATCCCTTGCATAGACCTTCGCAACATCCTCGCTTGTCTTTGAAAAGTCCCATTCATGTGTGAAAAGGGGATCGAACCACTCGGTTGTGGCGTTCAAAACCTCTCCGCCTGGGATGGTTATGTAAACTGTGTCGATATCGTTATCCTGGTCGTTGTTGGTGACCGTGAAATCGAGGCTAGCCTCCTGGCCCGCCCCGAAGATCAGAAGGTCCGAGGGGAACTCGGGAAGGGCAAGGTGCCCCTGGTTCCTCTCCATGACAACCGTGAAATCGTCCTGACCGAAATCGTGACCTACCGTGCCGTGGGGCCTGTCAAGATATGCAACCGCTCCGAAGGCGGCGAAGAACAGGACCGCGGCGATCCCGACGATCAGCTTCTCCCTTAGTTTCCCATCCATTGCAACTTCTCCTTTGCGAGGACGTCCTTGTATCTAGATAAATGATACTCTCGGACGTCGGCCTATTCGCAGGATGTATAAAAAACCTTTCCATTCCATTATCACCGTGACACAATCACTGGTCAACAATCGTGTGATAATTCTGTGATATTTCCGGATACAGGGGTCTCAGGCACCCTGGAGTATGAAATACACCTTCCTGATGACGATAAAGGTGAAGATGAAAAGGAAGGTGTAAATGAAGAAGTTCACCCGGTCCTTGAGGGGCTTTGAGGTGTAGGCATCCGTCAGCTCTCTCAGAACGAGTATGCCCAGGAGGATAAGGACGAAGAAGACCTCCAGGGACTCAACGAAGATGAGACATATCGAGGTCCATACCGCAAGCGCAAGGACAAGCCTGGATTCCGGACGCATGCTCACCACCTCTCCAGGCGGTAGGCCACTTTGCCGTCCTTGTGCTCAACCGATGCGATCCGCAAAGGCGACCTCGAGGTCCTGGCCGCAGCGCAAAGCACGGCCGAGCATCCGGGACATCCTATCATCGAATGCATCCTTTCATCCTCATTCCAAGCTTCTTCGCAGATGTCTTTGAACCTTGAATGTTTTATCTCTATGGAGATATCATCCCCTTTGGTCCTGGCGGAGATCGATCCGATAAGACCGGTCCCCTTCGACAGGCGTTCAAGAGCCTCGTTCAGGTCCGCCAGGTTCTCCTCGGTGAACCTCTTTCCCGAATCCTGCTCTATACGATCGACCAATCCCGTCCCCGGCGGGAGCATGGAAACCCCCATGGACGACCCCGTGGTCCCGACTATCAGGACCTGCTCGGAAACCAGTTTCGGAAGCGGAAGGGGGCGCTCCTCCGCAGGAATGTAGACCCTTTCATCCTTCAGCCTTCCCCCGGCCGGGATGTATATACCGTTACCCTTGAGCTCCAGGGAACCGAGGACCCTCCCAAGGTTCCTGTTCTGACCGGACAGCAGGGGATCCACCAGCTCCTTGGGAACGGTCCTGAAGGAGAAGAGAAAGAGCATGAGGATGCCTATCAGGAAGGTTCCGAACCCTGCCCTCAATACGAAATCCGCAGCCCTGTCGGAAAGGCCGATGCCCGCGAAAGCAACGATCTTTCCGGATACCAGGACCAGGGCGAGTCCTGAAAAGGCAAGGACGGCGCCTCCAACCCTCAGCAGGACCTCTCTCTTGTCCATCGGCCCAACTATGCCCTTGCTGTAGATAAACGTGTCGAAACCTTTATGTCGGGCTATAATCTCACACGTTACAAGGAAAGCCAGCTTCCCTTCGGCAATGAAGGAATGAACGCTGGTGGGTCTGGTGCCGGAATGATAGAGCAGGTCAGGACCGCATACAGGTACCTACTGGTAATGGGTGCAGGTCTGGTCCTCCTGATGTTCTCGGTAATGGTGCCCGTCCTCTCCTCCGACGCGGATTTCTCCATCTACAACACCGGCTGGAACGGATGCTCGGAGATAGGGAAGGACACCTACTCGACCGGGTCCTTCATACCTACCATTGATCTGTCGGCCTCCTCCAGCGAGAGGGTCGTCCACAACTCCTTTTCCGAGCTTGAGGGGGACCTCAGACCGTCCAGGTCGGCACTGCTGATGATCGGCCCCGACGGGTCGTTCTCGAGGGAAGAGGGAGAGTTCGCAGATGGTTTTCTGATGGATGGAGGTCTGATCCTCCTCGCGGATGATGTCGGTACGGGGAACGAGCTGCTCTCGTTTTTAAACACGACGACCCGGATCTCGGGGAGGACCCTTCTCGACCTGTCATTCATGAAGAGCAGCAAGTTCTCGGTGACGACGGAGTTCTCGGGCCACGAGATAACGAGGAACCTCTCCATGCTCCTGATGAACCTGCCGTCAACGGTCGTACCCTCCGACAGGGCCGTATCCGTGTTCAACTCGTCCAGGACCTCCTGGCTGAGCATGGACGGCAATGAGGTATGGAACACGGGGGAGCCGCAGGGGCCGTTCCCGGTCCTCACGATCGAAAAATACGGGCGCGGGACCTTAATGGTCCTCTCCGAGCCCAGCCTTCTGATCAACCAGATGCGCGGCGAGATGGACAACGGGATCTTCGTCCGCAACCTGATCGATTTCATCTCAAAGGAAAGGGACAGCATCATCGTGGACGAATCCCACAGGGACCTCACGAACCCTGTCCAGTTCACCAACTCGTTCGTGGCTGCCATGGAACCTTATCAGAAGGTCGGGGTCCTGGTCGTCATCTCCGCTATTTTCATGATACTAAACACATCATACCCCCGGAAGGTCCTTGTGTCGCTTCGCAGGCTCATCGACAGGCTTCTATCGGAGAAGGAGATTGTGTCAGGTGAGCGGAGGCACCCGTTGGAGGCGGTCATGGAGAGGCATCCGGACTGGGACCGAAGGGTGCTGGAAAGACTGGTAAAGGATATCGAGGGAGCTTCATGAGCACGGCTTCGCAGTTGCTATACACCAAGGTAAGGGATGAGACTGCCAAGGTCATCATTGGCTACGAGGACATCATAGAGGACTTCCTGATCTGTCTCTCTGCAGGGGGGCACATTCTTCTGGAAGGGGTGCCGGGGATCTCGAAGACAACCCTCGCCAAGACCCTCTCGGACGTGGTGGGGCTCTCCTTCAAGAGGATCCAGTTCACCCAGGACCTGCTACCGGCCGATATCACCGGACATTACTTCTACAACCAGAAGGAGCAGGAGTTCCAGTTCAGGAAGGGACCGATATTTGCGAACGTCATCCTTGCGGACGAGATCAACAGGGCCCCGACCAAAACACAATCCGCCCTTCTGGAAGCCATGGAGGAGAAGCAGGTCACGGTCGAGGGGACCACTTTCAAGCTCCAGGAGCCATTCCTGGTGATGGCGACCATCAACCCGGTCGAACATGAGGGCGTCTACACCCTTCCAGAAGCCCAGCTGGATCGGTTCATGATCAAGGGGATAATGGACTATCTCCCGATGGAAAAGGAGCTGAAGCTCCTTCAGATGAAGAACATGGAATGGAGGAAGCAGAACCACAGACCCCTTAACGAGGATATCTACAACTCATTGGTGAAAGAGACCTATGCCTGCCGGGCGGATGCGACAATACTGACATACATCAGGGACCTGGTGAGGGAGACAAGAATGGATGAGCAGATCGTACTGGGAGCCAGTCCAAGGGCGGGTGAGCAGATCCTGTATGCTTCCAAGGCTGCAGCGGTCCTTTCGGGCAGGAACTACGTGATCCCGGATGACGTCAAGAAGGTGGTGAGGAAGATGATCCCTCACAGGCTGACATTGTCGTTGGACAGCGAGCTCGAAGGGATATCCTCCGCGAAGGTCACCGAGGACATCCTCTCACGGGTAGCGGTCGTAAAGCCCCAGGGGGCCTGAGCGAAGGTGGTCTGAGATGGGGTCTCCGTTCCTGGCATACGATATAAGGGGAAAGGTGGGGGAGGAGATCACCGAGGAGATGGTCTACGACATCGGTCTCGCTTACTGTGAGCTTTTCGGGACCAGGAAGGTGGTTCTGGGAAGGGATATCAGACCGTCCTCGGTCATGCTTTCCGGGGTGCTTGCAGAGGGTCTCTCCGACGGAGGGGCGGACGTACTGGATATCGGTCTATGCGGGACGGAAGTGGTCTATTTTGCCACCCCGCATCTGGAAGCCGACGGCGGGATCATGATAACAGCATCCCACAATCCAAAGGGCTACAACGGGATGAAGCTCGTGAAGAGGGGATCGGTCCCGATTTCGCAGGACAACGGGCTCCATACCATCAAGGACATGGTGGAGAAGGGAGGACTGAAGAAGAACGGTTCCAAGGGGGCGGTTAGAGAGGTCGACATATGGGAAGCCTACATCGAGAAGGTGCTCTCGTTTCTGAAGGATCGCGGGTCGCTTGAAGGTTTCAAGGTCGTGACCGACCCTGGACACGGCTGCGCCGGTCCCGCCCTCGACCTGGTTGCAGAAGAAACGGGATTGGTCCTTGACAGGCTGCACCACCAGCCTGACGGGACCTTTCCGGCAGGGGTTCCGAACCCCATACTGCCAGAGATGAGGGGGCCGATCTCGGAAAGGGTCGCCAGTACGGATGCCGGATTGGGGGTGGCCTGGGACGGCGATTACGACAGGTGTTTTCTTTTCGACGAGAAAGGCGGGTTCACCGAGGGGTATTACATCGTCGGCCTGCTTGCCCGGAAGATGCTCGAGAGGGAGAAAGGCGGGCGGATCATACACGATCCGAGATTGACCTGGAACACCATAGAGATCGTCAACGAGATGGGGGGAGTGCCTGTCATGAACAAGACAGGGCATGCCTTCATCAAGGACCGGATGAGGAAAGAGGATGCTGTCTACGGCGGAGAGATGTCCGCTCATCACTATTTCAGGGATTTCCATTACTGCGACACCGGCATGATCCCGTGGCTGATAGTCCTCGAGCACATGTTGGAGACGGGAAAGAACCTCTCGGAGTTGATCGGAGAGAGGATGAGAAGGTATCCCGTAAGCGGGGAGATCAACAGAAGGGTCGAAGACCAGAGGGCCGTGATCTCGACCATCGAGGAGCGGTACTCGCCGGAAGCGACCAATATCGACCATACCGACGGGGTCTCGATAGAGTACGATATGTTCAGGTTCAATCTCAGGTCCTCGAACACGGAGCCCCTGATCAGATTGAACGTGGAGACAAGGGGGGACAAAGGGCTTCTCGATGAGAAGACAGGGGAGCTCCT
>JBLIRI010000019.1:0-29822 GCA_049472235.1 Thermoplasmatota archaeon | reverse complement strand
GGAGATGTTCCGGGAGCTGGGGGGCGAGGTCCGCCTGGGTGCCAATATCCAGGGGATCGAACTCAGGGGAAAGGATGTGAGATACGCTCCCTGGGGCCCCTCCGGGATCGATCATCTCATCGACAGCGGGGGTGACACCATCGAGGGTTCCGACTACATCTTCGCAACAGGGGCCTGGACCCAGGAGCTGCTTGGAAGGATCGGCATCTTCTCGGGGGTCCTTCCCAAGAAGCGGCAGCTTTTCGGGATCAAGGTGGACGACCCTTATGCGGTAGCGGGCGATATCGACCTTGACCGTGTGCCCGCCCTCATACTTCCGGCAGCTGGAACCTATGTCAAACCCCTGCTGCACCGGAAGCTCATGATACTGGGGCTTGCCGACGGCCTGGGGCAGCCGTATGATATGTCCGATCCCGATTTCGACCTCGAATATTTCGAGAGGGGGATCACACCGGTACTGAACCACTATTTCCCCCGGCTTAGAGACTTCGAGCTGAAGATGAAATGGGCAGGATACTATGCTTACCACTGGCCGGACAAGAACCCCGTTGTGGAAGCTGAGAAGAACCTCATCTGGGCCAGCGGAACGTCCGGCTCCGGAATAATGAAGGCGGATGGTATCGGCCGGATCATTGCTTCTAAGGCCCTAGGATTTAAGGAGGCTGAACTTTTCGACGGTTCGAGAATGATGGTCAATGATCTCTCGCTGAGGGATCGGAACGTCGAGATGGAGAAGTTCGTCATATGATCCAACGGGTTCTGAACCGATATCTTAATACGCCTCAATGTCCCACTACCCCCTGGAAAGTGAAAGCAAAATGAGGGTCATGGACCTCTTCGGAGGGAAGAGAAGGGTACTGACTCCGCTTGGCATCAAGAAGATGGGCAAGCTCCACGACGTCGAGGGACTCGTCGATATACTGGACAAGGTCGACCGGCCGCTGAGGGCGGATGTGCTCGACGAGCTCGTTGCCCTGTCCGAGAAGAACCGATTCGACCAGATGATGGACATGGGCGTTATAGGCAAGCTCCTGCCGATCTTCCAGGAAGGCAACTGGAACGAAAGGAAACGGGCAGCTCTGCTGCTATCGTCCTTCATACTCCACAACAGGATCCACAAGGTGCTCAAACACGACTGGACCATGAAGGCCCTGATTTCCCAGATGAACGAGTCCGACGACATATTGAGGAAGAACCTCACCTACTGCATCTACGAGTTCTGCAGGAGGAACCTCGGGCATCAGGTCGTCTACCACAACGGGATCCCGGCCATCGTGGAGAGCATGAGGTCCGATGACCCGGATGTCCATTACTGGGCGCTTTTCTCCATGTCATGCATTGCTTCCCTTGGCTACCAGGAACTCATACTGAGAACGGACCTCCTGCCCATGCTCAATCGGGACCTCGGATCGATGGACGGCGAGGTGAACTCCCTTGCGGAGATGCTGGTCGACAACATATACAACTGGAGGGACATGGAATCCGAGGCAAAGGAGCCTCCTCCCGAACCCGTGAAGAAAAAGGGATCGGGTTACGAGGACCTGGGGATCACCGACGGCTATCACAGACCCGGGACCCGATCTCAGAGACCCGCATCCGGAAAGGGCGGCAAGCTCACATCCCGGGGGTCAAAGGTCCGGAATGTGAAGGACGATGATGTGGAGGTCATAATGGACCTTGACGAGGCCGCTGCCGAAAAGGAGACCGCCAGGACCGCATACGAGAACTCCTCCGACGATGACGACGACGATTTCGTGATAGAGGTCTGAATAGAGGGGCTTGGTGGTTGATCAAAAAGAAAAAAAAGGGGGCGTCAAACGCCCCCTTTCACGGATAAGCCCGTTCACTCTATTTCGGGGATGCCGTAGTCCTCTTCTACGTCCTCCACCTCGTACTCACCGGTTATGTCCACTTCCTCCTCCTCGTCATAGAAATCCTCGCCCTCCTCGAGGGGCTCCTCCTCCTCGAAGACAGCGTCGCACTCGGGGCAGGAAACGGCCTCTGCGGGGATGCTCGCACCGCATTCCGGACATTCGAACAGGTCCTGCTCGAACTCGGACTGGCAGTTGGGACAGATGGTATCCTCTGCCTCCACGATGTATCCGCACTCGGGGCACATGAACTCGCCTTCGGCATATTCATCATAATACATGGGCTCCTCGCGGCGGCCGCCGAACCTCGGCCTGCCCCTCTCCTCGACCTCCTCGGCCGGGGCTTCCCTCGGCCTGTTCAGGAGATAGTATATGATGATGATTATCAGGAGGACGCCGATGGCGATCAGGCCGATGATGGGCCAGGGGATGTCGGGTTCGTCGTCATCGTCCTTTTCCTTTACCAGCTTGATCGAGTCCTGGATCTCCGTCGTCTCCCCGGCTGTGATGGTGAAATCCTTTGTGTAGGGCTCGTATCCGTTCACGGTTATGGTGAGTGTCCAGACCCCCTCCTCCACATCTATGAACTGGAAACCACCGGTGGTGTCGGGGTTCTTCGTGAGGATGTTCGAGGTTCCCGTCGATAGCTTTATCGACACGGCGCTCGGAAGGAACGGGGCCCCGTTCTCGTCAAGGACCTTTCCGGTAAGGGAGCCAGTGGTCACAAGGACCTCCGTCTCGAAGGACCAGGTGAAGCCGAGGAAATCCTTGGAAAGGTCCACGGGTGCGATGTCCGGGTCGAGCGACACGGAATATCTGGTGCCGTAGGCGAGATCGTTGTCGGGAGTGAGGTATGCCGTTCTCGTGAGCTCGTCGTAGGTTATATCCGCCGCTATGGTCACGCCTCCCTGTGCGAAGAGCTGGAAGGTATCGGAGTTTATCGTATCCTCATCCATCTGAACAGGGAAAACTGCCGAGATCACGACGTTCCTGGGGACCTCGTTGGCATCGTCCAGCGGGAAGAAGGAGATGAGCTCGACCTCCTCTATCTGGACCTCCGTCGTGAAGGTAGTGAAGACGGTTGAGGGGAAGAAATCCCCGTTCGTATCCTGGACCCACGTCTTGACCTCGATCTGGTAGTCCGTGTTGTATTCCAGGGGCGGGTCAGGGGTCATCACGACGGTCATGTCGCCGTCGGCGAAGGAGTAGATCACGGTCACTATGTCCCCGGTTGCAAGCTTTCTCAGGACGAGGGAGTTGGAGTCGATGGAGCTCCTCATGATGGGTCTCGTGAAGAAAGCCGATATCGAGTCGTAGATGGGGAAGCCGGGCTCCCCGTCCGGTACCGAGAAGGATACCTCGAAGGGTATCTCCTCGAGCTGGAGGTCGACCGTGTTCCAGGTTCCCTTGACGATGGTGGTGTTGACAACATCGTCCTCGTATCCGGAGAAAGAGGCGGTCACGGTCGCGTTCCCGGCCGGTATCTCCTCGAACTCGTAGAAACCCTCGGTGTTCGTTGTCGCAGTGTAGACGGGGGAATCAACGATCGCGACGTCGATGATGGCTCCGATGGCGGCGGACCCGTTGGGAAGGAGCACGGTTCCGTGCAGCCCCCCGGCCTCGAGCATCTCCAGGGACGCGTTGACCACCTGGGTCTCACCTGCGACCACGACGACCGTGGTCACGAATCCTGCCATCCACATCTTCAGGAACTCGATGGAATAGCTTCCAGCGGGGATATCGTAGAACTCGTACATCCCCTCTTCATCGGTGGTCGTCTTGGTCACCGGGCTCGTCGAGACCGTCACATCGACCCCCGGGACCGGAGATCCGCCGGAGGTCACCGTTCCCTCGATGACAGGAGGGTTGGCGATGTTGAAATTGACGATGTCCACGTTGTTATCCTCGTTGTAGGTGTCGTAGAAGACGCTGAAGGTCGCCTTGAAGGGACCCGATGTGTTGGGGGTCCAGGTCGGGAAAATGATCGGCCAGTATTTTCCCGGGGCCACCGGCGGGGAGGCGGGGTTCAGGATCTCCATGCTCTCGTCGTAGACCGTATCGGAAACGGTCCCGACCGTCTCGATGAGGAGGTTGATGTTCACGGTGTCCGCGAACTCGTCAACGTTGCCGTCTATGGAAACGTTGCAGAGCGGGACGATCCCCTCGTTGAGCGGGTAGGTCGCCCCCTCCTCGAACTCCGCATTGACTATGCTGAAGTCGACCACGTCCATGATATCGAATGTATCCCCCGCGAAGGTCTCCTGCATCGCGATGGTGGCGTTCACATCGATATCGAACTGCCCCTCCTCGAAATAGACCTCTACCAGTATGACGCTGGCGGAGGAGCCGTCCGCTATGAAAACGACCTTGTTCATCATCTCGTAGTGGTAGACCGTACCGTTGGAGGAATAGGTGATGTTCAGGTAGAAATCCACGAAATCCATGAAATCCTCGTCACCGGTGTTGTTCAGTTCGATCGACACCGTATGAGGTCCCACGGCATATTCCCCGCCTTCAGCCATAGGGCCGTCGATGAAGACCGTGGTGATCTCCGCGTTCATTGCCCTGGTAGGCTCGGCCTGAACCGATATCGGAACAACGGCCGCTATAAGTACGAATGCCACTAAGAAAAGACCTAACCTTTTATCCATGTTCTGCCCTCCCGTTTCCTCGAGCATCCTAGGGAGTATTTTCGGTGCAGCTACATCCCCAGCGTTAGCCCGTCAATTTGACTGCGCTGTGTCGGAAATGGATGTACAATTATTTATTATATTCTAACTTGGGGCAAAAACCCGGGGATATCCAAGGGAATAAGAAATTTATTCAAAAAAAACTCCCGTTCGCCATCTCTGTTAAATAATCGAATTCCATAGGACCCCCGAAAGGGTCGATCATATGCATCAGCTGGTTGCAGTGGACATGGAGAAAGACCTGCTCGAGGTGAACAGAAGGCTTGCCGAGGAGAACAGGACCCTGCTCAGGAGCAAGGGGATCAGGTCAGTGGACCTGATGGGATCGATAGGTTCGGGGAAGACCCTCCTCATCGAAAGGCTCTCCCGTCTCCTGAAGGAAAGAGGATTGAGGCCCGGTGTGATAACGGGGGACGTGGCGGGGGACGATGACCACAGAAGGGTCCTCGCCCTCGATGTTCCGGCGGTGAATGTGAACACCGGCAAGGAATGCCATATCGACGCACACCTGGCCGAGCATGCCATCGAGGACCTGGACCTGGATTCCATCGACGTACTTTTCATAGAGAACGTCGGGAACCTCGTCTGCCCGGCCGATTTCCCCCTGGGGACGGATATCAGGGTGGTGATAATCTCCGTCACCGAAGGGGACGACATGATCAGGAAGCATCCGGTGATCTTCAGGGAGGCGGACGTCATCGTGATCAACAAATCGGACCTGGCGGGTGTGATGGAGGTGGACATCGAGGTGCTGAAAAGGGATGCGAACACCGTAAAGCCCCACTCCAGGATCGTCGTCACCGATGCGAAGCACGGGGTCGGCATCCAGGAGCTCGCGGAGGCCATGGGCCTCCTGTGAGGTCCGGGGAGGTCCGATGTGGACCATCAGGCTGACCGGGGTCGTCCAGGGGGTCGGGTTCCGGCCCGCGGTCGCGAGGACCGCGATGAGGACCGGAGCAAGGGGATTCGTCCGCAATGACGGCTCCCATGTGACCATAGCGACCGATATCGATCCCGAGAACTTTCTAGAGGAGCTGAAAAAGGACCTCGGACCCATGGCGAGGATCGAGGGGGCCTCTTTCGACCGGATGGAATGGTCAGACCTCGGCATGGCCGCACCGGACGATTTCCGGATCGCCGCCTCCACCGAAGGGGAAAGGGATTCCTCGCTTCCCTATGATACGGCCATATGCGAGAAATGTCTCGAGGAGATGACGGACCCCGCCAACAGAAGGTACCATCACCCGTTCACGAACTGCACCGACTGCGGCGCGAGGTATACGCTGATCGATTCGCTCCCGTACGACAGGGAGAGGACCTCGATGGGGGCCTTCCCCCTTTGCAGGGATTGCTCTAGCGAATATGCCGACCATACCTTCAGAAGGTTCCATGCCCAGACACTTTCCTGCGCCGCGGACGGACCCTCCTATCGTTACCTGGACCATGATCTGAACATGATCGGGGAGGGATGGGAGGCCTTCACGGAATGCGCTTCCGCTATATCGAAGGGAAAGCTCCTGATCGTCAAGGGATGGGGGGGGATGCACATTGTGTCCGATCCCGCGAGGTTGAAGGAGCTCAGGGAATGGTACAACAGGCCTTTCAAACCCTTCGCTCTGATGGCCAGGGACATCGCCACCGTGAAGGAGCTCGCCATGGTCGGTCCTCACGAGGAAAAGCTTCTGTCATCCCCGGCCAGACCCATTGTGCTTCTAAGAAAGCGGGTGGACCCCCCGGCATGGGCAAGGAAGGGACTCGAGCTGGCCTCCCCGGGCCTGGGGAACGTCGGCATCTATCTGCCATACTCCGGCATCCACCACCTCCTCTTCAGGGCGCTCGAGGATGCGGGATCGGACCTGCGGTGGTTCGTCATGACCTCCGCCAATCCGCCGGGAGAGCCGATGGCCCTCGAGCTCGAGGATGCCCGCAGGATGAAGGCGGACGGGTACTTCGTCCACGACCGGGAGATTTCGGCCAGGTGCGATGATTCGGTCGTGGTTCCACTTTCCGTTTATGACAGGGTGAAGGCAGGGGAGGGACCGTTCCGGTCAAAATGCCTCCCCGTCCGAAAAGCCAGGGGAATGGTCCCCGACCCCCTGGACTTCCCGCACGACGGGACATTCCTGGGAGTGGGTGCGGAAAGGAACGTATCCATAACAGTATCCAGGTCCGGCCGGGCTTTCACGAGCCCGTACATAGGCAATTCAAGACACCCGTCGGTCCTGGATTACCTTGACCAGTCCGCGAAACGGTTCATGTATCTGTTCGGCGCGGATGATATCGAAGCTGTCGTGGTCGACAAGCACCCTCGCTACACGACAAGGAGATGGGGGGTCGACCTCGCGGAGGAGAGGGGGATACCGTTCCTCGAGGTCCAGCACCATCACGCCCATGCGGCCTCCCTGATGGCGGACGCAGGGGTCGAGCAGATGACGACCATAGCCGTGGACGGGGTGGGTTACGGCGATGACGGCAATCCATGGGGCGGAGAGGTCATCTTCACCGACAGGGAGAAATTTGTCAGGGTCGGGCAGCTGGAGCCCTTCGGGATCCCCGGAGGTGACGGCGCCGCATACCATCCCGAAAGGATCGCCTTCTGGCTCTCGCAGGAGGCAGGGCATCACTTCGACCTCGGAGACCAGTGGTCCATGGAGGTCCTGGCGAACTCTCATCACAGGACCCCGATGACCAGCTCTCTCGGAAGGGTCCTGGACGCATTGTCGGCCCTCATGCTTGGAGTCACCTGGAGGACTTACGACGGAGAACCGGCGATGCGCCTGGAGAGGCTGCTCTCCGGCTCCCGGTCACCGAGATATGACCTGTTTGCCGGTGAGGGTCCGGATTATGAGGTGGATGTGCTGGACAGGTGGAAGACGCTCCTGGAAGAAGCATCCAGGATGACCGGTGGCAGGATCGCGCCTGGCCTTGACATCCAATACGGCGCGAAGGCGGACCTTGCAATGGGATTCGTCGGCTCCTTAGTCGATGACCTTGTCAAGGTGGCAGTATCGACGGAGACGATGCATGATGGGTCCGATAGACCGGTCATTGGACTGTCCGGAGGTGTCTCCTACAATGTTCCCATCGTCGAGAGGTTCGTCGGTTCCTGCCTGGAGCTCGGGGCCGAACCGGTCCTCCATGCAAGGGTTCCCCCGGGAGATGGGGGGATATCCGTCGGACAGGTCTACCTCGCAGGTCTGATGTTGCAGTCCTGATCGGACCGCTCCGTGCCAAAAACCTGATAAACAACATAAAGGGTGGGGGAGCCCATGTGCCTTGCGATCCCGGGACAGGTGGTCGAGCTCAGGGAAGACCACATGGCAATCGTTGACTACGGCGGTACCAGAAGGGAGGCGAACGTTATGTACGTTCAGCCCAGGGTCGGCGACTGGGTCGTGGTCCACGCCGGATTCGCCCTTCAGATCCTTGACGAGGAGGAGGCCAGGGAGACGCTTGCCCTCTGGGACGAGGCCTTGGAGATCTTCCAGCGGGAGACGGCAGGTTAGGGGTTGTCGGGTTGCACGAACTCCAGATAGCATCCAATCTGATGAACGCGGTCCTTGAGGCGGTGAAGGAGCACCCGCAGACCGCAAGGGTCGAAAAGGTCCACCTGTCCATCGGCCGACTCTCGTTCGTGGGTGAGGAGCAGCTCAGGTTCTGCTGGGGGGCGATCACGGAAGAGAGGGAGCTGTTGAAAGGTTCTGAACTCGTGATAGAGGATGAGGGGGTCGAGATCTCCTGCGGGTCCTGCGGGTACCTGGGCGATATGGAGGTCAGGGAGGACCCGGTCTACCATTTCCTGATGCCGGTTTTCGCCTGCCCGGAATGCGGCGGGGAGGTTGAAATAACGAAGGGAAAGGGTGTGACCATCACCAATGTCAGGCTCATGATCGATGACGGGGAGGAAGGATGATGGACAGGTTCAGGCTGCGGGACGGCGAGGTTGCCAAAAAAGCGCTCAAGGCGATCAAGGACCTCGGCCAGGACCTGATGGTGATGCATGTATGCGGCACCCATCAGGATACGCTCGTCAGGTTCGGGCTGGAGCCCCTCCTCAATGAAGCCGGGATCAAGATCAGGCAAGGGCCCGGCTGTCCTGTTTGCGTTACAACGGGGGAGGAGATCGAGCTTGCGGTCCAGCTTGCGCTTTCGGGCAGGATCGTCACCTCCTTCGGGGACATGGTGAAGGTCCCCGGGAAGGATATGACCCTGGCACAGGCAAGGTCCGGTGGAGCGGACGTGAGGATCGTCTACTCCCCCGATGACGCCCTGAAGATAGCAAGGGAGAATCCGGAAAAGGAGGTCGTCTTCCTTGGCATCGGTTTCGAGACCACGGCCCCCACCACCTCATCCCTTCTTCTCAGGGAAAAAACCCCGGAGAACCTGTCGATATTGTCCTACCACCGGACCGTCCCCCCTGCACTCAAGTTCATCGCCGAGGCAGGAGAGATCAAGCTTGACGGTCTCATCGAGCCCGGGCATGTGTCGATGGTCATCGGAGAGGAGCCCTACAGGTTCCTGTCGAGGGACTTCGGCGTACCGCAGGTCATAGCCGGGTTCGAGCCCCTCGACCTCCTGATGGCATGCCTGGAGATAGCCCGGCAGAAGGCAGAAGGACGCTCGGACCTGACGAATCTATACAGCCGGGTCGTAAGACCGGAAGGGAACACAGCCGCCCTGAAGGCGATGGAAGAGACCTTCGAGCCGGTGGATGTCAAATGGAGAGGGTTTCCCGTGATCCCCGGGTCGGGGCTCGCGATATCTAGGCGGTTTCAGGACCATGATGCTAGGAAGAGGTTCGATGACGAGCTCGATGAGTTCCTGAACCTCGAACTCCCGGAGCCTCCCGGATGCAGGTGCGGAGAGGTCCTCAGAGGGCTGATAGAGCCCCAGGACTGTCCGTTGTTCGGAAAGGCATGCGAGCCGAACTCCCCCATCGGCCCGTGCATGGTCTCGAGGGAAGGGTCCTGCAACATACTCTTCCGGTGGGGAAGGGACCCCGTTTAGGCCGTTTCGATACTTTCGCTCCTTCACACGACTACGTCGTGTTGGAGGATCGGCACCATTTTATTTTGCTCATCCCTCTAGTTCAGATTGAAATAGGGAAGGGGGTTTTGTGGTCATTTGCTGCCGCAGTTCCGTTGGCGGCGGTAATAAAACAGACAAACGGAGGCATGAAAAATGGTAGTCGAATCGAGACTAATGGGTTTTGTAAGGCGGTCCCGCAACGGCGGGGCGATCAAACTGAGCATAGCACGCGACGCGTTCAGCGCGGCGGAGAGATACCAGAGTTCAGACGGAACAGAGTACGTCGGAATGGTGATCAATCTCAACAAGCTGAGGAACCTCCTGACGGGAGAGCAGGAGGTCACCGCCATCAGTCAGCTCGTGGAAGCTCCCTCAGCAGAGGCATCCCAGTAGGATGAGCGGTCTCTCCCGAGGGTGGGGGGTCCCCCGCCCCCACCCGGTATATTCTGTTTACGAGGGCAACAATACCACCGATAAGAGAGACCAGTCCAGCAAGGGACACGAGGATCAGAGCGATCCTCCTGAACACCTTCTCATTCACTACCTTCGAGGCCTTGGTCCCGATGTATATTCCCAGGAGAGCAAAGGGCAGAGAGACGCCTGCCAGAACGAGGACATCTCTCGTGATCAGGCCGACGATCGTGAAGATGAACAAGGTCGCCACGTTGAGGAAGAAGAAATAGGTCACCGTGTTCGCACGAAAGTTCTTCTTCGGAATGTTCTGATTCGCAAAGAAGAGTATCACGGGGGGCCCGCTCATGGAAACGCTCCCGTTGAGGAGGCCGCTGACGAGCCCGATGGGGACCGTATAGAGCTTCTCCCTTTTTATCCGGAAACTCCTCCCGGAAAGCAGTATGAGGCCGAAGACCACTATCACCGTTCCGATCATCACCTTGATGACATCTGGTGACAGGATGACGAGGAGATAGGTCCCGAGGGGCAGTCCTACGATGCCCCCGAGGAGGATCGGGGCCACCCTTCCGGCCTGGATATGCCTTCTTGCCTCGATCGCAAGGATCTCGTTCATGATCAGGCCGTGGACCAATACTGCCGGTATCAGGACCTTGGGTTCGATCAGGAGGACCAGGACGGGGACCATCACCAACCCCGATCCGAATCCCACCAATCCCTGAACGAAGCCCGCCATCAGCACAATGGCTACGACCAGTATCCAAAGCAGACCAAGATCCACGATGGTCCAGTACAATGAACCGATTTCAATATTGTCCTCGTCAATCCCTCGAGCCGAAGTAGAATCCGATGACGGCGATGGAGAGCCTCACCGGGAGTGGGTGCATCGTATCCGCGAGGTCTGCGAAGAAGATCACCATCAGAAAAGCTGCGATCAACAGCAGTAGCAGGGCTTTGGCATGTCCGAAAAATGATGGGGTCTCGAACTTCAGCCAATCGCTCCTGGTCTTTCTTGCAAGGTAGCCGACCACGAGGCCTGAAAGTATGAAGTAGAACTCGATATGGTCGTGTCCCACGATCCTTCCCGTGGCGATCAGGACCATGAGGGCGGCAAGGAACCCTCCCACAACGATCCACCGTACATATCCCCTTGGAAGATGAAGGGGGTGCTTCGCTTCCTTGTCCATGACCTCCCTGGAAGGTCCGTTCACAGGCTGCGCGACCCTGAAGGCGAAATAATATCCGATCATCACGAGGACCAGGTTCAAAAGGTAGTTCGGGACCTCCCTGCCCCATATCAGAAGCACCCAGCATATGAGGGAGATCGACAGCAGCAGCAGTGCCCTCACCGATCCCCTGGGAAGCCCTAGCGGCTCCCCCCTGCCTCTGTCCGCCAGGTTCACGTACCTGTAATCCCGTTCATCCCTGTTCCACTTAACAAGGAATTCGCTTCCGCATCTCGTGCATGTGAACCTTGCACCTATGGTCAATCTTTCAGATATCACCGTGCCGCATACAGGACATCTCTCCGAATTCTCTCCCGTCATGGACCACCCTTCTACCGGGGAGTAAATAACTATAAGGGCGTATATTTATTGTCTAAAAATAATATATAGAAATATATATTTATATTATGAAAGGAACCCGCTTCCTGTATTCGGCATAATCATGGTCCTTTCCCATCTCCTTCTCCTCCTTCATGCAGACCCTGATGTAGACCGCGAGAAGAATGGCGCCGAAGAGCACCGTGAGCAGCGTGGTCCACCCGACCATCCATCCGTAAATGACAAGCATGAACCCCAGATACTGGGGGTGGCGGGATATCGAATAGACCCCGGTGGTCACAAGGCCCTCCTTTTCCACCCTCCTGTACAATGTTATCCACCCAACGATCACGATCGCGGTCCCGAGAACCATCAGCAGAGCCCCGTAGGCCATCGGAGCCGTGAAGGAGAAGCCGATGCCCCAGAGCTCGACCGAGAATAGGGCATTGACCGTGGTGTCCGGTGAAGCGTGGAATGCCCGGGAAGCGAACATGACCGTGAGAGGGATACCGTACATCTCCACGAAAAGGGAGACGAAGAAAGCGGTCACGAGCCCGAACTCCTTCCATGATACCTTCTTTCGAAAGGTCAACGGTATCAAGAACGATGTGAAGAGGATGATGTTGATCAGGACAATATGCCACTGTCCAGTGATCATGGAGCCCTCGATCCCTCCGGTGAAGTGGGCCTTGAAATGGTTCCAGAAGAACGGGATCATGATGAATGGAAGAAGGAGGAGCACCGCACCGGCGATCCTGATGGGCCACCTGAGGCGCGGTCTATCCTTTTTTATCCCGGTCATCATGGGGAAGTTGGCCGAGGTAACTATAATCTTTGCCCATCATGGCTGCAGGATCTCGGGTCTGTCGGTTATTATACCATGGACCTCGAGGTCCAAGAGCCTTCGGACCTCTGCCCTGTCGTTGACCGTCCAGGCAATGACCTCCAATCCTGCCGACCCCGCGATATCCACCAATTCACCATCCACAAGGTCCTTCCTCGGGAGTACGTATCTTGCCCCGATCTCGAGGGCAAAGCCGGATCCCATGGAGGGGTGGTCCTCGAAAAGAAATCCAAGAGGGACCCCTACCAGGAGCTCCCCGGCCTCGAAAAGCTCCTCCGGCTTGAAAGAGGATAATATGATATCCCAGGGCCTCCACGTCCCTCTCTGAAAATATCCGGCAAGGAGATGCGAGACCGGCCCCGCGGTGCCGGGCCCCTTCAGCTCGATATCGATACCCGCCTTACCCCTGAACTCGTCGAGTACCTCCGTCAGGAGCGGGACCCTCTCTCCTGAACCTGCATCCAGCCCTTTCAGCTCCCTGAGGCTGAGGTCCGATACCTTCCCCGAGCCGTTGGTCGTCCTGTCCACGGTCTCGTCGTGAAGTATGACGATCTCACCGGACCCGCAAAGACGCACATCGAGCTCGATCATGTCCGCTCCGAGCTCCACCGCTCTCCTGAAGGACCTCATCGTGTTCTCCGGCTCGTGAAAGGCCGCTCCGCGGTGGCCTATCCGGAGCAAGGCTCATCCCCCGGTAGGCGGGGGTCTGATCTCTACCTCCCGGAGCTTATGCCCTCTGTTCCCCCGGATGAACATCAGAAGGATAACGCCGGCAAGGATCAGGAAACCGAAAAGCGACCCGATGAGAAGGATGACGAAGCTCATATCATCGTCAGGGTCGTCCGGCATGGTTCCGTTGGTGTCAATGGGATCGTAGCCGTCATCGATGGGATCATCATCGTCATCGGTTACCGTCCCGGGGATTATGACGATCCCGCCGTCATCATCGTCACCGGTGTCGTCATCGCCGCCCGTTCCAGGGCCGGTCCCCGGGTCCGTGTCGTCATCGTCGCCGGCATCGTCATCATCCGATATCACCGGATAGTCCAGGGGGTCGAGTGGGTCGGTCCCGTAGAACAGCTCATCGACATCGAAGAACCCGTCGTTATCATCGTCCGGGTCCTCCTTGTCCGGGATCCCGTCCTCGTCGCTGTCCAGCTCCGGCGGGTCCTTCGTCCTGAACGACAGGTAATAGGTTGACTGGAGTTGTTCTCCCTTCACCCCCGAGACTCCCTTTATCTCGACCGTATAGGTCGTGCCGAAGGACAGCATGTCCCTCGGTGTCGCCTCGATGGTGTGGTAGATGCTATCGTAGGAGACCTCGAAAAATACAGGAGTTCCGCCGGGACCCGATACGGACATGTCCAGGGAGTAGGGGTCGATGTCCTTGTCGAACCGGACCTCTATCGTTGTCAATACGTCGATGTCAAGGTCCCCGTTCGCAGGGGTTGTTCCCATCACCTTTATGAAGGGTCTTTCGAGCAGGACCACGTCGATGTGGTCCCCTCCCTCGATATCTATCTCGCCGTGGAAGGGAATGTACCCGGGCTCGTCGATGGTGAAATTGTAGTCATGGATCGTCCTCTCACCGGGATCGTTGCCGTCTCCATCCCCGTTGAGGTCTCTCTGATCGTAATGGATCAGGTACCTCTCGCCCCTCCCGTCCGGACCGGTCCCCAGCGCTCTTTTGTATCCGGTCTCGTTGAGAACATCGATCGAAACGTCGGGAACGGGATCCCCCTCCTCATTCGTGACCAGGAAGCTGCATGTGTAGTCCACGAACAGTCTGGACCTATCATCCCCGAAGCTGACCGCCTGCCCCTCGAATTCGGAGTCGAAGGTCGTTACCGTGCATCCGCCGCCGATGTTGAAGTGCCATACCTCAGATCCCGACGGTCCTCCCCATGAGCCTCCTATCGTGGAGTCCATCACGTCAATGACCGATGAATCCCTCAGGAAGAACTGGTCGCCCAGGTTGCCGTCTATGGTCGAGTCGGCGACCTCCACGTACCCGTCGGATATCTGGAATCCGTCATCGTCGTTCTGTCGGATCTCGGAGGAATGGACCTTTGCCCTGGAGCCGTTGAAGACCCTTATCCCGTCGTAGCTGTTGCTGTTGACCTCGCAGTCCACTAACTCGACGATGGAATCGTTGATGCTTATCCCGACGTAGAGGTTGTCCCTGACCGTGTCCCCCGTTATCGTCGGCCTGGAGTCCACCTTTATATTGTATCCCGCCTCGTTGTTGTGCAGTCTGTTGTTCTCGAGTATGGCGTTCGAATACCATAGGAGCATACCGTTCAGACACCCGTAGATCACATTATTGGATACCCTCGGGTACATGTATCCGTTCAGGAGGAGACCGTTGTTGTCGATGTCGTAGATCGTGTTCGTCTCGATGGTGGGGGAGGAATAGAATCCGGAGACGATCCCGAACCTCTGTCTGTAGACCTGGTTCTTGGATATCAGGGGGGAGGATGTACCGTTCGTGTATATCGCCGCCCCCCCGTTCTCGTAGAAGTGGTTGCCTATGATCCTCGGGGACGAGGATTCCACATGGATGACGTCACCCATGCATTTGAAGAAAGAGGAGTTGAGTATCTGAACGCTGCTGGACCTGACCTCTATACCGTGGTCCCAGGGAGCGTCCGGGTCCCCGTAGACCTCGGATACTGAGACCGATTCGAAAAGGACGCCTCCTCTCAGGACCATGCGGAAATGGAGGGAGGGGTCCGTGGAGCTTATTATGGATTCATGGGCGACAAGGGTCCCGCCGTGAAGGACCGTAAGTCCGAATTGACCGTCCGAGGTGCAGTTGAACCTGAACTCCACATTGTCCAGGACCAGCTTGCCTCCGGCCTCGATGGTAAGGTTGCCGCTGGCGATGATTACCACGTTCGCCCATTGGAGGTCATCACTGGATTCGACCACCCAGTCCCCGTAAGTATGGTATACCCCGCCGGAACCCAGCTGTGGCGGGTTCTTCTCAGCGGAGATCGGGTCGAGGATCACGGTGGATGCTATCAGACAAAGGACAATTACAATCGCCCGGACCGAATGCTCCCCGTTCTTTCCCATTCAAGGAAGCATGATATCCCTAGGTTATTAAAACATTGGATACATGTTTGCAACGTTCTCCTGCACTTGAAGTGAACTTCAAGCGCACCTTTTGAAGAGGAGGCCCATGGACCTTATGATCTATCGGATCAAATCCAAACTGAATGTTAATGCGCAATCAGAAAGGCAGTTTGCCGGGGTCCATGCCCAGGTCATCGACGATCTGACGCATCTCTTTTCGTAGACCTGGTCCGAGGGGAGCGCCAAGGTCCCTGTTCTCGAGCCAGTAGACATGCTCCTTCTCACCGGCCGTGTATATCCTTTCAGCCGAGGGGGCTTTGCGGGATGACCTCAGCTGTCTCATTATCTCGCCCGCGGTCCTCTTGAACTCCTCCAGGGGGCAGAAGGCCTCGATATCCACCGCTATGAAGAAATGACCCACGTTCACCCCGTTTATCATTTTTAGAAATGGTCCTGCCTGGAGAGCAGAAGAGAGCACCTCGACCACGGTGGAATATCCGTAGCCTTTGTATCCTGCGGTCTCTTCGAGGCCCCCCAGCGGAAGAAGCGCCGCTCGTCCTTCCACAAGGCCTTCCAGAATCTCGCGACTATCCGTCATCGGGCCGCCGTCCTCCCCGACGACAAGTCCGGACGGGATCGGTTTGCCGGTCCTCCCATAGTATTCTATCTTGCCCCTCTGCCAGATGGAGGTCGCGCAGTCCAGGATGAAGGGGAATTCCTCATCCGTGGGAAAGCCTATGGTGAACGGGTTGGTGCCGAGCATTCCCTCGGTCCCGAACGTGGGAGCGACCGCAGGCCTGGCGTTGGTGCCTGTCATCCCGACCATGCCGGAGTCAGCTGCCATCATGGCATAGTAACCTGCAATTCCGTAATGGGTGGAGTTCCTGACCGCCACCATCCCCATTCCGTAATCCCTGGCCTTCTCAACGGCAAGGTCCATCGACCGCTTTCCGATGGCATGGCCCAGACCGAAATGTCCGTCAACAACGGCTGTCGTGGGGGTCTCCCTGACGACCTCCATCCTGGCCTTGGGATCGAGGAGCCCTTTTCTTATCCGGTCATAGTAGAATGGTTTGAACCTGTTCATCCCGTGGGAATGTATCCCTCTCCGGTCTGCCTCCACCACAACATCGGCGCATACCTCTGCATCCTCCCGCGGCACGCCGGTCCTGACCAGAGCTTCCAGCATGAACTCCTTCAGGAAATCGAAGGGGACCCTGACAACGTCATCCGTCATATTGATCACCTGGACAGGGAATTTCGGGCGGGGAGAGGGAACCCTGGGGATACTATGCTGAAGCCCGTCCCTTCGCACCGCAGAACGGGCAGATTATCGATGGATCTCCGCTCTTCACCTTGAAGGTGCCGGAGCAGCTGGGACAGCGAAGGGTGTACTCTTCCTCCTGGCCCCCCCCGAACCTTTCCTTCAAGAGCTCCACGGTCCCGTCGTCGAGGTCCCCTTCCACCCCGCAGATCGGGCATTTCGCCGTCTCGGCAACCTCCTCCAGTTCGAAGAGGTTCTGGCATGAGGGGCAGACTATCGGTACGGGTTCGATCGGGGCCTCATCGTCCGCCGGCGCCTCGACCGGTTCTCCTTCCTTCTCCGTCTCCTCCTCGCCCGGAACATGGTCGATGGAGCCCGTCGCCCCGCAGTGCTTGCATGTCATGTGAAGGGGCCGCTCTCCAGTATCTGTGACCTTGAACACCTTCGTGCAGGCCGGGCACTTGATCCGTATGGCCCTGGGGACGGCCGGCCCCTCCTCGGGGGGCTCCGCCTGCTTGGGAGTTTCCGCCGCCCTGGGCGGCTGGACCGACGGAAGGCCCGGCTTCGCCTGACCGGGGGGCAGTCCGCCGGGAGCGGCCATCGGGGGTATCCGGGGGCCGGGTGTCGGCGGAGGCAGGAGGTCATCCCAGTCCCTCGGTTTCTTCCGGAACAGGAGGAACAGCACCACGAGTATCACCACAACGATCGCTGCGGCCGCAATGATGAGGAACCAGTCAATGCCCCCACCGGCCTGGTTCGAAACCCTTACGGTCACTGAGGTCTCTGTCTGGATGTCCTCCGCATCATTGACCGTGTACCGGACCGTTATCGTCAGGTCCCCGTTGGGGTGTTTCGTCGTGTCCAGGTCATAGGTCCACTGGGTGGTGCCATCTGCTTCCTTCCAGTCGTTGCTCCCTTCCCTGACCTCAACCTTGTCGACCTCGAAACCCTTGACCTCCCTGATCCTTCCGGTCATGGTCACGATGCCCGTTACCTCGCTCCCTTCGGGAGGGTAGGACAGCGTCGGCGGTTCCATCTCCACCACCGTGATCGATGTCCTCGTTGTGGAATCAAGCAGGCCGTCGGTGACCCTCAGCTCGATCTCGAAGGTCCCCTTCTCGTAATATGTGTGCCTGGCCTGGAAGTTTGATACGGTGGAGGATTCCCCGTCGCCGAAGTCCCAGTAATACTCCAGCTTGTTGCGGTCCGTCCGGTCATCGTCGTCAGCGCTTCCGGTGAAGGTCACCTGGGCCCCTGCAAGGACCTTGGTGGACGGACCGACCCTGATGGACAGAGTATCGGGCGGATGGTCCCCCCGCAGTTTGATCTCGATGGTGTCCCAGAGGCCCCTGGGATCAGTAACATTGAGGATCACGGTCTTCAGACCGCTCGAGGTCAGCTTGACCTTCACTTTCTTTCCGGTCTCATCCGCGTCGTTGTCCTCGATCCCGTCGTCGTCGGAGTCTTCCTGCGGGTCAAGGTCCCAAGAGTAGGTGAGGTTGTTCTCCTCCCTGTCATTTATCTCACCGTTGCCGTCGGAATCGTCGTCCGGATCGATGGAAGGGGTCGCATCGAGCTCCACCTCCCCCCTGTCATCGGAAAGCGGGACGATGATCTCCCCCTCGATCAGCTTGTTCGCGATGGCAGCGATCGGGGCCTCATTGGGATAGACCACCTTTACCAGGGAGGTGGATTCTCCCCAGGCAAATCCGTCCGAGACCTGGAGAAGGACCTCGTACTCCCCTTCCGCGTTGTATTTCCATGAAGGGTCGTATCGGGAGGAATCGAAGGTTCCGTCCCCGTCGAAGTCCCATCTGTAGGTCAGGGTATCATTATCGTTATCGTAGGACCCGTTGGCGGTGATGATAAAGGACTCTCCAACCTCCACCATTATCCCGTCATCGCTGACCGCCACGGGTATGGAATTGATGGATATCGTCAGTTCGACCGTATCGGTGCTGTTCTCGCTGGACCTGTCATCGACGGTAAGGGACATCCCGTATCTGCCGTGATCGTCCCATGAATGGGATGCGATCTCACCCGTAGCGGTGCCTCCGTCGCCGAAATCCCAACTGTAATGGAGATCATCCTCATCGGGATCCGTTGAAAGGGAGGCGGAGAATTCCCCGGCCTCGGATTCGTTCAATGTAGGCAGGGACCCCCTCAATTTTATTCCAACGGTCTTTATGACGGCTTCGGGAGGGCTGTTGAATGACCGTATGACGACCCAGTCGGAATCCGTCAGCCCGTCGGTGTCCCTCACATCGAGGGTGATGTTGTGCAGTCCTTCATCGAATGCAGTGGAGACGACCGGGCCGTATCCGATGACCCTTGATGAGGGGAGGTCCGTCCTCCATGTGAAGTTCATTGTCAGCAGGGTGTCGAAGGAATTGGCGTCCTTCGTTCCCGAAGCGTCCAGGGTGACGACCTCGGACTTTCCGTACCTGAGGTCCGGTCTGGACGGTCTCAGGGATATGGAGGCCTGGGGGGCGAAAGGGTCCTCCCTCACCTTGATGTCAAGGCTTTCCTCGGAGGATCCTCCGTTAAGGTCCCGGACCTTCAGTGTTATCCTGTGCCACCCGAGCTCGGTCAGTACTGTCCTGAAGTACCTTTTCGTCGAGAGCTGGCCGGAGACGTTCGAGGTCCATTCATACCTCAGTTCGTCGTCCCTGCCCTCGGGATCGCTGGTTCCGTTGGCGTTGAACTCTATGGGTTCGGACCGGACGTAGAAGGGGCCCTCGCTCCCGGTGGGGGCAGGCGACCCGATGGTTATCCTCGGGGGCTCGTTCACATCCACTATCACATCCACCGTATCGGTGGAGGACTGGCCCGAGGGATCGGTCAGCGTGAGCTGGAAGGTGATCGTATCAACGACGGTCACGGTGAAGGTCGGGGTTGAAGAGTTCGCAGGAGCCACCGCTATGCTGGGATGGGTCGTGCTCTCCCACTCCCAGGTGCAGAGCTCGATCTCCTCGTCGGTGGAGCGGGAGCCGTTGAGCATAACGACGTCGTTGAGAAGCACCTCGGTGATATCGTCCCCCGCATTAGCAACAGGGGGGTCCCCGGCCTCGTCCGGAGAGTCGCCCGGAACAGTGGCCAAAAGGAAGGTTCCGAGGATGACGGACAATAGAAGGATCGATGATAGAACATAGGTTCGGATGACCGATCGTTTTCCTATCCGTCCATCTGAATGTCTGACCAAGCGGATCACTCCCTCGCACGAAGAATGGGCGTCTGGTTCTATGAAAGGATACGATATAAATCCTTTGGCCGAACCTTGTCCTTTGGGACTAGAAGAAATCCTTCAGGATCATGATGTCGTCCATCGGGCCGATCACCTTTATCTTTTTCATGGCATAGGCCATCAGGGGGTTCAGCTTCCGGTCCAGCATCTTCTGGAAGGTCGCAATGTCCGTCTTGACGACGACCGTTGCGTTGTTCATCGTTCCTTCCCTCGCATCCAGGACCTTGCCGTCCTTGATCTCGATGATGTATTCCCTGTCATCGGTGAACTTGAGAAGGAGGGTCCTGTCCTTGGCCTCGGCTATCTCCCTTATCTTCGGATCGGTGTCGATCTTCCTGTTCACGTTCTCGACCATGTTGTTTAGCACATCAAGCATCTGAACCACTACCTTGTCCTCCGGCTTCCGGCTTCCATACCGCCACTTCCCCGCTGCCCGGATCAAGGACGATGCGGTCGCCGGTCTCGACTCGCCCCCATTCATCCGGCGGCACCCGGTGAACCAGGGGAATATCGGCGAGAATGCAACCTATGGATATAATGGCATCGGCCTTCAGCATGACCATCGCGGCGGGTGCCATATCATTGAGCCTCAGATTGTAAACAACATATGAGCCGACCGTCGAGCCAGCTCCTTCCCTGAAGAAAAGGACCCTGTCCTTCAGGAGCATCCTTGTCCCTTCCTTCTCGAGGATCCCCGTCGATGGATCGACATCACCGAGAAAACTGATCGGTCCGTCGAAGACAAGTGCCTCTCCTTCAACGGGTGCCTCCCCCACGCCTCGAAGGGGGTCCCCCTTCAAGATGATGTCGGGCATGCGGTCCATCAACGATCACTGTCCCCTGTCCTCTTCATCTTCTGCGGATCGCCCCTGGGGCTTCTGGGCAGGCTGAGGTTGGGTGGGCTGCTGTGATCCGGGGGGTGGAGAAGGCAGCCGGGGCATGGACTGAGGGGGCTGTTGTGGAGGGGGGGATCCCGCCTGGGGCTCAGGCTGCTGCTGCGGCGGGGGGAGCTGGTGGACCGGAGGGGCCTGCGGCAGGGACTGGGATGGAGGCTGGGGTTGAGGTTGAGGTTGAGATTGAGGTTGAGGCTGGGGCTGCGGAGCAGGTGACTGCTGGGTCTCCTGTCCCGGGGCCGCGTCCATCATCAATGCCAGCGGATCGATCTCCTTGGTGGGATCGGATGAATCCGGAGCTCCGGTTTCAAGGGTCATACCCCCGTCGAACATGGGCCCCTGACTGGCGGCTTCGCTGTCAAGCAGGGACCTCTTCTCGAGGTCCGAAGCGGACCTGCCCTGATGATCGTAGGGATTTTGGGATGAGAAGGTCTCGAAATGTTCCGTGACCATGCCCATGTCCTCCTCGGCATTACCGTAGACCTCGCCCTCCATCTGGGTGGGGTCCGTTGTGAGGACAGAATCATACTGATGGAGCTCTTCGGTATCGACCCTGAGCTTCTTCTGCTCGAGCTTCCGGGCGATCTCCTCCATCGAGCCCATGCTGTCGGAATAGTCCGGTCTGCCCGTCTTCTTCTTCTGCCTCTCCATCATCTCCTCCCTGGTCGCCCTGCGCCAGGCAGAATATTTGAGGCCCTTCCAGTGCATGTGCTGATAGATGGGGTCCCATACCTCCACAAGGAGCTCGGCATGGAGCTCCCTTGCCATTTTCAGGGCGTCCTTTCGGAGCTTCTCGTGGGATTTCTGAACATCGAATTGGAACGGGTCCGTGCAAAGGGTCCAGCCCCTGCTCTCCAGCTGTCTGAAGACGTCCCTCTCCCTGTCGATCAGGATAGTTTCGAACCTTATCTCCTTCTTCTTTCCGAACAGGCTCACGGTCAACACCTCCGGCAGGAATGGTCACGAAGCTTCGGAACCACCACCCCAGGGTAGAGGTGATTTGGGTTATTTTTTTATTTCTGCTATGGCTTATGCACTCTGCGCTGAACAATTGGCGTTCGAGTGTTTCACATGGCATTGTCACCGAGGGAGCTCAAGAGCGAGAGTGACCAGACGGAAACGACCCGCATCAAGGTCCCGTGGGTCTCCTGGATAGCCATTACCCTGGGTGTTTTCATGACAGGGATCGGTCTTCTGCTCCTCATGTGGGGCTTAATGTGGCAGACGGACGTCGGGGAGCTTCAGGACCTCGGCGGGGACGAACCTCGAGGAGGCCCGATCCTGATCCCCCTCGGCGCGGGTATGTTCACGGTGGGGATCTTGTGGATCCTTTCCGGCTGGAGGGGCTTCAAGAAGGACAGGGAGCCCGATGATATGATGAGGTGCCCCCACTGCGGAAAGATGATAGAATCCGACCTCAATTTCTGTTATTTCTGCAACACCACCTTCGAGAATGACGAGGAGGAGACGGAGGGCGAAAAGGGAACAGATACGGTCAGGTCCGGTAAGGAAAGGCCCCCCTCGACGACCGGAAGAAAGGCAAAACCGTTCGCTCCCGGTGAGAAGCCCTGATGAACCTCACCGAAAGTATTTTCTTGAGCTCGTTCATACGGTCAATCATGAGGACATCTCTCAGCGCTCTCAAGCGAAGCAGGATATTCAAGGACCAGTCGAAACTATCCTTCGATTTTGTCCCGGACGAGCTTCCAGGAAGAGAGAAGGAGCTTGACAATCTCGGCCGTCTCTTCAGACCTGTCGTGTACGAGCGAATGGGGCAGACCTCGCTCGTGACAGGGCCCGTCGGATCGGGCAAGACGGCGGTGGTCAAGAGGTTCTGCGACCTGCTGAAGGATGCCGGCCTCGAGAACAAGAGAAGGATCGATGCCGTCCATGTCAACTGCCGCAACCGTAAATCGGAATCCATGGTCCTCCTCTCCATCCTCACCCATTTCGATTCCCGGTTCCCCGACAGGGGATTCTCCATACCCGAGATGATCGAGATCCTGAAAAAGCACCTCAAGAAACGGGAATGCCACCTTGTGATAGTGCTGGACGAGGCAGATGTCCTTCTAAAAAGGTCAGGCTCGGACCTCGTCTACTCCTTCACCAGGGTGCAGGAGGAGGACCCGGAGCTGCTCGGAGCCCTCTCCCTCATACTCATCTCGCAGAAATCGATCGTGCAGCTCATGGACAGGGCTTCCCTCTCGACCTTCAAGAGGACCAACGTCATCGAGTTCGGCAAGTACGACCGCGAGGTGCTCAAGCAGATCGTGGACCAGAGGGTCGATCTCGCCTTCCATCCCAACGTCGTGGAGGAAGGGGTATCTGAGATGATAGCGTCCATGTCCGAGGAATACGGGGATGCCAGGTTCTCCATAGAGCTCCTTGAGAAAGCAGGCATGGTTGCCGAGGAGAAGGGGGCGGATATGGTCGTTCCGGAACATGCAAGATGGGCGAAGGCCGAGGTAAAGCCCTTCGTGTTCGAGGATACCATCCACCAGCTGAACGTACACGAGCAGATCATGCTTCTCGCCGCCTCCCGTCTTCTGAAGAACTCCGCCTACTGCTCGACCGGAGAGCTCGAATCGGAATACCAGGCGCTCTGCGAGCAGATCAACAAAAGGCCCCTTGGACACACCCAGTTCTGGCAGTACATGAAGGAGATGGACGCCTTCGGATTGATAACCACCAAGAGGTCCGGGAAGGGAACGGTCGGAAATACGACCCTCATCACGATCCAGGATGTCCCTGTCATGGAGCTGATAGAGTTCCTCGAGAGCAACCTGCTTAACTAGATCTCGAGCACCCTTTCCCGGAGGACCTTCCATGCCGGGAAACCGAGGCTTGTCGAGTAAGTGTTGAACTCCCTTGGTGAGACCCCCTGGTCCAGCTTTTCATGGGAAGCCTTCCTTATCCCTATTGAGATCGACATGCCGGATGCATAAAGCCCGGGGTTGGAAACAGCGTCCCAGATCGCGTCCAGTATCACCGCCTCACCCAGGCCGCTGATGATCTGGGCCCACCTCATGAACTCGAGTATCGACTCTTTTCCCGAGTTCACCCTGATATCGGCAACCGCCTTGACGAGATCGAGGACCCTCTCCTTGAAGAGCAGGAACTCGAGGTCCGATACCAGGTCGTCCAGTGGACAGTAGAGCTCGATACTTTCCACCAGCACCATCTCGTCCTTCAGGAGCTCCGTCCTCCTCGAGGACATGTCCCTCAGCATTCCCAGGACCTCGAGCCCCCTTGCCATCGCAAAACCCATGGTTGTGGCCCCCATGAGTGAAGGCGAGAGAAGGTCGGTCCCCTTCACGTTCTCAAGGGGTCTGAGATACGAGTTCAGATAATGCGCCCTGCCCCCCAGCTCCTCTTTGGAGATCATCAATACGAGGTCCGGGAAGGAGAGAGGTCTGTAGCTCCCCGGGTCCAGGGTGATGAAGAGGTCGGTCCTGGGTCTTGCTGGCAGTCCGTCCATATTGACCATCCTCATCGTCGGTATGCATGATCGAAGATAGGATGGGGTCTCGATGAAGCCAACATCGACCTCGTGGGGATAATCTACCAGTCTCCGTATCCCCCAGTATATCATGCTGTTCCTGATATTCTCGATGCAGGGGATCGTCTCCTGCACCCTGATCCTTCTCTGGGATGCGATCTCCACGTCGATGTCATAAAGGTCCGGGTCGGTTCCGTAGATGTCGGAAAGCCCTTCCATGGACCGCTTCAGGCCGGGTATCTCGCTGTAGAGTTCCAGCAAAAGGGATCCTTCGATCACCGCAGCCCTGTCGGGGCAGCCGTACAGCTCCCCCAGGATCCTCGGATAGATGTCGCCCCTCCCGACATGTCCGTCCCCCTCCTCCAGGGTCGAGACCACGTCCTCGTGGCCGTATCTCGATATGTCGCCGAGCGGGAAAAGCTCCCCGTACTCTTTCACCATGCCGAGAAGATCCTTGACCGGTTCGGAGATCGTCGAAGACCTTGGCAGGCCCTTGAGCAGGTCCTTCAATCGGTCCAGGGCGGAGAGGGTAAGGAACTGGGTCTCGAGCGGCCACCTCTTGACCCGGAGGTCGGACGCGGCCCTTTCCAGATAGGTCCTGGATTGCCGGAGAAGGGGCTGTAAGAGAGGGTTCTGGATGCCGCCCTTGATGATATGGCCCGCCGCGGTCCGGTGGATGTCGAAAGGGGGTCTCTGGGGCTCCTGCATGTCCAGGTCGCACCTTGACCATCTCAGAAGGGACCTCAGTGAAATGTCAAGGGTGGACCTCCAGATCGCATCTAGCTCGCTTCGTTTGGAGCGGATGTTCTCTCTGGTGGGGATGAACAGGGTCCCACCTGCTTCATCTATTCCAGATAGATAGGCGTCGCCGGGTCTTAACCCCTTCCAGAGCTGGAAGGCTGCGGTCTCGGGGTCTTCCATCGTCCCTCGAAAGATGATGGCTCCTGGGGATATCAGAGTTTTGGTGGAGGGGGGAGGTCAGGGAGCTTTTTCAGACCCGAAGGTTCCGGCTTCACAGGTGCCTCCTCCTCGGCGGGCATCTCTCCGAACAGGTCATCGACCTGGCTTTCGGTCGAGGGCCCCTCGGACTCGGTGGGAGGCTTCCACACGTTCTCCTCCTCGGAACCCTGCGCCGAGGATTCCTCGATCTGCTTTTGGGCCTCCTCCATGAAGCCTTCCAGGTAATCGTCCTCGGGGGGCTTCTCGGCCTCCTGCGGGGCAGGAGGCAGCTGCCTTTGCTGGGCCGGCGGCATCTGCGGAACCGCTCCCTGGGCGGGAAGCGCCCCCGGATACCCCTGTCCCGGCAGCTCCGCACCGTACATCTGCTGCTGGATCATCGGCTGGGGCTTGGCCATCAGGACATACATGAAGAACCCGAAGGCACCTATGAGTATGATGGCGATTATCACGATGAGGACGATCCAAAGCAGTGAGAAACCGCCCCCGTCATCGGGAGTTTCCGGCGGATGATCGTCTATGTCCAGTGGGTCCGAGCCGTATTCGAACTCCTGGAAGTTGGTGAACCCGTCCCCGTCCAGGTCTGTCACCCTGTCATTTGGGTCCAGCTTGTTGAGGCCGTTCTCCTCCTCGTAGATGTCGGGCATGCCGTCCCCGTCGGTATCCAGGTCGGGATCGATCTCCACCGGTTTCTCCACGATGATGAAGGTTATCTCCTCGAAGGATTCCGCTCCGGAGGGGTCCCTTACGGTGAGCTTGACATAATACTGGTTGTCGGATGCCCAGCTGTGGGAGACCCTCTGCCCCACGACATCGCCGGTCCCGTCGCCGAAATTCCAGATGTAGAGCAGGTCGTCGCCGTCCTGGTCCTCGACATCGTCGCACCAGAAGCTTATGTTGTTGCCCGGATATCGGATTATGGACTCGTCGTACTTTATCCTGGGCTTCTCGGGGGGATCGTTGGTGTTGACGATCTCGTAGTTGACAAGGACCGTATCGGCGGCCCCGTCCTCATCCTTCACGGTTATCCTTACGGAGTGAAGCCCTACCATGTCCTGGGTCGGGATAATGGTGAAGTTCCTGGCGAACTCGTTTCCGAGAACTGGAGTAGGCTGCCAGGAGGGATCGTTCGTGGTGAAGGAGACATCGTCCCGCGGGTCGATCTCCTCCGCCTCGACGCTGAGGGTGTAGGGTTTGTCCTCGAAGCCGTTGTGTCCGTTCGTCGAATCCAGGTTGACCTTACCCTCCTTGGGAACCTCGCCGTTGATGGTGAGTATACTGGGTTTGTCGTTCACGTTGTCAACGTAGAGCACGACGCGGACCTCCTGGCTCATGGCTCCCTGGCTGTCGCTGCAGGAAAGGGTGGTCTCCGCGATCCCCGATATGGCGTCCTCGTTGGTGGGGAAGTACGCCAGGTAGGCCTTCATGGGGTTCGTTGGGTGGGGGTATGCCGCCCATCCCGGCGATCCGACGTTCCACGTCAGGCTGTCAGCGATCCCTATGGCGATGTCGGGGTCGTAGGCCTCCACCGTGAGGTTGAGCTCGATGTCCTCATCGACGTTGCGGAAGGTTGGCTCGTCCTCCACATCGAGGTTGTCGTAAACCACTCCCCGGTCCCTCCACTCGATCGCAGTGAGCGTTGGTTTGTCGTTGCGGTTGGTGACAATGAACTTCAGGATGACGTAGTCATCGGGTGACGGGGAATGCCCGTCGTCGACCGTCACCTGGATCCAGGTGGTCCCGACCTCATCGTTGGTCGGAAGGAAATTGTACTGTCCGTTGGAATTGATCGAGAAGGCAGTTGTGGTGGCGTTATGCTCGTACTCGATGTCATCCCCGTCCACATCGAATGCATGGATCTTCTTGGATTTCAAAGGAGTGTTCTGGGTGATGGTTATCTCTATGGGCTGGTGGTCGTTGACCGCCGAGCCTGCCGGCAGGTCCACCTTCTCGATGTAGGCATCGTCGTTCACGGACGCTATCAGGACCGAGAACTCGTTGGACAGGACCGAAAGATCGTCCCCGTCGTTGTATATCCAGTTAGGCCCCCAGTCGTAGCATCTGATCCTGAACTTGGACATGATGCTGTTGCTGTGCCAGTTGTCCTCGGTCACCCTCATGGAGAGCATGTGGGTGTCCGGATCGATGTCGAACTGTATCTCGGGGTCGGCATCGACGCTCCTCACGACCTCGTACCGGAGCCTCGCGTCGTGCTCGGTCTGGGGGTCCGAGAAGTGGTCGTCAAGGTCCGTCAGGTTCATCCACGGGCCGGTGTCCTCGTCATATACGAGGTTCTGCATCGGGAGGTTGAACTGGGGAGGTCCGTTCGGGGGGATGATGACGGCATTCAGCGCGGTGAGGTTGTAGAAGACCTCCGCATTGCCCTCGGCACCTGCGAATGCCGAAGTCCCGGCGATCCACAGCTGCAGAGGCGAGCATCCGAACCATACGAACTCCGCATGGGCCTGGAACCCTAGGGTATATGGATCGTTCCCGAACAATATACCGACATATGGTATGTTCCCCTGGCCGATGGTGGCGATGCTAAGCTGCTGGGCAGTATAATTGTACCATATCAAATAGAGGAACATGATCGTGGAGGTCAGGACCCTCTGGCCATAGAGGCCCGGTCCTGCATATCCGTACATCCTGCCCCTCTCCTCGGTGGCGACATCGACCCTGAGGCTGAAGCGGACCTCGTCATTTCTGTCCATATTGAAACCGCTGTCCAGGAGCATGTCGGTCATGTCGTACCAGTCGAAGAGGTCGTGGGAGCGGTTGACGCTCTTCATCCTGATGCTGTTTCTGTTGGTGTTGTTCACATGCATCCCGCTTCCAAATAGGCCATTGCCCTCGAAGGTCGAGACCTGGGTGATATCTATCTGAAGGGTATAGTTCAGAGTCGTGCTGTTCCATGCGATGAACTCGAGAACGATGGGGTAGACGAACCTAACATTCGGAGCCCCATCAGGGATGAACGTCATGGTGGAAGTGTTCCCGTGGAACTTTCCGGTAACCTCGTAATCCGCATCCTGGAACTGCTGGAAAATAAAGTTCACGGCGTATGCCTGGGTCGCCAGCGAGGCGTTCTTCTTGACGGAATCCTCCGAGAAGATGGTCACGACCAGTTTGTCGATGGTGCTGTTCGGCGCGTCCACGGTCAGGTTGATCCAGAAATAGTCCATGTCGTTGGGGGTGAGGGTCGTACCTGAGATCGTGGATGTGACGTTGTTGGTGATCTTGTCCCCGTTCTTGAGGTACGTGGCGTTGGAGAAGTCGTCGTTCTCGTCCTTCTTGGGAGCCCATGCGGACCTGGTCGGTCGATCGTTCCTCTTGTACCAGCTCATATCGCCGTAGATCGAGGCCAATGGATTTGCGGGGTCCTTTACATCCACCGTTTCAAGGGTCGCCGCTCCTGCATCGACAAGTTCGTTGATATCATAGTGCGGTTCGACATTATCGTAGATCACGGGAGCCTCCTCAAGCCCCGGCTGGCTCTCCTGCCCTTGGTCGGCGGTGGTCCCGGCTCCGGCCAGCGGGACCAGAGGCGCCAGCATCATGATCGCTATCAGAAGTCCAAAGAGAGAGGTTCTCTTCATAGCCAATTCCTCCATGCAGCTGCTTCGGTTCGCATGCGTTGTTTTTCCCCATTGGGGGCCGCGAATACTCCCAATGACCGTTCGGGTTATAAAGTGTTTGGGGTTACTTGAGCCAGGACAGGTGTCATCTGGCCCTTCAATCCTCCCTGGACCAGACCTCGTCAGGGATCTCCTTGTACACATTATATTCCTCGGATGTCGGGCACTGCTCGACATCGTCGCAGGCCATGGTGTTGATGGCGTTCTTCTTCAGAAGCCAGTAGTGGATCCTCCACTCCCTGCCGTCATAGAGGGTGGTCTCCTCCCGTTCCGTGACCAGAAGGCCGAAGTCCTCGAGCATGTAGAAAAGGTCCCGATCCTCGGGCTCGAGGATGTTGTCGACGATCCTGTCGCCGAACCCGAAGAAGTTGAGAACGTGATACGCCATGTTCTGGGCATCCTCACGGCTCATGTTGTGTTCCTTGTAGCTGTTGATTATTGCTTCCGTCAAGCGGTTCAGACTGACAATGAGCTCCATCTGACCAATTGGCATGGGATTACCTCGACCGACCGTGTTCACGCTTCTGAACAAGCGAACGCTCATGGGAGCGGAGAGCGCCTATAAAAGAGGGCATATATAACCATTGTGGGAATGGAAGTTGGGCCCTCCCCGCACCGATGGTTATATGATTCATTAGAAAACTATTATATCGACTGTGACCTTGTGGTTGAACCGCGCGCTCCCTGGAGGTATCGTTTTGCCCGAGGACGACAGGCAGCACCAGAAAAGATTGAAAGAGGCAAAGAAGGTCTACGAGAAGAACTTGAAGGCCTTCTCGCAGGGAAAGATCACGAAGGACGAGCTGAAGGAGAAGCTCAGGCCATACAAGTTCGAGCTCAAGGAGCTTGGATACCCGGTGA
>JBLIRI010000018.1:0-29906 GCA_049472235.1 Thermoplasmatota archaeon | reverse complement strand
ACGGCGACTATATCCTGCGGGACAGCGATCACTGGGCAACGATCAGGAATTTACGCCGTTTTTCCGCCAGAGATGCTGAAGCTTACGACGAGTACAGCCACTCGATGTATTTCATGGCCAAGGCGTTCTCGGTCCAGAAGGACAAGAACTACATAGCCGACTGGAGGAGGTCCAATACCGTCCTCCTGGGTTTCGCAGCTTTCGCCAAGGACAACAAGGAAGCTCTCCTTTACGCATTCATGGCGGGTCTGTCCATTGCCACCATAGCGCTTACATGGCAGGGTTTCGCCTACGTTCTTGCGATATTGTTGATCTATTACATGGTCCAGCTGCTGCTACACCGGTTCAGGAACGAGGATTCGATGGGGACCTTCGTGGTGATATTCATCGCGATGATAACCGTGGTGATACTCTCCCTTCCCTACTATTTCGTGTTCTCCATCACGATATGGAGCCAGGGTTTCTACATCCTGCTGGCAATGACCGTACTTGGTGTGTTCATAGTCCCAACGAGGGACATACCATGGCTGCTGGTCATACCGACGCTCATCCTGTTCCTGCTCTCTTCCTATTTCATCCTGCGGTTGGGATTCCCCGACACCGCCGATCTTCTCTTCACCGGCGGAGGGTATTTCGTAAAATCAAAACTCTATTCTACCATTGCTGAGGCCCAGGCCCCCGACATCTCGAGGGTTGTGTTCACCTACGGTCCGGCCACTTTCTTCCTCGGTCTGATCGGCGTCGTCATGGCGGCGATAAAGATCCCCAAACAGATGAGGAAGGACTACATAGTCATCGTTGTATGGACCGCGGTTGCCATCTACATGGCCCTCTCCGCCATCAGGTTCAACTTCAACGCCACCCCGGCCTTCGCGCTACTTGCCGGGTGGGTGGTGGTGAAGATCGTTGACTACTTCAGATCGGAAGGCCTGTCGATAGTGTATTCCATTATCGCTACGATGGTCTTCATCCTTGGTATGCTGGTTCTTTCCGAAGGATGGAACACTTACTGGTCAAGGAACTTCCTTACACTGGTGATACTTCCGATCTTTCTCCTTTCGGTGGGGTATTTCGCGTACATGAAATACAAGAAAAAGAGGGAGTATTTCAAGTTCAGAAAGATCCTGACGGCCCTTGGCGTCGGCTTCCTTGTGATCTTCCCCAATCTGTTCTTTGCCATCGACGCGGCAATACCCATCGAGAGCAAGAGGGATTTCGATCCCGACCTTGAGTATCTCGGTTCCTTCGGGTCATCGCTGCACAGCGAGTACTGGATGGATTCCTACGAATGGCTCGCACAGCAGGACATCCTGAAGAATAACAAGACCGTCCCGCCCGAGGACAGGCCCGCGTTCATGAGCTGGTGGGACTACGGGTTCGATCAGCTGCTCCTCGGCAAACACCCGACCGCCGCGGATAACTTCCAGAACGGTTACCAGTTCACGGGTTCGATGATCGCTTCCCAGAACGAATCCGAAGCGATCGCCCTCATGACCGCAAGGCTGCTTGAAGGCGACTGGATAGAAAACAAGCAGAAGTTCTCTGATGAGGTATGGGACATCCTGACAGAGTACCTTGGCGACGACAAGAACTCGACATTGAGCGCCTACGAGATGCAGAGGATCTACCGGAAACCCGGGGATTACATCGAGATCATCGAGAACAATCCTTCAAAATACGGGAATTTCGAGGGGATCACCTGGCCCAACGCAAGATATGCGGCTGCAAGGGGGGCCATGATGCATCTTGGGGAGGAGGGAATTGTCAACCTCTACCATGATGTCAGGCAGGCCACCGGGAAGTCCCTCAGGTATTTCGCAGTGGACTATCGTCTGTTCCCCTTCTCCGCCAGCAACACCGGTATCTTCTACGCTCCGATAACCCTGGCCGACCGCAACGTCGAGGATTATCTTGAATACAAGGTATATGCACAGGAGAACACCCGGGGTTCCAACGAGGACCCGCAGTGGACCGATTATCCGGACAATCCCATTCCCATGGAGAAGGCCCGGGAGGAATCCGAAAGGCTGGGTTACAAGTTCCGCATCCGCAACACCGAGATGTTCTATACCGACCAGTTCTACAATTCCCTGTTCTACAGGACATATATCGGTTTCGCACCGGAGGCCGTGGGAGATGCGAACGACGGGAAATCCATTCCCGGATTCCCCGGCAACCTTCAGGACCTTCCACCCATGCAGGCATGGAACATGACCCACTGGAAGCTGGTCTACAGGACAATGTATTACTCCGAGAAGGACGAGGCAAACTCCACCTTCCCCGATGACTACGAGCCCATGGAATCCAAGGTGGCAATGGACAAGTACAGGAGCGAGGGCGGAGATGTCAAGTCCGGATTGGGCCAGGGTGTCTTCTACATAATGTATTACGACGGCGCCATCGTCGAGGGAAGGGTACGCACCGAGAGAGGCGTGGGAGTTCCCGGCGTCAGGGTCACGATACTTGACGACTACGGTATCCCACACGGCAATGTCATTACCGGCCCGAACGGCGAATACAGCCTGATCGTTCCCCCTGGCGAGGTGGACCTGATCGTCACAGAGGGAGAGTTGAACACCAAGTTCGACAAGCTTTACCAGTTCCAGATGGACCAGTCGACAGGACAACCGACATCCCTTCTCAACAGCACGATCTTCGAGGTATCGGACGAACTGGCCATGAGGGAGGTCGACGGCGGTAGGATCGAGAAGGACCTGGTGATATCCGGGAAAGGTCTGACAGGCAAGATATTCTGGGACATCAACGGCGATTCGACCTACGACGCTGCCGAGGACGAGCTTGTTCAGAAGGGATCGGTCACCTTCGACCTGCTCGGGTCGGATGACAAGGTCTATGGCCCCTACGAGCTCGGAGAGGATGGCACCTACAGGTTCGAGGACCTCGTGCCAGCAAGGTATGACATCATTTACGCAATTGGCGAAAAGAGCGAGGTCCTGATCTCGAACTACAAGGTGGACCTTCAGGGAGAGGCGATCAAGGACGTCAGGATGGACAACACCAGGGTTGGGGGCAACGTGAAGGTGATCACCGGTTTCCCCGCCCAGGAGCAAAAGGTCCTGATCACTGACAGCCTTGGAGAGACCACAGAGGTCAGGACGGACCTATCCGGAAATTACTCCGTTGACCGGTTGTTCCCCGGCATTTACACTCTGAAGGTCGAGAATCCCGCCTTCGTCCACGATCCCGTGAAGTTCGAACTCGGACAGGGGGACAACCTTTCCTTCAATATCACCCTGCTTCCGAGAGGGGACCTTGAGCTCAAGGTATACTATCCGCTCGGTTACAAATACTCCGAGACCCAGAACCTTGTTACAGCTCCAGTTTCCGGAGGCATCGTTAATTTGATGGAGCAGGGAAACCGGTCCCGGAGATGGTCAGCATTCCTCGATAAGAACGGGGTCCTGGAAATGGAACTGTCCGAAGGAACATACGATATTCAGGTCTATTCCGTTGACAGGGACAGCTACTGGGCATCGGTCTTTTCTGTGGATATCGCCTGGAAAACGAAGATGTACCATACCATAACACTCGAGAGGGCCTTCAGGGTGAACGGTACCCTTTCAAAGCTGACCCAGGCCCCGATGAACAATACCGAGATGCTCTTCATAAGGGAAAAGGATGGGACAATTGCCCATGTATTCACCAATCCGGTCGGTCGGTACAATGCCTATCTTCCCCGTGACGGATACAAGATCGTGGTGGAGAACACCACCGTTCCCGGGAACGTGACCTATTTACATATGCAGGACCTGCCCGCGGATCCGGTGAGGAACAACCTGCAGTTGGATATCTTTGCCTTCCAGACCGCAAGGGTATCGGGAAGGGTCTACTGGGACAAGAACGGGGACAGAAGGTACACATCCGCGGAAGATTCTCTTCCGACGCAGGGTGGTCCGAACCCTCTTCCAGAAGAGTACGGTCCGGAGAACCTTCTCATAGAGTTCCAGTTTTCGAACGGATCGATATACGAAACCACCGGGGTCGAGGGAGAGTTCGTTGCGAACCTCCCGCCCGGGGATTACCTGATGAGGGTCATCCTTGACGGTTTCTATCCGTTCACCAGAGAGGTGATCGTGGAGAATACTCCAGAGGTGATGAACTTCGGACTCAACGGCACCGATGCCGCCCTGGAAGCGAAGGAGAGACAGGTCCAGATCAACCTTACGATGCCCTATTATGGAAGGTACGAGATCGAGGACAGGCCTCTGGCGAATTCGAGATACACCATCACCCCGGTAGAGCCATACATGTCAGGAATGGACCCGATACGCGGCACGACGACCGCTGAAGGTGTAGTAACCGCAGCCCTGGTACCTGGCGAATACTTCATCGATATCCAGGAGGAGTCCGATGACAACGGTATTCTTCATAACGTGTTCATATCCTATGAATTGAGGATCGACCCCTATGATGAAGCCTTTTATCTTGATCTTCAGGCACAGCACCTTGTGACTTACAGCGGAAGAATGTTCCTCATCGAGAACTCCATCGTCAGATATCCGTCTGAGATATCGGTCAACTTCAATGCAATAAAGGGCATGAGGAACACCATAGCCTCGACGGAGACGGATATCAACGGCGAGTTCACGCTCGAGGTCCCGGCAGGGGATTTCATAATCGAGGCCCATCAGGAGAGGCCCGGGACCCATTACATGTACTGGGATGTGATCTCCGTCGACTTCGGCATTCAGAACGAGGAGTTCGAAATGGTCCAGGCCTTCCCGGTGGAGGGACGCCTTACCCCGGACTTCGATGATATCGAGGACTCCGAGGTGTTCTTCGTGAAGGACGACCTCTGGGTAGGGGCGGGTCTGCAGTCGGACGGCGATTTCATTGCCATTCTGTTCACCGGGACCTACGATGCGGAGTACGAGTTCAGAACGATCGACCCCTCCTTCGGAGAGGATATCGAGGTCGAGTACTTCCATTCGTCCAGGGTCCAGGTAGCCGGTGCCATGGTAGGTCTGAACCTTGAGCTGTCCAAGAACATCATGGTGAAAGGGGCCGTCTATTATGATGTGAACAACGACAGGACGATCCAATCGACCGAAAGGAAGGAAGGGGTGAACGTCACCTTCACACCCCTGGATGGCGGCGACCCCATATCGACACTTTCGGACATCAACGGTGATTATTCGGTAATGGTACCTTTCACAAGGCTCCAGATAACGGTAGATGCCGAGGGCTACAAGACATCACCCAGGGATGATGTCGAGTTCATCGACCTGCCGGTTGACGGACTCGCTCTCTGGGATGTTCCGCTTGTCCCCGATGACACGACCGTCAAAGGCAAGATGTTCCTAGACGCAGACCTTGATGGTATCTGGGACGATGATGAAGGCCCGATTAGCGGACTGCAACTCACCTTCACCTCGATGTCCGATGAGGTATACCAGATAACAACCGGAACCGACGGCTCTTTCGAGGTCGGTCTTCTCCCGGATATCTACAACGTGAAGGGCATGAGGTACAGCGAGGGCCGCCCCATAGCCGGATATCTTGCAGAGCTCAGCATCGACCTGGGAGGTGATCTGACCGACGAGCGGTGGCCGGCCGTTCCCGCCAGGAGGGTTTCCGGGACCGTGGTATACAGGAACACCGACGGTGACCTGATATACGAGCCTCCGGAGGGAGAGGACCTGACCTTCACCATTGTTGACGGCGGTGGAGAGATCGCTGCCGCGTATTCCGAGGGAACCTTCGTTCTGGACCTGCCATACTATGAGTATTATGTTTCCTCCCGTTTTACAACGGAGGAATACGGCATGGATATGACATACCGGATCAACGAGCAGGTGACCCTGAACTCCACGACAACGGCCGGTGATCTCGCCTTCGAGTTCGAGAAGACCAAGGAATATACCTTCAAGATCGATCTTGTGAACGACTTCCAGCATGAGATGAAGATGTCCGCCCAGGAGACCATAAGGCTGGAGTATTTCATCGAGAACGTCGGCAACGAACCCTTCACCATCAACGTTCTGGTGAACGACAAGCCCGATGGATGGACCATAGACCTTCCGGAAGGTTCGGACATCTATCTCGAGATAGGGTCCAGGACAACAAGATGGGTCAACATAACCTCCCCGATGGAACCCGAATTCTTTAATTCCATCATCTTCCAGGCAGAGTCGGACCACAACACCAAGAACACCTTCCAGGTCCAGGTGGAGACGCCTTCCAGCTTCAGGTTCGATATCCTCTTCGACATTCCCGAGGTCCTTGGGGTCGACTATGATGAGATGAGGGTCTTCAATCTGACGGTCGACAATCTGGGCAACGGTGAGGATGTGGTCAACATCAAGATGACCCCCCGCCCCGAGGATATTGAAGGCGGATGGAGGGTCGAATGGGAAGGTTCGGAGGAATTCCCCGAGGCCGGTGAGAATGCCTCCCTTCTGCCCAACGGTATGAGAAAGTATGCGGTCACCGTTTGGACACCGGAGGGAGAGGCCAGCTCTCTTTTCAATGAGAGACTGGTCCTGACCTTCACTGGACAGAACAGGATCGGCGACACAGTCAAGAAACAGGTGGCCATCGAGGTCAGGAAGCCCAATCTGGTCCTGCCCCCCGGTTTCCTGAAGATCACCAATCGGAGATTGACCGACCCCGTGCTCAACAGGACCCTCGAGGCGAACATAACAGTCAGGTCCCTCTACCGGGATGCAAGCTCGGTCAACGTATCTCTCCTTGTCGATGATAAGGTCGTTGCCGAGGGCGTCATACCATATATTCCCCAGAACGGCCTGGGCCACACGAGGATCAGGTTCAACGTCACCGACTACAATATCACGGAGGACGAGTTCCATACCTTCATCGTTCAGGTGGACCCATACAATGATGTGAAGGAGACCGATGACCTAGATAATGCCGGTATCTGGTACAACATCGTTGTTGGCCAGACACCCGAAAGCGAGATAGAGGTCAACTGGAGGATAGTAATATTCGCCATCATCATCATAGTGGTCGCACTGGGTATAATTGCCTACAGGCAGAGAACACAGCCTATCTGATGAGGTTCGGATATCGTCCGGACCTCAATCCACCACATCGAATCGCCCGTGGTCCATCTGGGGGTAGTAAGGAGGGATCTCCTTGAGTTCTATCCCTATCCTCTCGGTATATCCAACAAGGTTCATGATGGCCATGTTGAAATTTCCAAGAACGATGTCCGCACCCTGTCGTCCCTGAACGAGCTGGAGGACCATCCATCCAGTAGACTTGAACTTGGCCCTCAGGGCCTGTGCGGTTGATACCGTCGACTGGCCTTCGGTCAGTCCCTGGAGGGCGTTTCCCAGCTGCTTGTACTTCATGAGTTCCCGGACCTTCTCCTCCATGTCGCCAGTTTCCTCCAGAAGGGAGAATACCCTGGGCACCTTGCCGGTGAGGACCCCGCCGTGTATCAGCCCCCTGCCTCCCATTCCACCGCTGTAGGTCTTGTAATATGAAATGTTCCTTGAGATGTTAAGGGTCCGCTTGAACACTTCCGGAAGGTCCTTGAAGACCTTCTCCATGAACAGATAATCCTTCAGCTCCTCGTATCCGAGCGACAGATTCGAGAAGACCTCTCCGATGAACTCCTTCGTGAACCCGCGGGACCCCCAGTAGGCCTCGGACCCCCTCTCCTCGATGACCACGTTCTTCCAACCCATGTAATAGAGAAGGGAGGCGATGATCCCCTTGACCTGAAATGAGCTCGGGAGGGGAAGCATCACGGATAGACGGGGTCCCTTTTCCGTGGAGATCATCTTCTTTGCCGCTCTCAGGCGGAAAAGCCTCTTCTCCTCCACGTTTATCTTCGCTTCGAGTTTGTCCATTTCCTTCCCATAGAACTGGACCCTTCTCCAGTGCTCAAGGTTCAGATCGCCCCTGGTGTTGAGGAGTTCCATCATCTTCTCGCGGTTCCCCCTCATATCGATGGGCATGGAATCCTCGAGCTTCTTCAGGGTATCCTTGTCCCTCTCGAGGGTCTTCAGCGACCGCTCGATGGAATCCGTAAGATTGAAGAAGATACGGTTGTAGAAGGCTTCGGCCTCCTTCGATACCGTCGTGGTGAAATGCATGATGTTCCTTCCACCGGAGAGCCTCTGGCAGATGGTTTCGAGGTATATCTCGGGATTGATATCCTTGCTGAAGAACCTGTTCACAAGTTCATCCCGCTTGTCGCTCTCCCCGAGCAATAAGGATGCGGAGATCGATATCAGAACGAGGTACCGCTCCTCCTCCTTGTCCGGTATCCATCTCTTGATGGGTATATCGATGAGGAAGTTGAGATGCCAGAGATTGTCGCAAACGGAGGCCAGCAGGATCAAGAGCCTCTTGAACTGATCGTTCTGCCATGGTCCTCGGTTCAGGAACTCGAAGAAAGTGGAACCTCCCCCGTTGGATACATGCTCAAGGTAAGCGCAAAGGGCCGTTGCAGTCGAAGGATATTCGTAATCGTTCTCAGGAGGTGTGAGGAGAAAGGTCCTCTCGTTGACAAGTTTCAGGTCCCTTTTCGGACCGTGATGGTCGATACGGAACACATTGTCACCCTTCAGGTCGATGTCCATATCTATGAAGATATAGGTTATATCCTGGTCGAGCTTCAACATCTGCAGTTCCCTGTATTCAAGCGGGAAAGCATGGATATCCATAGAGGTTCCGAATACGTTTCTGATCAAGGACCCTATGAATAGGGCCCCGTTGAGGCCGTCCATGTCGTTGTGGAAATATATCCCGGCCGTGCTGGTTTTCTTAAGGTGCGCCTTCAAGCCATCGAGGAACGATCTGGCCTCTCTCGAAGAGATCTCCGTGCCTGGTAGCGATATATCCGTGGAGGCAGGGGTCGATATGACCTCCATCACCTTTTCAGGTCTCTTCAGTTCCTCGAATGTCATCCCGTCATCCGGGACCTTGGTATCCTCCTTTGTCTCTGTTTCCATTTGTATCGGGGCAGGCGGGGGTTGCGCTGACGAAAGAAAGGATTCTAAGGGGGGCGTATCAGGAATGGGACCTCCGTCTTTTTTGGGGGATCTCTTCCCTTTGTCCTTCTTTCTCCTTGCCATGGGATGAACCCGCCATTATTCGGGGTATGGGGATAATACCTTTCCGGTCCGATTTATCCTGGCAGATCGAACATCGTTTGCAGGAGGCGCCCTTCTTGAAGCCTTTTCAGATCGAATCAGGGTCCAGGTATTCCTCATCGACCTCCTCCAGTTCATCCGCGTCTCCCTCATCCGGAGCGATATCCTCTTGGATCGATCCTTCATCGTCCGCACCCTCCTCCTCCTCCTCCAGATCTTCCGGTGGAGCTACCCCCTCCGCTCCTTTTTTCGGGAGGGCAGCACCGGTGACCGCTGCATCAGAGTCGATCTCCGGAATGTCGCTGAAGAAATCATCCATTTCCGATCCGGGTCCGCCCTCTTCCATCTTCCTGAGCTGCTCCTCGGTCGGATCTAACCCGTAGAGGTCGCGGTAAAGCTTCCTCTGCTGGGCGTACGGGTCCTCTTTGACCTCTTTGCGGAACTTCTTCCTGTAGATGATTATTCCCGTACCGGATACAAGAGCAACGAAGACAGCCACGAGAAGCAGGAACAGCGGAACGAGCAGACTCTGTTTGATCGGCTTCAGGAACGGGAACGTATCAATGAGGAAGTCGTAAAGATTGTCCGAGATCTCGGCTCCGAAACCTTCCCTTGGCCTGTCCTTTACATTCACAGTTACGTAATCCGTGTATGTGACGGTCTGGCCGTCCTCGGAAACGATCCTCAATCTCACCTGGTAATCGCGTTTCTCGATCTTTTCATCGGGGAATATGGTGACCGCCACGGTTGTGGGCTCCGGGTCAGCCCGGTTCTTCTGCGACGGGAGGTAGAAAATGGCGGTCCTCGTTCCGCTGCGGTCAAGGTACGCAGCTCCCTCCTCCGCGAGGTAGCCTTCCACCGTTATGGTGACATTGTCGCTGAAGGTGGCATAGTTCGTTATGTCCACCGAGTATCCACGTCCCGTTCCCCGGTAGGAAAGGGCCTCAAGAGGCGACCAGTGTGTGATGTTGTAATCGTTGATCTTTAGTATCCCGAGGGTCACTCTGCTGAAATTGTTGTTCGCCGTGGCCATGACCTGAATGGAATAGAGGCCTATGGTCAGGTTGAGGTCTGCTATGGAGAACTTGGGCAGGCGGCCGATATTTGTCCACTCCAGCACGTCCCCGGAATAGGTTTTCGTTCCGATCCGCAGCATGTAGCGTATGTCCATGTCTGAATGGCTGGGGGACTGCTCCCATGAGATATCGATATCCTTCACGGCAGTATTGATCGGTCCGAACTTGGGCACATCCCGGGGAGGCGGCGTTCCCTTGTCCATTATCCTTACGATGTGGTCCAGTACGTCATAGTCGTACCCGCCGTTGCGGTCCGATACGTTCACCCGCAATATGTAGTAACCAGGCTCCAGCGGGCTCTCGTCCGGAACGTCGTAGAATGTCCTCTCTCCCACGTTGATCCAGTGTGTGAGCTGGAGCTCACCGGGATAGCGAAGGAACATTATCTTGTAAAAGAGGGCGTCCCCCTCAACATCGTACGCGGCATCCCAGAAGAGATGTGGAGTTGGTGATACCACACCGTCCGGATAGGCGGACCCCGTAAAGACAGGTCTGTAATTGTCAGGGACATCCACCCTAATACGGAACTCGCCAGTTTCCTGGTAGTTGTCGAGATTGTCCCTTGCCCTCCATTTGATGAAGGAATAGACACCCTCGTCGGGGAACTCCAGGTTCACCCAGCACTGGTAGACCTCGTTCCCGATGTCGACGATGCCCTCGGGGGCAGTCCAGTCGGGATACGGCCCGCTGGTCGTCCTGTAGGTGTATTCTATCGAGGAAAGGTTCAGGCGGGACGTGTCGGCGGTGGAGCCGGGGAACCGGTCCAACCACTGTATCGTGCAGTTCACCGTTTCGAAGATCTGCAGGGTCGTGGGACCAAGCGCGGTGAAGAACGGCGGATCCGGATCCACCCATATGTTGACCGGATCCGAAAGAGCTGGTCCGTTCCCTACCTTGTCCTTTGCCTCGAACATAATATAGTTGTCAACACCAGCCGACAATCTGACGTTTCCCCATGCTTCATAGGTGTTGTTGTCGATCATCAGGCGGTTGGAGAGAGCGACACCCTTCTCGAGATTCTCAAGGCCGTTGATGGACTTCCTGACCTTGATGGAGCCGGGTTGAACATTTCCCCCCTCGAAATCCTCCACCCTTACCTTGCAAAGTACGGTCTCCGAATCATGCCAGGTGCCGTTAACGGGAGAAAGGACCGTGAGCTTGGGCGGTGTTGCATCAACGATGGGCCCCCTGAAGACCGGAGAGAACATCGGCTGCGGGTCCCTTTCCTCCACCACCTCGATGGAGTAGTAGGTCTGACCCTCGACCGGTATGATGAAACTTACCTCGTAGTAGGCGCCGTCCATGAAGTCGATGTCGTTGGGGAAGATCTTCTCCATGACCTTCGGCTCCTGAAAGACCGGTTCCGTACCTTCGGCATCGGTATATATCTGGACCCTCGGGTAACCCTCAACCGGCACGTCGTTATCCTGGTCGGAATAGTTGCACGCGAAGGTCACGTTCATTGTCGATGAGGTTACCTTGGGATTGAAATCGAACAAAGACCAGAAATCCTGGTCGTAAAGGTCAGGCCTGTGGTTTGGACCGTCAACGGGTCCGCTGTGGGGTGAGAAATAAACCTCCCTGCTTCGCTCGTAGTAGTTCCTGTGGTCGGTCCATGTGGCCAGGGCCCTCCCGGTATTGTCATACACCAGAATGGGTTTCTCCTGGGTCGACGGGTCCGGATAGTACCTGTCGGTATCGTCCACCCTCATGAGGTCCTTCCAGGTCCTTCCCCCGTCGGATGAGTTTATGTAGAATATTTCCCCCTCATCCGTGGTGTCCTTGGAGGGGACCGATCTCTGGAAGATCACCCCGACTCCGCCAGTCCCCGTCGTCGCCGTATAGGGATACCAGTCCTCTGACCCTTCGGGGACTATGGCTATGCGGATATTTGTCGAGAAGTTGCCTCCTCCGTCCTCGCTCCTTGCGAACCATATCTCGTCGTTCCCGGTCCTCTTGTCCCTCCAGGTCACATAGAGGTTTCCGGAGTCATCAACGGCAGGCGAGGGCCACTGTCTTGAATTGTACTGCTCGAGATCGTCCGAGACGGCAACGTCGGTCCCGAACGTCTCTCCCCCGTCGTGGGAGGTATCGACATACGGTCTGTACTGGTTGTCGGCTCCTCTCTTGTCCTGCCAGGAGACATAGACGTCGTCCCCCCGCATCACGCATCGTACGTATTCATGGTCCCTGTAATGAAGGCCGTCATCGTTGATCATCAGCATTTCCGACCATGTGACGCCGCCATCATCCGAAAATGATGTCCAGATGTTGTTGTATGCCCCGGCATCCTTCTGGTCCAGCCAGGCAACGAATATCCTTCCTTCCTCGTTTATCGCAATGTCGGGGGCTCCGGCTTCCCAGGTCTGTTCCTGTTTTATGGGATCTATCCTCACGCTCCTCGTGAAGTTCTCCCCATCCTCCGCCCAGGCTATCCTGATATGCCGGGTCTGGGGCATGAAGTATGTCTTGTCCCTCTCATCGGACCACACCACGTAGACAGTGTTGTTGGAAGCTATAGCCATCCTGGGTCCGTTCTGGGAAGATCGGTCGTTGCTGGTATTTCCGTCCCTAAGGACATCATCGATGCGGGAGGATGGGGACCAGGTGATCCCGCCATCATCTGAATGAACTATATAAGGGTCCGGATAGTACATCTGGTCGGTGGTATAGGTGATGTAGATCCTGCCGTTGCCATCCACCTCCATGTCGAACGGCTTCTGGTTGTAGAGGGTGTTGTCCCAGACGGCCAGGATATTCGACCTGAAGATCGGTCGCCCTCCGATGGCTTCCCGTTCCATGTCCAAGAGGACAGGTACCATCAGTGCTGCCACAAGAAGAACTGCAAGCTGTCTGGGCATATTCATGGGGGGTGCCTCCAACCAACTCCTGGCTGAACGGATATCTCTTCAAAGGAATATTACTATTTATATGGTACTGTACTCTTGCAAATGCTCCGCCTGCTAAAAAAAAAATAAAAAAAAGGGGGGTCCGAAGAACCCCCCTGTCAGGTCCTATCCTCAATATGCAATGTAAGGATAGGAGCCGAAGGCGTCGAACGACTCCTCGACATGTATGTTCTGCTCGGTGTCGATGATCATGTCCATGACAACATATCCAGCCATGACTCCCTCGGGGACCATGAAGTGGAAGCCTATCTTGTAGAATGTCATCGTGGACCAGTAGAACCATATGTTGGAGCCTGACGGATGCAGCGCGTATAGGTCTGGATAGTTCGATATATTGATGAAGGACAGCTGAAGGCCGTCATGCCTCTCGCCCGTCGCTTCAACGAAATATGGATCGTCCGGACCTGCCCAAGCACCGTAACCGTCGATCACGAAATTGCTCGGGTTGAACTCGTCGAATATCAGCTCGTCCGGTATGTTCTGTGGGTTGAGGTCATCCAGACCGAGTGCGAACATCGGATACTGGGATTCCTGCGGGTTGTAGATCCAGGCTCCGGTCATCGGGTTGATGTCAAGTGCCCTGGGGACGCCATCCCCATCAACATCATCATCCAGATCATAAGATACGTTATTGGTCGGACCTTCACCGTACACCTCAGGGTCCACATCTATTGAGCCATTATGGAATGTTATCGACACGTTGAGATAATTATAGAATCCTCTGGTGAAGAACTCCGACCCGGGATGCCCTCTTTCTATTCCAACGATTATCTCCATGTAGAGCGGCATCCCCTTGTTCATCGTGGAGTCGATGATCCTGTACGGGAACCCGTAGTAATCGTGCATGAACACTCCGTAATCGATCATGTTCTGGAAGTTGTTCTGGGCAAGGAACCAGTTGGGGCTGCCGACCGGTCCGCCCGTGAAAAGCGCTCCTACGGGTGACTGCTTGCCGGGACCGAAGGCCGGGTAGTACCACTGGAGTCCGCCGCCGGGCTGCGGGTATCCGATCTTGCTCAGGGCTATGCCGGTATCCAGCCTGTCATCGGGGATGGTGGGTCTTGGATCCCAGTCATCTTCCATCCTGTCTCCGTCGGTATCGTCGTTGGACGGATCGGTGTCGTACATGTTCCACCTCAGGAGCTTGGGATCGGTGGTGGCCTTTCCCCTGTCCTGCCAGCCAAACACATCTTCGAAAGTGGTGTAAGTGGAGTATGTGCCTATGGGTTGAGAGGAATGATAGAAGTTGGCAAGGAACTCCTCGGCGGTCCAGAAGTTGTAGCTGTCCCACATCCAGTACCAGAGAAGCCAGGGATTGAGGTTGTAAAGGACGACCTTGAAGGTCTGCAGCGGGAGGGACCCGAGCTCGTAGGATTTAGTGAACCAGTATGTCCACCAGGAGTATCTTCCCTCGGTCCATTTGGAGAAACCGGATGCGGGATTGGATATGTCATGGTCGTTGTTCCACCTGTCGGGGATCCATCTTCCCTGTCCGGTCTCGTTTGTGACCTGATGGTAGTTGTACTCGGACCTCGAGTTCTTGTTGATGGGGCCAGGGGCATAAGCCTGGGTCTCCTTGTCGTCCGAGATGTCGTCACCGTCAGTGTCGTTCGAATTCGGGTTCAACCTGAACCTGTAGGCGATGAGATAGGTCTGGTAAGGGTCCGTGCCGCCGCCGCCCTGCGCAGGCGGGGTGATCCAGGCCCAGAACCAGAGGCATATGTCCTGCTCCTCGATGTTGAGGATGCCGTCGCCGTCGTTGTCCTCCCAGGGGTCCGGCAGACCGTCGTTATCGGAGTCCACAAGGTGTCCGTCGGTGGAGTCGGAGCCGCCTGCCTCGACACCGTCGATGAGCATATCATTGTCGGTGTCCCAGTCGTTGGGATCGAGGCCGCGGGCGATCTCGGCGCTGTCGATAAGGCCGTCCCCGTCGGTGTCGGGGTTGTTGAAGTCGGTTCCCATGGCCATCTCTTCAGTGTCGGTCAGACCATCCCCGTCGTCGTCCACGTTGCCGTCCCCGTCACCGTCGCCGTCTCCGTCGACCGCGGGACCGTCTCCCTCTCCACCGGTGTCCCCGCCGCCGTTGCCGCCGCCGCCGGTCCCGTCATTGCTGAAGTCCCAGGGCCACGAGTCGTCGGGGTCAAGAACGGAGTCCCCGTCGGTGTCAGGGTTGTTGGGGTCGGTAGGGATGTACACGTTCTCACCGGTGTCCGCATCCACGCCGGCCAGCCTGAAGTACTCGGCATAGTTGTCGTAGGGCGGGTCCACCTGGGTGTAGGAGGCATACTCCTCGCCGCCGAAGTAATCGTTATCGAGCGTGGCATCAGCGGGGTCGGTGGGATCAAGGCTGTTCTCGACCTCCCAGCCGTCCGGGAGACCGTCGCCGTCCGTATCATAGTTGTTCGGATCGGATCCGGCGATGAACTCATCGAGGTTGGTCAGCCTGTCCCCGTCGGGATCGTACTCCCAGTCGTCGCCCTTCAAAGGATTCAACGCTGCCGAGAGTCCGATGACCCCAGAAAAGGCCAGTATTAAAACTATCGCTACAGCGAAGGTTCTCTTCACATCGCCAAGTTGCATGTATTCCACCTTCTTGCTGGACTAACTAACCTCCGGGGGATTTTATAAGGGTTTCTATCGCATGTGCATGGTCGTTGTCGAAAACATGCTCTGCTGTTCCTCACCCGGGGTTTGGTAGTGTTGGCCATCCTTATTATAAATGTACATATTAAGACTTTCGGGATTTGCAGAGCCAGTGCAGTTATTTCGACACCCTCTGAACGCTCTCGGCATCTCTGTAGAGGGATTCTAGTTTCAGCTTCTCATCGTCCGTAATCAGCTGGCAGCCAAAGGAATAGAACGATCTCCTGATGGATTTCAGGAGGTCCTTCCTTTTGAACCTGAGATCGACCCATGCCTTTTTCACCGACCAGTATTCCAGCGAGGAGGACCCCTGGACGGATTCTCCGAATTCCGTATTCTTGAGAGCCTTCTTCAGCTTCTTGATGGAGATCAGTGCGACAGGTCTGCCTCCCTTGAAAATGGAGAACCCGTGCCCTCTGGCTATCGCGCCCTTGATGTCATTCATGACCACCCTGGCCATCCTGTCCTTCGGAGAGATCACCGTCAGGTCCCGAAGTTCATCTGGTCCGGGACATCGTCTGGGAACTCTTGGACCATCACCAATTACGCGGTAGAGGACCTGAAAACCGGCTCCCACCGTAAGGAACCGATGGAAATGTGTCCCGATCAGACCGTTCATCAGGCAGCGTACCTTTCCCGGATCATCAAGACCGGGGGAGTAGTTCATAAGATCCTCGAAGGTGAACAATGACAACCTCCTGGCATTCCGAAGGAGCCATCTGGTCTGGTAGAGACCCCTGGGTTCCCTTTCCTTTCCTTTTTCTCCCTTCCGGGACCTGGGGACCTTCAACAGATCAAGCCTCAGTTCACCCCATGGATCTTCGACCGTCAGCCCCTTTCTGAGAAGTTCGTCCATTTCCCTTTTTAGGTCCCTTGCTTTCAAGAATGGCCCCACATCCGAGGGGTCCATACTTAAGAGGTCGTTGAACAGGGAGGAAAGTTTGGGATCGATAGAGCTCAGGCCTCTCTTGGGAGGGGGCGGGTACCGCTCGAACTCCTGATCGAGCGACCACACCGGGTAAGGTTGGTCCATCATGCCCTTGACGAGTGAGAACCTTTTTGCCATGTCCTTCATGTCGGTAAGTCCGATACCCGATACGGAGGTTATCTCCGACCAGTCCACTCGAGCCTCATCACTTATTTTGGGGACCGGCGATGTGATATATGCCCATTCCTGATCGTTCTTTTCCCTCAGATGGGATGGATCGGTTATGGAGAGCCTTCTGTATCTGGATGACCCCATTCTGCTCAGGAGCTCCCACCGGTCGACCACGGACCCGAGCTTCGAGATCACTTCCACGGGATGTGTCCAATGATGTCCTTCGATGAGACCCTGGGCAAGGAACATGTTGAACAGGATGTCCTCCCTTGAGATCCCCCTCAAAACCTCGGCCCCTTTCAGCAGGACGTCGCCTTTCGGTGTTGTCTCCACATTGAAACCTTCATCGAGGAATACCTTCACAGCATCCCTGGCGGCCTCTCCGGCCGGAATACCCATTATCCTCTCGATCAGAAATGTCTCATAACCCAATCTTTCATAGTTCTTTGACCACTCCGCCAATGCCCTGGAGACCTCGACTATCATGTCGAAATCATCCACCTCGATATCCGATATCCGGATGAGGTCGGCCGTTTCCACTATGGATATGCGGCCGAGCAGGGTGCTTTCCCTGAGGGCAAGAAGGACCGTCATTATCGACCCTCGAACAGGCTCCTTCTCCACCCAGATGTTCCATACACCCGTCAGCTGGGTTGCAGGATCGTTAAGGGTCCTTATCGTAACCCCGGCCCGTTCATTGTCCGCCCCTTCCATCGCAAGCCCAATATCCCTGCTCCCTCTCCTGCTCCAAAGCCAGATCCTATCGGACATTGAATTCCCGGTGGATGGGATCGATATCGGTCCTTCCGGGCCGGCACCATATTGGACGGTCCCTGTCGATATTGCGCCCGCGGCATGTGCCAGGACCTGTTCTCCAAACAATCTTATGAGCTCACTTGCCTCGAACGGTCCGAAGAACCTGAGGAACCGCTCGAGTCCTTTTATGCCAGCGTTCCCATTATCGTGATGATCATCCTCGCATTGGATCGGTATGAAATCGGATTGGGAAGCGCCCATCATGTCCCTCGCACTTGCCGGGAGCCGTCCAAGGATGTTCTTCTCTGCCGCATCATTGATCGAGGAGGTAAGGTCCTCTCCGGATTGGTCGAGAATATTGCCGAGGTCCGATCGAGAGTAGGTAAGACCCTCCTCCAGGTTTGACAATCCGTCTTGCCTGGCACATCCCGATGGATCTGTCAAGGCCCTGTAGATCGATGCCCATTTCCCGTCGGTGAACCTGTTCTCTCCCAATAGATTGACCGGTTTTATCCTTCCGGATTTCATGGATGACCGAATATCGTTGAAGAGGATCTCGGAGGACCTTGAAACGATCTCGACAGGATGTGTGAAGAAAGGCATCCATCTGATCAGATGCCCGAGGTCCCCCGATCCCGTCAATGCCTTTGTCCTGTATCCTGTGATCGCTGCTGCCGTGAACACAATTCCAGGCAGAGCGCTTGCAGGGACCGGGACAAGTTCCTCTCCTCCGAACGAGATAAGGTCGCCAGGTCCTTTCATTCCACGCCCAGACGGTCCCGGAAGAGGCCCCTTCTTCGCTCTCGCTCCCTCTGATGCCCTTTGGAGCAGATCGATCATGATCCTGTCCTGCTCTGCGTCGGTTCCATTGTCCGGGATCCTCACCATAGATCTTTCAACCGCATCTTGTCGATCCCCGGATCGGTTTGCTTCCGGGATCGTTCGACCAGCATCCACCAGCTCATCCATCCTGTTCTTCCAGGACCGGAGGATGGAGCTTCCAAGAATGCTCGGTCCGTCCCTCATTTCCACCGGCTCAAGACGGATCGATCCCGAACCTATGCCCGTAACAATTTCCCTGCATCTTCTCATGTCGATCCTTTCGACGAAGACCTCCTTGAGCGCCTCCTCTGCAAGGAGGACAAGCCCCCTGAGCGGTCCCTCCGTATCATCCCATCCTCCTTCGCTATACCACGCATCCATTACAAGGGAAAGGAGGTTCTCAACCCGGTTCCTTTTGTAAAGTGCACCGGTGTCCTTTCCCCTGAACCGTGAAAGTACAAGCAGGGATTTGTTCATGCAGTGAGTGAACCGTGACCTGAATATGGAGGATGTCAGGACCAGGCCCTTCACGGTCTTCTCGAAATCATCTCTCCTCAACATCCCTCTCAGCTCATCTACCGAAAGCTTCGTGGGGGAGATCACCGCGAACCCATCGTCCGTCGAAACATAGTCGACCTTTGCCCCTATTGCCTTTCTTATCCCGTATGCCATGGTCCTCCCGAGGATCTCGGTGACCTGTCTTCCTTCGGGAAGGATGAAGATATAGAGCCTCCGCGTCCCCCTCATCTTTCTGAATTCCACGGGAATTCTCGATACGGTGGGAAGGATGCCGAGTTCATCAAGGCTTGATATCACCGACCTGCATATTCTCCTGCCCTGGTGGTCCAGGTTCACCTTGATGTCCGAGCCCCCCCGCGATCCTCCTCTACAGCCCTTTTCGTACAATCGGACCAGCTCTGCCGCGACGGTGTCCGGTCTCGGCATGATCTCTCCGGTCCAGCTCGGTACGGTCGGCTGTGAATCAGGATCTTCCCTTACAAGCACCTTCGATCCCGAGAACCCGCTTATCCTGTAGACCTTAGAACCAAGCAGGATCACATCCCTCTCATACAATGTCTCCCCGAAATCCCTGGACAGATCGCCTATCGCCCTTCTTGTCCTCTCATCGATAACCCTGAAGGAGGTTTCCTTTGGGATCGTCCCGCAGTTCAGGTAAAAGGCCTGACCGGTGTTCCTTCTCGGCATGAAGGCCTTCCTCTCCTCATCGTACCACAATCTTGGAGGAGGTTGATTGGGACCTGGCAGTCTTTCCGACAGAAGGTCAAGGATATCCTTGATCGAGGCTTTCTTGATCGACCTGTATGGATACGCCTTCCTTACCAGCCTCCAGATATCATCGGTCCTGAGTCCGCCTTCGTTCAGGGAGCACCCGATCATGAACTGGGCAAGAACATCGAGAGATTCGTCAGGAGTATCCAGTTTCTTCAATTTCCCCTTGGACGCCGCAAGCGATACGGCAATCCCCTCCATCAGATCGATCCCGTCCAGCGGATAGATCATCCCGTGGGATGTCCGGCCGAGACCGTGGCCCGACCTTCCGAACCTCTGAAGCATCTTCGAAGGGTCTTTGGGCGACCCTACCTGGCAGACGGTCTCCACCTCTCCTATGTCGATCCCGAGTTCCAGAGAAGTCGATGAGATAATGGCCTTGAGCCTGCCTGTCCGCAATCCATCTTCGGCCGTCCTTCTGACATCCGCCCCAAGTGACCCATGATGGGGCATCACAGCCTCGTAACCTCTCTGAACGAGCGAATAGGCCATTTCCTCGGCGGCTCGGCGTGTGTTGTGAAATACGACCAGGGGCCCCTTGTCCTTTTCAATCAAGGCCCCGATCTCCGAGAGGACCATCTCTCTGATATCGCCATCCCCTTCCACATCTTCCATCAGGGTCCTGAACTCGATCAGCATGTCCTTGCCCGAATCCTCCACGATCCGGGTAACCTTTCGGGACCTCCCCATCCTGTCCATGCCTACAAGATACTTTGCGGCTGTTGAGACCGGTTTGACGGTGGCAGAGAGACCTATCCTTATAGGTTCCCTGCCGGTCCTTTCCAGCACCATCTCCGTCAACATCTCCAGGGTCAATGAAAGGAGCGCCCCTCTTTTACTGGGGACCATCTCGTGGACCTCGTCGACAATGATCCATCCAACGGAATCCACTGTCTCCCTGGCCTTCGAGCAAAGCATGAGGAGCAGGTTCTCCGGTGTTATCACCAGAAGGTCTGGAGGGTCCAGGAGCATCCTCCTTCTTTCCGACTGGGGGACATCCCCTGTCCTTATGCCCACCAGAAGTTCCGCATCGGGAAGTATCTCACCTTTCTTCTTTCTCCCCCTCCCCCAGCTCCTGACCTTCCTGCCCTCGATCCTTCCGATACCCTCGGACAACGTTGTAAGGGTCTTGAGGATATCAGCACCAAGGGCCTTCATTGGCGAGATATAGACGATACTGGTCTTGGAGCGGTCCGCCTCGCCTTTCAGTATGGGGTCGATCGCCGGTATCACAGCAGCCAGGGTCTTTCCGCTGCCAGTGGGGGATATCACCAGGACGTTCTCGCGGTTCTTCAAGGCGGTCCAGGCCGAGGTTTGAACGGAGGTCGGAGCTCCTATCGCTGCCGTGAACCACCTCTTGAGCCTTGGATGTAAGTGGCTCCATGCGTCATCTCCATTCAATTCTTTGCCATTCCTAATTATTATAATCCCCTGCCCAATTGTACAAATATCCTTGATTGAAGGCTTGGATAAGATATAACGATTTGGGTGGGTCTCGGAATAGTTTATCAACTGAAAGACCCTTCGGAACGAGAAGCCTGGAGTGATCCTTTGAAGGAAAAAAGCCGCGGACCGGGGATCTTTGATTGGGGAAAAGGATCCGCCCCCTCGATATGGGCCTCGCTTCTTATCGGAGCGATCCTCGTGCTGAATTCGGCAGCGGTCATCCTATCGCTCCCTTACATAATCGATGGCGTCCCCCGAAGCTATACCTCATCCCTGGAAGGAACCGTCATTTTACCGTACATGCCGGTCGATGACGAGGACGTGTCGTTCCAGGGCCCGGGGACGGTGAATGCGGGAGATCCGTTCACCTTGGTCTTTGCATTCAGGGGGGGGCGTCTACCCTCCATTCCATATGAGGCCATTTTCATCGGCCCGAACTCCACCTTGACCGCCACATTGTTCCCTGCCGTGGATATCTCCGGAGGCCTGGTACTGGCCACAAGGGTCCCAGGCCTTTTAGAGGAGGGGGCTCATGACGTCTTTCTCAACCCCAATATTCCAGGAAGGCAGTACAACGAGGGATGGCCTGAAAAAAGCGAGGGCCCGGCCGATCCTTTCGGATCCGGGCCCTGGGAGATAGTATCCGTCAATTCGGGTATCGATCATCCCGTTCCGATCCTCTACGAGAACCTGGCAGTATCGTCCCCTGTCTCCTCCTTCTTTCCGAACGACCAGTTGGTCTTTGATGCCAGTGGGGTGGAGAACGGGACGATATCGCAATATTCGGTCATGACCTCAAGCGGTGAGGGATCTGAACTGGTCGAACTATCGGGTGACCGATGGGGATTGGAGGATCCAGCCATCATAGGGAAAGGAATAACCTGGCTCCGCCTCCTGCTTGACGAGGATGGGAACCGTTCCTTGAACTGGACCTACATCGTCACAAGAATGACAGGCCTGAAGGAGGACGACCTTTACGTATCCGCCACGGTGGGTCAGGTGTTGAATGGCTCTGACCAGCTTTACGGTCAGGAGGACCCCGGCAGGATAGAGGTGGAAATGAACGGCGACCTGGAGCTCTATCAGGGAGCATATTACGACATTATATTCGAGACCGGGGGGCCGATGGATGACATGGACATCCTCAGTTCGGACCTCGATGATCTCTCGATACACCTACCCCTTGCGATCGACGTTGGAGGCCGGACATATTGGATCCCTCTGAAGGGAGAGGGAATATACGAGGGAACCTTCAGGGCACCTGGCTCCGCTGAGAAGAACGATGAACTTGCCTTTCACCTGAACTATCCGGAACGGAGCGGTCCGTCTCTCGTAACAGGTCTTTCGATCCTCAGGGACAGGTCGCCTGGATTCGTGATGGATCCTGACCCCTTCAGGCTGGAGAACTATCAGGAAGGTGTACCGACCGGATACGATGTCGTTCTTTCTGCCGAGTGGTCCGATTTCAACAGAAAGGATTTCAAAGGGACCCCCAGTGTGGAACTCGATGGTGTGAAGGTCGCCCCTTCAGATGAGAATGATGAGTTCTTCGAGCAAAATATGACCTACCGGCTTTACCGTTCGCAGGTTTGCTCGGGAGGGAACCTGTCCATCGGCTCCAACACCTCTCTGGAATTTGCTAACTGGGTGTCGATCCTGATACCCACCCCCAGGATCTTTTTGACCTTCCCGGTCCCGATAACTGGTTGGGGAGCGGTATTATGGTTCTTCCTCATCGCAGCATCCTGCGTCATGTCTGTAGCATGGTTGTTCTACAGGAGCTTCACTCAACTTTCCAGAAAAACGGATAGGTATGGGAAAAGATCACCATCTCTCTCCTTTCGCTCGAGGGATACCGACCTTGCCATCACTGCAAGGACCTTTATCGGTGCCATGTTCTTCTTCTATGCGGTATACTGGATGTTCGAACTGTTCGAACAGCCCACCCCTGGTCTGGATATTCTATCAACGGAAACACCCATCTGGATAAGGATGTTCCTTCTCGCAGACGCCTCGGTGTGGGAGGAGATCTCCGGCAGGGTGATCCTGATCGGTGTCCCGCTTTTCATATACCGATCCATCAGCGGTGGCAAGGGAGCCCAATGGAAGCAGCTTGTCGGCGGGACAGGGAACTTCGGCTACGGCGAGGTCTTCCTCATCCTTCTCTCCGCGTCACTTTTCGGTCTTGCCCATCTGGGATGGGGCCCTTGGAAGGTAGTTCCGACCTTCGTTCACGGATTGCTTTTTGGATACCTCTTCGTGAAGGTAGGGCTGCACGCTTCCATTGCAATGCATTTCCTGTTCGATTACTCGGATTTCTTCTTTGAGATAACCCACACGGAAGGCAATACCATGTTCCTGCTCCTGTTCCTTTCCACCATCATTTTCGGTGGCCTTTTCCTTGGGAATTGGGTCCACAGGTGCCACTCGTGGGTTTCGAGGACCTTCAGGAATAGACCTCCGCGTCCCTTGGTAATGCTTGTCATACACTCGTTGATATCTGTCTTGCTCGGGGTCCTTTTAATATCCAAGCAAGGCTTCGTGCCCCTTGCCATCATCTTCTTGCTGGTTCCGGTAATTGATGCCTTCTCCTTTTTGATATGGAAACGGTATCGGAATCCTCTGGCACGGGGTGCGGTTTTCGTGTCATCTTATTTATCATGGGCCGCTTCCCCGATCGGTTTGGCCTGGGTTACGGACCCTGAATTCGACCAGGATCAGGGGGTATGAGTGGCAAACTCCCCTTCGATGTGTTTCTTCGCCAGCTCCCTGTAGATCCTCGAGTTGTTCAAGGCAGTTTCGGGGATGGTGCTATCTTCCCTTTTGACCTTTCCGGGTATCCCTACCACCATGCTGAAGGGAGGGATCACCGTTCCAGGAGTGACGACGGCCCCAGCCCCGATGATGGACCCCTCTCCTATGACCGCCCCGTTGAGAATGGTCGATCTGATTCCGATTATGCATCTGTCACCGATCGTACATCCGTGAACGATCGCCCCGTGTCCCACCGAAACATCTATTCCGACCTTCACCGGAAATCCCTCGTCGCTATGAATGATCACTCCATCCTGGATGTTCGTCCTTTCGGAGATCAGAATTGGCTCCTCATCCCCGCGTAGTACCGCGAACGGCCAGACCGAACAATCCCTGGAGATCTCCACATTCCCGATTATCAGGGCCGATGGGTGAATAAAACTCTCTTCAGATATTATCGGAGTTACAATTTTTTTCGTCATTGGTCCACCTGTTCCAAGCATTGGTTTTTAGATGTATCCCAGGGAGTTCCCTGGCCGGTCATTAATATAAAAACCATTATATATCACTCTCCTGGTAACGTAATATATACGATTTAATGGTATTCAAAATCGGTTGAAAGTGGAGTTCGCAAAGATCGAGGGGGTTCATTTTGGCAGGTCCTGAGAAAAAGGATATTCCTGTAGGGGATGGGAAACCCGCTGGAGCATCTGAAATAATAAAAGACAGAGCGCAGACAACACAGATACCACCACCGCCGGAGTTTCCAGTGACCCAGAAACCTGCTGAAGTTCAACCCGTCCAGTCTTCTCCAGCCACCCCACCGAAACCCAACGTTCTGACCCCGCCTCCTCCCACCCTTCAACAGAAACCGCCCTCGAGCGGAACTGTTGAAGTCCCTCCCGCCGAAGGTAGCCAGGACAAGGAAAAGATCGAAAAGGACGGATCCCAGGAAGCAGATGAAGGCGGGTCCTCATCCTTCAAGAAGATCGCCGATTCTTTCAAGGGGCTCTTCAAGAGACCCCAGAGGGAAGTTCACATCATCAAGAAGGCGAAGACCAGGGAGGAGGAGGTAAAGGACTACCTCAGGGGATTGGAGAAGATCGAAACACTGGACCTCGGTTCCAAGTACGTTGAGGTGGAGATCTACCTTGATGTGGAAACGAGCGAATACATATACAATCCGGTCGAACCCAAGCTCGCTCCGAAACAAAAAGAGGTCTACGAGTTCATAATAGAGACCTTCAACAAATCACTGAAATACGACCGTAAGGCGATGGAGGACCTCGAGGAAAAGGAGAAATTCCTCGAATTGGAGGTAAAATCCATCCTGAGGGATTACTCCAAATTCGTGGGTATCATAAACGAGGAGTTCCTGGATCCGATACTTTATTACATCAAGCGGGAATACATCGGTTACGGGAAGATACAGTCGATCATGCTGGATGTGGGTGTGGAGGACGTGTCCTGTGACGGGACCGACATACCGATCTTCGTTTATCATAGGGATTTCGGGTCCATCAGGACAACGATCAAGTTCGATACAGACGAGGAACTCGAAGGTTTCGTGGTCTCCCTTGCCCAGAGAGCGGGGAAGAGCATTTCGGTTGCGATCCCGATCCTCGATGCAACACTGCCCGAAGGCCATCGTCTCAACGCGACCTTTGGGAGAGAGGTCACCACCAGGGGGTCCAGTTTCACCATCCGAAAGTTCAAGGAGGACCCTTTGACCATATCGGACCTGGTGAAGTTCGGCACGATCTCGCCGGAAATGGCGGCACATTTCTGGCTTGGGGTCCAGTACGGGGATTCCATGATATTTGCCGGAGGGACAGCATCGGGGAAGACAGCAACCATGAACGCTGTTTCCATATTCATCCCTCCATCGGCCAAGATCATATCGATAGAAGATACCAGGGAGGTCAATCTCCCCCACGATAACTGGATAGCCGGTCTGACCAGAGGGTCGGCCGAAGGCGGGAGAGAGACGGACATAGACATGTATCAACTTCTCAGAGCCGCACTGAGGCAGAGGCCGGAATACGTGCTGGTCGGGGAGGTGAGGGGGAAGGAGACCATGACCATGTTCCAGGCCATGGCCACAGGCCACGTGACCTATTCGACGATGCATGCGGATTCGGTCAAGTCCATCGTCTACAGGCTCGAGAATCCCCCGATCTCGATCCCGAGGGTCCTCATCCAGGCACTGAACCTTGTCGCCATACATAACCAGCTTCGGGTCAAAGGCATGAGGGTCAGGAGGATAACCGAGCTTGTTGAGATAGTGGGCATAGAACCCACAAGCCTGGAGATAATCACGAACCGCGTCTACAAATGGGAACCGGCAGGTGATAACTTTGTCTTCGGGGGACATTCGAACCTCTACGAGAAGATAATGGACATGGAGGACATGACCCGGGACGAGGTAGTTACCGAGCTCAACAGAAGGGCGGAGATCATAGAATGGATGGTCCGCAACGAGGTGAGATTGTTCACCGATGTGAGCACCATTGTCGCGGAATATTACGAGGACCCCGATAAGGTGATCAAGCTACTTCGGGAAAACTACAAGATCGACATCTCCAAAGGTCTGCATGTCTTCGAGACCCAGCCTGTGGAGAAACTGCCCTCCGCGGAGAAGCCCTCCCTTCCTCCCGGCAAACCGACCCCTCCGCCGCCTCAAGCTCCAAAGGATCAGCCAAAGCCAGTAACCGGGGGTGCATAAGATGGCCCTTTCCTCATATTACAAGTTCTGGATGTCCATCCCCGTAGTATCCAAACTTGGGCACAAGATGTACGAGGGTAATCCCGACATCGATATCACACTGGAGAAGGCGAACAAGAACATCAGGGGAGAGGTATTCTATACCGGGATCCTGGGATCATCCCTCATCGCTTTTGTTATCGGAGTGTTCGCTTCGACGTTCCTGAATCTCACGATATTGGATTCGGTTGGGGCGCAGCTTCCGATCAAATTGATCATATGGATCCTGGCACCGGTCCTTTTCTTCGCTTTCACCTATATGACCGCCTCTTGGCTTCCCAGCAACAAGGTAACGGAGAGGAAGAAGAACATAGACCGCAATATCTCCTATGCCACCAATTACATGGCCGCCATGGCCTCGGCGGATGTTACCCCATCAGCTATATTCAGGGGACTGGCACAGCAGGATATATACGGCGAGATCAAGATCGAATCCGAGAAGATCGCCAGGGATATAGATTTCTTCGGAAAGGACCTGATGAAAGTGCTTCAAAAAGCAATCGCCAGATCTCCTTCGGAAAAGTTCCAGGATTTCCTTCAGGGGATCATCACCACTGCCGGGTCCGGGGGTTCGCTCAAGCAGTATTTCATGGCGAAATCCGAGCAGTTCATGAAGGAGAACAGGCTGCTTCAGGAGAAGGACCTGCAGACACTTGGTGTCATGGCCGAGAGCTTCGTCACGGTCGTTGTAGCAGCTCCTCTATTCCTGATAATCATGATGTCAACGATGGCTATGATGGGCCAGCAGGGTGGGGACACACTTCTGGCAGCTACAATATTCGGTTTGATCCCCGTGGCCCAGTTCGTTTTCGGATATCTCATCTATGACACAGGAGGTGGGGATTGATGGGAGAGCCTTCCGAGATGCCTCCAAAGAAGGCCAGAAAGCAGATGGTCAACCAGGGAAAGGGATCCGGTGACCAGAAAGAGATCAAGCGGAGAGGGGACCCGGAGGTCCGCAAGAAGTATACCTACTACACGATAGGGATCGTTCTGGGCCTCATGTTCCTTGCCCTGGCGGTAATGGATATGCCGATCGGACCTCTGTCCAAGGTGAAGGATGAGTACAAGGATGACTACCCTTCCAATCCAGACGACCAGAGAATGTACATGAAAGAAGGGCCCGTACCTATCAATATTACATTGAACACCACCGGCATTTGGATAAAAAAAGAGGTGAAGATAGGATGGCATAGTTTTCTGCTCCTGTCATTCATCACCTGTGCCGGTCCAATATCCTTCTATGAATCCCGCCGGAGGAAGAAGATCGACAAGATCGAGGATAGATTGTCGGATTTCCTTCGAGATATTTCGGAGTCCATGAGGGCGGGCCAGACACTTCACGAGGCGATAAAGACCTCCTCTGGCGGTGAATACGGTTCCCTCACACCGGAGATAGAGAAGATGGCCATGCAGGTCTCCTGGGGCGTCTCTGCTTCCAAGGCGCTCGAGATGTTCGGGGAGAGGGTCAGCACCCCCTTGGTCAAGAGGGCGGTCACGCTGATCAACGAGGCATCCAGCGCCGGCGGGAACGTTTCGAACGTCATCGATGCCGCGGCGAAGGATACGAGGGAGCTTCAGATAATGAAGAAGACCCGTGCAACTGAGATGTCCATGTATACCTATGTCATCGCAATAGCCTTCCTTGTGTTCCTGGTGGTCATCGGTATCATGTTCGCGACCTTCGTTCCGAGGATGGAGGACCTGGCGGACAGTTACAATACAGCCGGATCGAGCGGAGGCTCGAGCCCTGGAGGTTTTGATCCCACAAGGGTAGATTTCATGCTGATGAAATACCTCTTCTTCGCTGCAGCTGCGATACAGGCTGTTGGGGACGGGATCGTCGGCGGGGTGATGTCATCCGGACGGATGTCCAACGGTCTCTGGATGGCAACTCTCTTCGGAGCGATAACCTGGCTGGCCTTCGACCTGATGCTGCTCTGATGTGGCATCTGACAAAGTTTTATTAGCCCTCCGACCATTGACCGTTCTACCTGGGGGCGTGATATAGATGAAAGTACTTATGAAATCCGACAGGGTCCCGATAGTTCTCATGCTCATAGGAGCTGCCTTCGTGATCGTAGCATCCCTCAGCGATCATGTCACGGACCAGGACTACAAGGGATTCCTCTTCCCCATCGGTTTCGGGATACTCGTTTTCGGCTTTCTGCTTTGGGCCATACCGGCTTACCTGAAATACCAGAAAAGGAAGACAAAGAAGATGGCCAAATTTGCCAGGTCACCTCAGGATGACATGGACCAACCCAGAAGATATGCAAGGCCCAGAAGGTGAGATCTTTGGACGGTGAGGATAACATCGACAATAACATCCTGAACGCCTACCGCAATGCACTGCGAAAGGCCTGGGAGGATGGAAGGGTCTCCATAGAGGAGAGGACCATCCTCCAGCAGTTCAAGGGTGATCTCCCTATCCCGGAAGAGGTATTGTCGTTGCTTGAAGCCCGGGAATATTTCAGGTACAGATGGAGCGACTATGAGACCTCTCCTCTTGATCTTCAGCTCAAGGTCCTTGATGAAGCGCTCGAGGTCGATCCCGAGAACGATTTCCTCTGGGCCGAAAAAGGAGCCGTTTTGTACAAGAGCGGAGATCCGGAAAAAGCACTGGAGTTCCTGGGTAAAGCCCTTGAAATGGATCCGCTTTCCAAGAATGCCTGGTTCTGGAAGGGTACGGCTCTCGTGTCACTCGGAGATCTCGAATCCGCCATTGACTGCTACGAAAAGGCCGTAGAGCAGGACCCTGACCATATACTTTCATGGATAATGATGGCGAGGGTGGAGCGGTCGCTTGGACATTTTGACAAGTCCAGGGCTTGTTCCGAAAGGGTGATAGAATGCTGCCCCGAAATGCCCGTGGGTTATATCGAGCATGCACTCACCCTTCTTGAGATGGAGAAAGAGGACGATGCAGTGGAATATCTCGAGCACTCCCTTGACATCGATCCTGAAAATCCCTTTGCAAACCGGATCTATCTCGAGATCGTCGACAGGGAAGATATCGAACCTGAGGAGGAACTCGAGGAGGAACCCGCCGAAGGATTGATCCCCGAGCCTGTCATTATTGTTGAAGATAAGGTTCCGATAGCGGAGGAGGAGGAGGAAGAGGAACCTGAAGTGGAACCTGAAGTGGAACCCGAAGAGGAACCCGAAGAGGAACCCGAAGAGGAGCCTGAAGAGGAACCTGAAGAGGAAACCGAAGAGGAACGTGTATCCAAAGAAGAACGCTCATCTTTCCTCGATGAG
>JBLIRI010000017.1:0-30534 GCA_049472235.1 Thermoplasmatota archaeon | reverse complement strand
TTCAGGACACCCAGGCCGGGCTCAAGGGGGTCATCCCCACTTTCCGGCAGGTGGGGGTGGACCTGCAGCATAGGCGGCCGGGCATGGAGGTGTTGCTGACCTTCCTGGCCCCGCCCGAGGTCCTGAGAAGGTTCAGGGATATCCTCATGCAGCTTCTCCGGGACATGCAGGACACCGGACCTTCGGAAGCTGATCTGAATAGAAGGGGACGCGCGGTCGAACTGATCGAGTTCCTCGGGTCCTACATCGAGGGTGATCCTCCGTCGAACAGGCCCCTAACGATGATACTGGAAGACCCTATGGGCAGCAGTGCCATCATCTCCCAGGATGATGTTGACGTTAAGGAGGAGGACCTCACTTCGGAAGAGATCTCCGCCCTTCTGGAATCGAGGATGAAGAGGGACCTCATCACCGACCTCTAGACGCCCTTCCTGTCAGGCCCCCATATCACCTTGTGGGACTGGACCATGAGCCTGATATCACCGGTTATCTCACCGGAGCCGAGCTTCTTCATGAGGACGTCCGCGATAACATCTCCGCCGGTGTTGTTGACGGGAGTGAAAATGATCCTGCATCGTGGGGAATGTTCCTTCATTATCGTGAAAGCATGTTCCAGGTCCCTCTTATCCCTTGCAACGAACTTCAACTGGTCCGAGGGCCGCAGCAGGCCGATGTTCCGAAGGAGCATTTCACCTTCCATACCGGAAGAGGGCAATTTGATATCCAGTGAAATGAGGAGCTCCTCTCCCAGGAGAACATATGGACCGATATCTATGGACCCGTTCGTCTCGATATCCACCTGAAAACCCTCGGATAGCAGTATCTTGACGAATTCGAGGGATCCCTCCTGGACAAGAGGTTCCCCGCCTGTCAAGCATACGTTCCCTATCCTCGACCTCTTCACCTGCTCGAGGAGGGAACTCAATTCGATCCGCGATCCGGATGAGGCCTCCAGGGCGTACGCAGTATCGCACCATTCACACCGGAGGTTGCATCCGGCAAGTCTTATGAAGAGCGTCGGGATCCCGGTATGAACCCCTTCCCCCTGAAATGATCCGAAGACCTCGTTCACGATCAGGTCCATCATTCCCACTCCTCATATTCGATAGGGTCATCGATCCCGGCCTCTGCAAATCCCTTCAGGCGGTAAAGACAGGAATCGCATCTCCCGCAGGCCTTTTTTCCGCCGCTGTAACAGGACCAGGTCAACGAGAGGTCGAGGCCGAGCTCGATCCCTTTTGATATGATCTGGTGCTTCTTCATATCCAGAAGCGGTGCGATCACCCGTATCGGCCTGCCCTCCACTCCCCTTTTTGTCGCAAGGTTCACGGTCTGCTCGAAGGAGCTCATGAACTCAGGTCTGCAGTCGGGATACCCGGAATAGTCAACGGCAGTCGCCCCTATGAAGACCGCATCTGCATCAAGGACCTCCGCGCATCCGGAGGCTATCGAGAGGAAGATAAGGTTCCTGGCAGGAACGTATGTGGCCGGTATGCCGTCCGGATGGTCGACGTTCCTGTCAAAGGGTATCTCCATGTCCCCCGTCAGGGCGCTTCTTGAGAACATCCCGCTGGGAAGCTCAAGGACCCTGTGCTCTGCCGCTCCCAGGGAAGCCGCAACCTCCCTCGCGGATATTATCTCCTTTTCATGCGTCTGTCCGTAAAGCAGGGTGAGGGCGTGGCATTCGTAGCCCATCGATCTTGCAATAGCAAGGGTGGTGCTGGAATCAATACCTCCGGAGAGCAGAACCACCGCCTTCAATCCATCACTCCCTAATGGATCTGGTAGACCAGGCTCCCTGGCCCCAGCCCTCGTCCACCCCCAGGGATATCTCGCGAACCCCTCCCGGCAGTGCAACCATGTCCATGAACCTGTCCAGCAGGTATATCGAAAGCTCTTCTACGGTTGTTGCGGGGACCGGGACCTTGATCGTATCGCAGGCAGGGAAGGTATAGACCTTACCCATCATGTCAACCGTGATGCTCTCCCTTTCGCGGTCCTCGCTGATGATTATGTCCGGGTTCATGGTTGGTATCAATGTCTTATGATCAAGCTCCTCCACCATGGCTCTGAGCGCTTTCTTCATCTCACCGAAATCCGCCAGCATGTGGTTCTCGTCGAGATCGCCTGCGACCTTGAGATGTACTGCGTATGAGTGGCCGTGGAGCCTTGAGCATTTGTCATGCCTGAGGAGCATATGACATGAGGAGAAACGAATGTTTGACCTCCAGCCGTCTATTTGCAGATGGTGCTCCATGGTCGACCCAATTGATTGTTCCGATATTAATCTTCACTCTCATTGTCGCATCATTCCCTTCGGAGAAAGAACCTTCTTACGGGAACCGCAAGAAGAAGAAGGGAGATAGGTGCAAGCAGCAGGGGGGACGGTGCAGGGAGGCTTGACAGTTCCTGCTGGGTCCCCGGAAGGTTGCCTTCCGTGAACGGTCTGTCGGTGTACACCTTGATATAACCGTGTTTTTCGAACCTGTTACTGACGGAACCTGGAGTAGGGGAAACGGAAACCCCGGATGGGGTCTGGGTGCTGAAATAATTGTAGTAATAGTCCAGATTGTATACCTCTTCCCCACTGATGGTCATATAACTGCCATCGTCAACCCAGTCCGTGAACCTGTAGGGGTCCCTGAAGAGGAACTCATGGTTGACCGGATCGATGTTGGCTATGACGAAATCATTGCTGTCAGCCAGGGGAATGAGGACATTGAACCATCCGTGTCCGCCCCATTTCTCGCTCGGATCATCGTTGAGAGGATTGGGATCGTACAGATATCCGATCTCGAGCCAGGCTGGTATACCTACAGCTCTGCAAAGTGACGCCATCAGCAGAGACTGGTCATCGCAGTCGCCATACCAGTCGGCCAGGCACCCGGTGGCCCATTTTGGATAGTCCCCGTAGACTGCCCTGTCCCTCTTTCTCTCCTCCTGGGACGTGTAGTTGAAACGCTCCTGCATCCAGTCGTAGATCGCCTTTACCTTTCCAAGAACGGTCGGTTCATCCTTTGTAAGCTGGTGAGCCGTTCTGTTGATCGCAGGGTCCATGGGTTCGTACCGGTAGTGCTCTATCACTCCATCCTTGTTCATGTCAACTGGCCAGGCATTGACGTTGTAGCGGTCCTTGTACTGGGAGGGAATATCATCGACAGTGCCGGAATCCTCCTCTTCAAGGTCCCATTCGTAGGCATAGAGGGTCATTTCGAAGGTTACCTCGTAATGCAGGGTTCCTATGACATTGTTGACCTTCCAGCCCGATATAGTGTTCTTCGTGGTATTGTAATCCGCCAGGGGAAGATGGTTCCTTGGGGAGAACCTTACGCTGTGGATATCCTGGATAAGGAAATTCTTCTCGACGCCCGGACCTGGATCGAAGGGTATGTCGAAGGGGGGAGCCACATGGATCTCCAGGCTGTTTGCCTGCCCCCCGGATACGACCACGTCATAGGTAAGAGTTACCGACACATTGGTCCACTCAGGGAAAGGAAGGTATGGCCGCATTAGTTTCCTCAGGGAGTTGATCCCAGAAGCTTCCCGTATCTGATGGAAAGGAGGCCACGGTGCGAAAAGTATCAGGACCACCAGCGCCACAACGAAGATCCTTACTGTCCAGATGAGGCCTTTCTTCGCCTTTGGGTCCATCTTCCTGCCACCTCTTTTCATTGCCGGCCTTCCAATGGGCGGGGACCTTGCCCTTGCAGGTTTTGCCCTTCTTGCGGGCATGACCTCGTCTTCATCTTCCTCAACCTCCTCCTCGTCGATGATATCATCGACCTCCTCCTCATCCCAGACGTCCCAACCGTCATCTCGGTCTTCCATACTCAACCTTTTTGCCTTTGTTGGAGTCATCCGGGGTCCACCTGGCCAGTAACGATTACCAACTTTGCGGGTATTAAGCTTTATGGGGTTATTCGGGGAAGATGTGTGATCAGACCCTTATCTTGAATATGAATTCTGTATCCGCATCGTTATCCCATGTATCCCTGGCGTTGTAGTTCACCTTCAGCTGCAGAATATCATCCTGATCGCCGGCGGTAAGGTTCGCGCTCCTCAAAAGCGACATATCGAAGTGGACCGTCCACAGATGGCCCTCCCAGGCTTCCGGGTCGGTCTGAAGCCATACATTGTCAACCCGGTCCTCGAGCTCATCCGTCGGCTCGAAAACGTGGTCCCTGTCGATGGTGATCCCCGCGGAGGACAGGTCCTCAAATTCGATGTAAGAACCGGCTGACAGGTACTGGACGGTAATGTCGACCCTTTCGACCTTGTTGTTATCGGTGATCACGCAGTAGACATAGACGTCCGAGGTAAGGGGGATCTTGTCGCTATGGCTCTGGGTGAAATTGTTGGCCACGAGCTCATTGATGAAGAGGGTGTCATCTATGTAGGTGAAATTGCCCTTAGCTGTCTTGAGCTCAAGGACGGGGGGCTGTATCTGGGGATCGGAAAAATCGCTTATCGGAGGGTTCATGGAAAGCATCCATATCACGAACCATGCAAGAATGTACATGAAACCGTTCTCAAGCCATTTCTTCCACTCGAGCTCCTTGATATCTATTCCGAACCGGCCGAAAAGATAGACGACAAGGATGGCGAAACCAACCGGGGAAATGAGCGGGATGGTGAAATGGAGTCCCGTATCAAAGGGATACAGGATCCTCATAATACCAAAGGAAACCAGACCGGCAACCACCGCCACTCCCAGGGAGATGTAGATCATCTTGGCGGACTTGTTCTCGGTCTGCAGGAATTCGGTTTCGTTGAATTCCGATGGCTGGAAGGCTGGTTTCTTCTCCTTTTCCTCCTCGACCTCCTCTTCATGGATGATCCTTCTTCTTGCCAATACTCCGCACCAGCCTATTGAGGTCCAATCAGTCTTTGAATAAAACCTTTTCCCAACCTAGTCCCAGGACGCGACCACGGCCTTCATCAGGTTCGACATCCTGCGGTCTATTCTGCCACCTACCCCGTCGACGGCAAGGTACCTGGTCCTCCCCTCACCCTTGATCCTTACAACGAAGATGGGGTACCTGACAGTATCCTGGTCGATCATATCGACATCCTCGGATAACCTGTCCAGGATCGACCTTGCCTCACCGGCATCCATTCTCGGAGGTACCGTCCTCTCCTCTATGCCGGTTACAGATACCACCCGGAACCCGTGGTCCCTCAGCCAGGGCCTGGAAGGTATGTTCACATCATCGGCAAGTGAATAGGTATCAAGGTTGGCTTCTCTCCTCGTTCTTTTCACCAGCCCCTTCTTCTCCAGGGAGGCAAGCGACCTTTTTACCCTTGCGAGGTCGACCTTTGACGTTTTCGATATCCACGCGGGCTCCCTGGGGGACCTTCCGAGCACCTTGAGCATTTCCAACTCGAGGTCGGTGGTCTTGGTGAGTTCGTTCAGGCCTTCGCTCCTTCTCAGACCGGTCCTTCCCTGTTCGACAAGCTCACCGGTCATGGAATCCACGAAAAGGTCTGCTTCCTTGATGCCCTTTATGAACCCGCCCTTGTAGCTGACCAGGAAGCGGTACAGTTGAATATAGCAGGGAATGATCTCCTCTATTGACTCCTTCGGCCCCCGCAGAAGGCTCCTCTTGAGGTTCCTCCGCGCTATCTCAAGGACGGATTGCGAACCGAGTCTCGGCTGCACGGCTGCTATTTCCTCCCCCTTTTTCACGACCCTTTTCTTCTTCAGTGGTCTCTGCTCAGGTCCCGTAGGTATGTCGGGAGCGGGAGGACGCTGTTTGACCACCCTGAGCTTCATCATCTTCCTGGAAGCTTCCAGCTGCTTGCGCTGTTCCCCGATCTCGTCCTTGAGGGAATCCATCTCGGTCTGCAGGATGTTCTCGAGTCTGTTCAGACGGTCCCTGTTCTCGAGCTTCTCCTGGTCAAGTTTTTCCATCAGTTTCGAGAATATCGTTTTCTCGAACCTGTCGGACGGGACTTCCAGGGACCCTGAATCGATCTCCTCCCGCAGGTCCTCCACCTCGAGGATTAGATCTTCCACAGTCTCCTTCTGCTCCTCCTCATCCTCCCATACAAGGACCAGTCTTTTATCGGAACGGGGAACTTTATCCGAACCTGTCTTTCTCTCCCCCGGCGTCCTTGCCCCCTCGATCCCTGCGGCTGATTCGAGGTCATCGATCCTCGAGCGCAGTCTCTCGTTCTCTTCCTTTGCCCTGGCGGATTCCTCGACCACCTGTCTTATGATATCGATCCTTGACCTCTCATCGATCCCCGGTCCGATCAATGTCGGCTCGGTCTCGAGGAGGCTATTGAGTAGATCGCTCTCCGAGCCGGCCGTGGGGAGCCCCATCACGCTGCACATCCACTTCAGTTCCTCCAGGGACAGGGAGCCCCCTTGTGGTGTGATCCCGGCCTCCTTCTTTCCCGGTCCTGAAGCGATCCTGGTCGATCCCCCACTCTCATCGGAGACGACCGCTCCCGAAAAGACCTCATCCAGAAACGACCCATCGATCGATCCTTCGACCCTTGCGACAAGAAGGTCCTTCCCTCTGTAGACCTTATCGTGGAGGGCCCTTAACATCCTCAGGACCTTCTCCGGGGGATTGAGCTCCAACAAGGCTTCGAGCTCATCGACCACGATGACATTGGCTCCCTGCGATCCGAGGGATGATGCGATCTCCATCGGTATCCTTTCCGGATCGTCCATGGGTATGGACCCGTCCACCGGCTCCTTGCTGAAGGATCTATCGGTCCTGTTCGGGCCCTTGGGAATATTGATCGATGACGGGTCCGAGGGTGAGAAAAGGATGAAATGCCGCGCCCCTTCTATGTTCCCGAGGAACATCTCGAGATCCTCCCTTGACCTGTCCTTCAGCAGGATGGTCGTCCCCCAGGGTATGTCCGGTAGGGGGTCGATCGGGATATCCTCCAGGACTGTGTCGCTCTCTTCATATGGCAGCCGGGGTGCAGACGGCTCCGTTTCCTCTATTTCAGGCTCCTCCTCTATATCCTCGTGGACCCTTGGCAGTGGGGTGGGTTCAAGAACAGAGGGCATGTCCTTCGGGATGTACGCCCCCGTCAGGGGCACTGCCTTCTTCTTTTTCCCCTTTTTCTCATGGAAGGCCTTGGGCATGGCCGAGCTCCCGGCATGGTGGGACAGGCGCGGTCTCAGCTTGATCAGGAAGGACCTCTGCTGGGTCTTCTGGTCGGCAACGATCGCCGTTCCCACGGGGATGCCCCTTATGAAATCGGATACGGCGAACGCCTGTGGAAGCTTCGCCGGCACCCTTCTTCTCATGGCAGTCATATCATCCTCCAGGGCGAGATTATGCCCGACGAGGATGTCGACCTGCGAAAGTATTTCATCCGAGGTGGAGGCGGGCCGCTGCGTGGCCAGGATCATGGCGCAGCCGGGTTTCCTTCCCTGCTTTGCATACTCTATCAGGGCCTCTGATGCCGGGGTCTGCCTGCTGTGCGGAAGGATCGTGTGGGCCTCATCGATCAGAAGCCATGTCAATGGTATCATGTTCGGGTCAGATTCATCGAAACCGTGATGCTCCTCGATCCGTGCCGTCTGGATCCTTCCCTCCAGTATCTTCCTTGCAACGATACCGGTTATCAGGCTCCTCTTGGAATCACCGAGGTTCGTATCGCTGATATCCAGGACCGTTACCCTGTTTGGAGACGTCAGCTCTCGAAGCGGGGTTCCCTCTATCGAGAAGATCCCCCAGCCCGCGGCGGCGTTGAACCTGGCAACTATGGAGCGTCTTGTCTGAGGATTGTAGCCACCGGTCTTGCTGGTTATCGATGCCGAGGTCTCGATGCACTGGACGATATCACCTATGGAAAAAATATCCGGCCGACCCGGGATATCCACGGGAACATCATCGACCATCGCCCTGTATCCGTACCTGACCTGATCGATCGCGGTCCCGATCAGGAGCCCCTGGGTCTTGAACCGGTCCATGTCGAAGACCTGGCACCAGTCCTCGGCGGTCATCTCGCTGATCCCGATGGTGAAGGGGCCATCGCAGTTCACCGGTATCATGCTTGCATCGGTTCCGGGAGCAAGGACCTTCACTTCGGGAAATGATGTGGGAGAAAGGCCCCATTTCTCCAGAGCCCTCCTCTCGGACCTTGACGTGTTCTCCATCTTCAGGGACCAGAATATTCCGATCGGATCGACAAGTATCACGCCAACACCGATAGCTGATCGGATCAGCTCCTCGGCGAATATGCCAAGAGTGTAGGATTTTCCACTTCCCCGCTTTCCGCATATGAATACGATATGGGGGAATGCGGCATCAAGGAAGACCTCCTTTCCGAAAAGGTTCTCCCCGGGTCCCTGGAATTCACCTACAGCACCGATCTGAAGAAGGCCTTTTCTCCTCCACTTCTTATGGGCCGAAGGGCTTCTTCCGAGTACAACATAGCCGCTTTTCTCGTCAACCAGGGGTTTCAACGGGGATTCGACCAGCATTCCTTCCCTTTGATCGATATCTATCGTGTGCAGGTTGTTTACCTTATTGGCATTTCGTCTTTCATCCGGAGTACCTGCCAAGTGATCCCACACTCCTCAATGTCCACATGGCACCTGATATGAAAACCTTTTCCTTGGGGGAAGTGAAATATCGATATGGCAAAATAATGGGTCTCAAATTAAAATATCGGGTATTTTAGCACCCTTGCAGGACATCCTTTCCCGAAAAAAGATAAATAACATCCTTGTTATATGAAGGCAGAAGCTATGGAGTGCATTCTCTTTAAAAAGGGGTGAGTACCGTGCCTAGGAAATCCAAGATCGACTGGTCTGACGATGACGAAGTATCAACCAAGAAAAAGGGTAGAAAGAAGGCTCCAAAGATAGAGTTCGAGGATGACGAGGAAGAAGAGATCGTCGTCCCGAAGAAGAAAGCGGTTGTTGTTGAGGAGGAGCCAGAGCCTGAAGAAGAGGAGATCGAGGACGTCGAGGAACTGGAAGAGGAGGAAGAGGAGCCGGTCAAAGAAGTTCCCTCGAAAAAACAGGAACAGGACCTCTATCACTACAGACTCGATGAGGAGCTGAAAGCCGTCCTTGCCAAGAAGGAAGAGATAGAATCGGCATATGATTCGACCTCGCGCAAGAGGCGGGAGCTTCTGGAAGAGGAGACGAAGCTCATCGAGCTGGTGGAGAAGTTCATCAAAGCGAATCTCATCTCCATGCAGGCCGACAAAGAGGACCTCGAGACCCGGGAAGAGCGCCTCAACAAGGAAAGGAAGGAGCTCATGGACAAGAGGGAGGATATCCTGAGAGAGATCAAATCCCTGGAAGAGGAGAGGGACGAGTTCCTCAGCATGAAGAAGATGATCGAGGAGGAAAAGATAACCTTCGATTCTCAGAAGGCCGATATCCAGAAGGATAGGAACAAGCTCGAGAAGGAGAAGGCCGAACAGGAGGAGCGGGAGAACCGGTTCTTCGAGGAGAAACAGTCCCTCAAGAAACAGGAAGAGGAGCTGAAAGAAAGGGAATCGAAGATCCAGAAGGAAAGGGTGCTCCTCGACAAGGAGAGCGACGGGATCGACAGAAAGAGAGAGCTCTTCGAAAAGGACATTGGGGATTTCAATGCGACCCGCAAGGCCCATGAGAAGGAATGGGACGAGTTCCAGGAGCGCTACAACAAGTTCCGCATCGAGTTCAGGGAATACGAGAAGGGCAAGGAAAAGCTCGAGGCATGGGAAAAGAAGCTCGAGGACAGAGAGGCCGAGGTCAAGAACGAGGAGAAGGCCCTCAAATCCGAAAGGGACGCCTTCATCAAGGAGCAGATGGACCTGGACAAGAAGCGCGACGAGCTCATGAGGGAAAAGAAGGACGTCGAGAACGAGAAGAGGCTCTTCGATAAGGAAAGATCAAAGGCCCACGAGATGAAGGAGGAGGCCGAGGCGGAGCTTCGCTCCATCGAGAAGGAGAAGTCAGCCCTGAAGGATGATCTGAGAGATTTCGAGAAGAGCAAGGAGGGGCTGATGTCCATCGACGAGCACGAAAAAGAGGTTAGGCGCCTCAGGGACATGATAGCCGACCTCGAGGATGAGCTCGCATCTTCAAAGGAAGAGAAGGTTCTCAAGAAGAAGAAGGCCAAGATCGCCGAGGAACCCGAGGAAGAGGAGATCCCCGTCAAGAAAAAGAAAAAGGCCGTGATCCTCGAAGAAGAGGAAGAGGAGAAGGAAGAGGAAGATAACGAGTTCATGGTCAAGAAGCCCGGGAAGGCCCCGAAACTTGAGGTGGAAGAGGAAAAGGTCGAAGAACCGCCGAAGGAAGAGGAAGAGGAGCCGTCCTACAAACCCAAGATCGTCAAGTGCAAGGGATGCGGTGAGAAGATACTGGTGAAATCATCGAAACGGCCCATCATCATCACCTGTCCGAAATGCGGAAAGAAGGGCAAGCTTTCCCACTGATGAACTGGAAGATATCTGCCTGCTTCATCATGAAGCAGGCATTTTTTTTTAATTCTCACGGTCAGACCTATCCATGGATACCTATCCATGCATGGGAGGGATCCGGGGATCAACCGCCCCGAATATCCTTCAGAATATCATCCCTTGCCATGGCTGCTTCCCTGAACATGGGATTCAGAGCAAGGGCCCTTTCGAACGCTTCCTTCGCCCGGATGAGTCTTCCCTTCTCGTAAAGGAGCACGCCCTTGTTGTAATAATACTCGAAGTTGTTCGGCTCGAGCGCGATGGCCCTGTCGAAGCATTGTATGGCGCGTCTGAACTTCCCCATGGCATCGTAGGAGTTCCCGAGGTTGAACCATGCCATGGAGTTCTTGGGGTTATGTTCGAGGACGGTCTCGTACACCTTTATCGCCTCTTCGATCCTCCCCAGGTTCTTGAGGGCAGCGCCCTTGTTGGCAAGGGCATCCCATTTATGAGGGTTCAGCGCCAGGGACTTGTCGAAGCACTCGATGGCCTTGTGCAGCTTCTTTAGGTCCATGAAGACGTTTCCCATGTTGTACCATGTTTCGGACTTCTTTGGCCTTATCTGAAGGGACCTCTTGTAGCATTCCAGGGCCTCCTCCAGCTTCCCGATCTGGTGCATGGCGTTCCCGTAGGCGAACCAGGCGTCGGGATTCTCCGGATTGAGCTCCAGCGCCTTGTTGAAACAGAATATTGCCCTGTCGATATCGTTGTCAAGCTGGAACTTCGATCCCCTGTCGAGCCATTCGATATCGGAGATCTGCCGCCCCTCCTCGTCCGTGTCGTGCATCGAGAAAACGTCCACGGAATACCTTCTGTAGGAATCCTCGTCGACCTTGACCCTCTCGGACAAAGCCTTTTCGAACCAGGTCTCGGCTTCCTGCTTGTTGCCCTGCGCCTCGAGGACGACCCCCTTGTTGTACATCGTCTCCGTGTCCCTTGGGTCCAGGGTCAGGACGGCATCGAAACAGACCAGTGCATCCGATACTCTCCCGTATTTTGACAGGAGCACTCCCTTGTCGAACCATGCCTGAGTGCATGAATTGTCCAGCTCGGTTGCCTTGTCGAGGCATCTCATGGCATCCTTCGGCTCGTTCATCTTGCCAAGGAGCGCTCCGAGGTTCGTCCATGCCTTCAGGCTCTTCTTGTCCAGTTTTATCGCATGCTTGTAAGCCTCGACCGCTTCCTCGTTCCTCATCAGGTTCTGAAGCGTTACGGCCTTGTTGAACCAGGCATCGAACTCGTTCTCGTCCTCCTTTATGGCGGAGTTGTATTCTTCGAGAGCCTTGAAATAGTCCTGATTGTTGAACGCAATACCGCCCCTGGACATCCTGGCCTCAAATTCCGACGAAGGCATATCGAACCACCCGGGGAGAGAAAGCTGTGATTGGTATTTAATTTTAGGGTGGATGATCACATGTGGTCGAAGGGTCGCACATCGTCACCCTGACGAGAAGTATGTCAATTGAGGTTCTCTCATGGCTGTGAAAATGGAACATATGCGGTATCGGCATGAGGGAGCTGGTCATCTCGATGGAGGCGGCCCCGTTCCTCTCGAACTCCGACCTGACGAACTTCCCGGTCCCGCCGTTGTGAATGGAATATATCACGGACCCCTTCCTGCAAGCGGTTCGAATGAAATCCCTGTCAGCGTGCCGGGTCTGCGCCCCGAAGGGCGGGTTCATGAAGACGGTGTCCGCATCAGGTATCCCGGTCCCGGTATCTCCCGCATCGCCCAACATGAAACTACAGCTTTCGGGGTCCGCTATCAGACCGGCCCTGACGAGATCATGGAGGTTCCTTTCGGCCAGTTCGATGCATCTCGGATCGATGTCAATGCCTGCCGCACTGGAAGCGCCCAGCATCAACGCCCCTAGCGCGAAAGGTCCGCCTCCGCAGCCGAGTTCCAGCACCGTCCTGTCCAGGATATCTCCGTTCTCGAGAGCGCTCCAGAGTATGTTGCTAGATATCTCGACCGGTGTCGCGTACTGTTCCAGGGCCGGATCCGGACCTTCCAGGGCCGGAAGGTTCGAAAGCGCCATCTCGAGATGCCGCTTCCTCACTTTCCTACCCCCAATTCCTCCAAAAGCTGGCAGGCCTTGCAAAGTTCAACCTCCCCGTTGAGAACGATAGGCTCGCCGCACCCCGGGCATCTCCGGGTCTCGGAGTTCATCCGAGCGATGAGCGGTGAGACCTTCTCGTGGAAGCTGAGAAGCGAGTGCCGTGTCCCTGGTGTCTCCCTTTCCGCCCTTAAAAGAAGGTCACTGAAGACACCCCTGTGGGCCGATACTGCATAGGGGCACTCCACCTCATACAGCGGAATTCCAAGCAGGTGGGCCGCCAGGTATGTCTCCGTCTCCGGTGTGGTCCTCAGCGGGATCCCTCTCGGAACGAACCCCGGCAGGGGATCGAGATGGGGGCCCATTCTCGCGAAGCGATGGATGTCAGCTCCGAGCACGTTCATGAGGACTGTCTGTGCCATATCGTCAAGGTTATGGCCAGTGATGAGCACCTCGGACCCGGTCCTGACCGCTGCTCTGTTGAGGGCATTTCTCCTCAAGATCCCGCATATCGTGCATGGTCCGATCCCGGACGCCTTCACCATGGTGTCCAGGTCCGTCCCGAAAAGGTCCTTGAAAGATGTGAGGTCCCATCGGACCCCGAGGTCCCCGGCAACCTTTCGAGCGATCCCGACGGAAGATGGTCTGTATCCTTCTATCCCCTCGTCCACGGTGATAGCTGTCAGTTCCTTGTCCTTGAAAGGTTCGACGATCTCATGCAAAAGAGCGAGTGCAAGGAGAGAGTCCTTCCCTCCCGATACGGCAACCCCGATGGTCTTTCTACCGACCAGCAGGCGCTGGGACCTGACCTCCTTCCTCACACGTCTCCTGATCAGGTCAAGAAAATGGTCCTGGCAGAGATGCTGCCCGCTGTACCTCATGAAAATGACGGAAGGTCTCGCGCAACTGTCGCATGCGGCAGTCATCGGAGGGCCAATGAGGGGTGATTACTTAACCGTTTGTCCGCTAGCTCTCGCCCAAATTCTCTGTTATCAGATTGTTGCACCAGGTGCATCTGTGGTTCCAGAGCCCGGAGAAAGAGGTGTCCCCGGGGGCAAGCACCCTGTAGGGTGCATCGCACCTCGGGCAGTGCCCCACCCTTATCCGCCTGTAATCCAGCATCACCTTCTCCTTCGGCTTGGGCTCTTCCACTATCCTCCGAGGTACGAACCTTGGCTTCTCCTCGACAATGATGGGTAAGTCCTCTATCACAAGGGTCTTTGAAATGTGGTCCATGAGCTTCTGCCTGCTGTCCATCGCGACCGCCATCCCCAGGAGATAATCGAAGAAGGGAAGGATCACCGGAACGATCTCGAAGAGGTTCCTGACCAGTGATTCACCCACCGTCACCTTTCCATAAGCGTCGATCACCTTCAATCCCATTATGCCCTTTCCGATGGATTCTCCCTTCATGCCCTCCATCACCGATTTGATCAGCCAGTTGAAGATACCTGCCACTATGAGGATCATCAGCCAGGTCGTGTAGTCCGAAAGGTCGACCGAAGGAATGAGCAGCGCTACGAAGACCACTCCCAGCAGGACGATGATCTGGTCCATCAGATAAGCAAAGGCCCTCTTGATCCCGTAACTTTCCGTCCTCGGATAGTTCTCGAAATCCAAATAAACCTCTTCCATGTCCGCTTCCATGGAACACACCGTGTGGATATTAAAATGTCATATATTTAACATATTGGGCAGGAATTTGATATATTGAAATTTATTGTATTCATTTCCCTTCCTTGGAATCCCTTTTAAGCTCGAAAAGTAGTTCCTGCTCGAGCCTGTCGGTCTCCTCTTCCAGGTCCAGGTCCTGATCGGAATAGGGGCTCTTTGTCGGGACCGGGACATAGGTGGAGCCAAAGACCTCCTTCTCCATCTTGTGCGTCTCAGTCTCGGTCTTGGCCTGCCTTGTTTTCAAGAGCACGCCTTCCAGCACCTTCCTCACCAGGTTCACGGTCACGGGTTCCTTCATGAGGCTGGCGTAGGCCGTGACCCGGTTGAACCCTCCTTCCAGCTCCCTCACGCTTGAATCCAGGTAAAAGGCCATGTAATCAAGGACCTCGGTCGAGAGCGTGTAACCCTCCTGGTGGGCAAGGTTCAGGAGTATCTGCCTCCGGCCTTCGAAGGTCGGAACCTTGATGTCGATTATCAATCCGCCCTCGAACCTCGATCTCAACCTTCCCTCCAGTTCCTGGATCTCCGAGGGGGGCCTGTCGGAACACAGAACGATCTGCTTTCCGGAGTTGTAGAGATGGTTGAACATGTGGAAGAACTCGGTCTGGGTCGCTTCCTTTCCCGAGAGCATCTGGATATCGTCCACGAGAAGGACATCGACCTGTCTGTACCTTGCGCGGAATCCCTCCAGGTCGTCACGCTCCAGAGCCTTCAGGAGCTCGTCGGTGAACTTCTCGGTCGAAGAGTAGAGAAGGGTCTTCTTCGGGTCAACTTCACGGATCTTGTTCGATATTGCATGAAGGAGATGTGTCTTTCCAACGCCGACGTTCCCGTAGATGAAAAGCGGGTTGTATCTCCGGCCCACACCCGTGGCAACCGCTTCAGCTGCAAGGTAGGGGAACCTGTTGGCGTCGTCCACGACGAAATTCTTGAAGGTCTTGTCATCCAGAATGGGATTTGACAGGGTCTGGGTTCCCTTGCCAGCGGTCCTTTCCTCCACCGGGGCCTCTTTCTCCTTTTTAGTGGCCTTTCGGGATGCCCTCTCCTTCATCAGTTCCTGGAGGGCTGTCTGCTGTTTTTCCAGCATCTCGACCCAGTTCTCCTGCATCTTGCTGAACTTGTCCTCCATCTCCCGGATCTTCCTCTCCCGCTCCTTGCTGGTCTTCCGTTCCTTCTCAAGCTCGGCCATAACGATCTCTACGGAAGGGGCCCCGGAAGGATGTTCAGGTAAGGACGGCGTTTCCACTGAAGGGGCCTTTTTCTTGGCCTTCTTTCCCTTTCGTCCTATCTTGAACCAGTCCAGGAGACCCATTGTGCATCCCTGTTCCATTATGGAATTCCTTTCTCTACAACATAATATTCCGAGGGCGGTTTTTTATATGTTTCCTCTAAAATCTACCGTATTCAGAAAAATATTGCATGATCTTCCCTACAGCAATGCTATCGAATCGATATATTCCCGGGTCCAGCCTGTGATGACATGTTTCGGTTTCGAGACTCCGGACACGGACCTGCATCCCGTAAGGAAAAGACCCGCCCTTATCTCATCCATGATATGAGCGATTTCGATTTCAAGTTCCCTGTAGCCTCTCGATGCGGCGACCAGCAGCGGCCATGCCATGCCTCCGATGTCGGCCCCCACCGAGATCGCCTTGACCACATCCTGGCCGTTCCTCAGTCCACCGGTGGCGATCAGAGGGAGGCCAACCCTGGCCAGCTTTACGGATGCTGGCGTTGGAATGCCCCAATCCCAGTAGGTCCTCCCCATCCTTGACGCCCTTCCGGGGCCATCCCCGCCGCCTTCCCGGTATGATTCCACAGCCGCGAACGATGTGCCGGAAGCCCCCCCGACGTCTATCCCCGCAACACCAGCCTCTTTCAGCAGGAGCGCAGCATCCCGGGATATTCCGGCCCCTGTCTCCTTTGCGATGACCTTTACCTCGGTGGATATCCTCGACAGGTTGTCGATAAGACCGGACGCATTCGTTTCACCCTCCGGCTGAACGACCTCCTGCAGGTAGTTGAGGTGAATGCATATCGCATCACCGTTCACCATATCGATCGCCTTTAAGGCCTCCTCGATCGAGTACTGGGGGTCCTGTCCCCCCGGTCTTCTCGAGAACTGCGGGGCGCCAAGGTTCGCCAATACCAGCGGAATATCATACTCCTTGACCAGGCTGTAGGACTCCCTGAATTCGGACCTCTCGAGACCGGACCTCTGGGACCCCACTCCGAACCCGATCTGGAATTCCGAGGCTGCCCTTGCGAGCATTCTGTTGTATTCAAGGGCCTTCCTGCTCCCGCCGGTCATGGCCGATATGATCAGAGGGGCCGCAAGCTTCTTCTCCAGGAATGAGATCCCCAGGTCGACCTCATCCAGGTCGCTTGAAGGTACAGCCTGGTGGACAAGATGAACATCATCCCAGTGATCGCGGGTTGTCCTGACGGCCTTTTCCAGGCAGATATCGATGTGATCGTTCTTCCTGTTATCGATGCTCATTCCTTCACCTCGCTGGAGATCAGGCATTTTCCAAGGATGCACTCCTGAGGCCCCTGGAACGCCCGGAACAATGTCCCCGACCTTTCCCCGTTCAGTATCCTGTCCAGGGATCCTTTTATCCTGCCCCCGGTCATCCAGGCATTGCACTGCATCGCTGCGATCCGGTGGCAGGCCTCGACCTTCCTCAGGACCCCTCCGCTCACGTCCCCCTTTTCCTCCCCGGAAGATATCTTAAACCTCCATCCGGGCAGGCTTCTATGAAAGTCATCCGGTCCGATCTCCGCAAGAAGCTCCTGGTCGGACCCTCCGAGGTTCCTGTAGAACCCCTCGATATCAAGACACATTATCGCGGCCGATGCTGCGGGCAGGGAGCCGTGGATCCCTTTACGGACCAGCTCAACCATGATCTCATCGCCGGATACCACCGACCATCCTCCGGTCTGGTCATCCGGCACCAGGTCTCCCCTGAGAACGGGAACACATCCGGCCCTAAGGACCTCGCGAACCGCCGAATCGTCGAAAGAACTTATGGACCTTCCGGAAAGCCTGATGACATCGGAAGGCGAAACTGCGACCGCGTTGATCCCTTCCTCACCCAGCGTTCTCACCACGGTCTCGGTGAGCTGAAGCATCCTCCATTTTACCTCCCAGATCCTTTTTGCCTCCCCGCCTTTCACAACCCCTTTTTCCCATCTTTTGACCGTACGATGTCCGTGGGTACCGCCGCCATGGATCAGGACGATGCCCTCCTTCGAATGAGGTGATATGACCCGGGCGGTCTCGCGGATAACGGCCTCCTTGATCCTGTACCGAACGTTCGTTTCGTTCCAGCGGTAGGGCGGGCCCGTATCGGACCCCTTGTACGTGATCAATGAACCCCCAAGCTTGATTATCTTCATGTTCCACACTTTTTCATCTGATTGAACTCTCTACGATATAATGATTCTTGAAGATGATGCTTCAGGACCGGCCTTCAAGAATGTAGGCCCTCAAGATCTCGCCATCGATATCCTTTTCGACAGGCGGCCCGTCAACAATGGCGAGGGCGCAGCTTTCGATAAGTCCTTCGATTTCCCATCCGCTGTATCCGAGGATGATGATCCTTCCCTCATCCGCCAGGAAAGGCCGGCATTTCCTTAGGAACCTTTCAGCAACGAATGTTCCATCTTTGCCCCCAACCAGTGCCAGGTCGGCGCGACGATCCACTTCCTCTCCATTTGCCCTGAGATATGGTGGATTGAAGATGATAAGATCGAATGTGGAGAGGAACCTTCCCGGCAGTCCCTCGAAGAGATCGCTCAGATACAGCTCGGAGGAAAGATCGTTCAACGACAGATTATATCTCAGTAGAGAGAGCGACGATGGCTCCCTGTCAACGGATGACACGTTCCATCCCATCGAGGCCGCCACAAGGGACGCCAGCCCCGTCCCCGCACCCATTTCAAGCATCCATCCATTTGCGCCTCTCAGCCGGTCCTCGACCAAGCCGACGAGGAACAAGGTGTCCTCGCGTACCGGATAGACTTCCTCGCTTTCGGTATAGCGGACCCCCTTGTATTCGAATACTATGCCCATTCCATCTTCCAACGGGACCATTCTATATCGTCTTTGGTATGAAAATTGAGCAGAAAGAGAACATTAGTTTTTCATACCAACTCGCTTGTAATTTTCATACTTTGCTGTGAACCTTTGGTTCATGGGGGTTTTTTTTCCTGTTTTTTTTCCTGTTTAAAAGGGTGATCTCGGATGGGACCATGAAAGAAGCATCAAAATGTTCCATATAGGGGACCAGGGCTGGTATATCCTACCGCTTTTTCATTTGAGGCCGATAAACCTTATATCCATATACGGCCTGACATCACCGGGTAAGACATTGTGTGCCAAACTGTTCATGAAGGACTCCCCTGACAAGGCAGAGTTCGCCCCAAAACGTTTCAGGGCCTTCATCGACCTTGTCAGACCCTTCACACTCCTGGCACCTGCCATAGGCGGGATCACCGGAGCACTCATGGCCCTCCTGGTCCAGGGTGATCTGTCGACCCCATATTTTTCCCTTGAATGGCCATTTCTTCACGTACCCGGCTTTCCGATGCTCACAATTCTATCCGGGGTAACTGCCCTGGTCTTCCTGAATGCGGCATCCAATACTCTCAATCAGGTTTACGACAGGGATATCGATGTCATCAACAAGGCCTACAGGCCCATACCCATGGGCATTGTCAGCCCGAAGGAAGGAATATTCATATCCGTCCTTCTTTACGGGATCGCTCTATGGCGTGCCGCCATGGTCAACCGCTACTTTCTGCTCCTTGTATCCGTCCTTATCCTGTTCACCATAGCATATTCGGTACCTCCCTTCAGATTCAAGAAGAGGCTCTGGATATCGAACATCTCCGTTGCCGTGCCGAGAGGAATGCTCGGAATCGTGGCGGCATGGACCATCACCGGGGATATCCTCGATCCCATCCCGTGGCTGATAGGATCGATAATCGCCGTGTTCCTCATCGGATCCACCACGACAAAGGACATTACCGATATCCCCGGTGATGACCGTTTTGGAATGCGGACGCTTCCGGTCCATTACGGGAAGAAGAAAGCTATCGCATTATCAACCCCCTTCTTCGTGGTGCCTTTCTTCCTGATGGGTGTCTACTGGTACCTGGACCTGCTTCCGAAATACACCCTGGCAATGGCAATGCTGTTCCTTGTCTGGTCCCTGCTCGTTGTCTACCTTTTGTACAAGGAAGGGGACAAGGAGGATGAGCATTTCGAGAACTCACCTGCATGGAAACAGATGTATCTCATGCTCATGGGTATGCAGCTTGGATTCCTTGTTCTGTTCGTATTGTGATAAATAAGCAATCATTATATCGCTCCTACACTTCAAGGAAGGACAGGTGCCGGTTTAATGGAAGAAAATGAATGGATGTTGAAGAACGGAGCGGATATACTGAGCACCGCATCCCAGGCACTGGAGCACGACCTTTGCGACAGATGCCTGGGGCGTCTCTTCGGGAAGTCGGGGTTCGGTCTTACCAATCTTGAAAGAGGCAGGGCTGCAAGGATCATGCTTGCACTGTCCTATGAGCTGCTGAGCAGCGTCGAGGGAAAGAAGGACCTTGCGATATCCGGTAGGCTTCCGGTCCATCGGTCAAAGCAGGTTGAGGAAAAGTCCCAGGGGAGTGTCGAAGAGGATGATGGCTGGAACCGGACAGGGACCATGTCACTGAGCGATTATCTCGAGAACGACACCAGGGGATCGGGTTGCTGGCTGTGTCAAGATGTGTTCGATTCGGTGGACGAGATGGCCGCCGCCGTCCTTGAGGCATCACGATCCCAGGAGTTCTCATCCTTCATGATAGGATGCAGGATGGATCCCGGGTCCCTGGAAAGGGAGAGGGTGCTTTGGGAAAGGTGCGGTCCGACCTCAGCGGAGACGCTCAAGGAGGAGCTGAACCGGGAAATAGGCAAGGCGTATTCGGATATTGCCCCGGAAAAGGAATTCGACCGCAGCAATCCCGAGGTGACCTTCCTGGTGGACCCGCTCTTCAAGACCGTGAAGGTATCCATCAAACCAGTCTTCATCAGAGGGAGATACAGGAAACTCGAAAGAGGGATCCCCCAGACGAGATGGATATGCAAGAGCTGTCGGGGAAAAGGATGCTCGAGATGCGGAGGAAAGGGAAAGATGTACGAGACATCCGTCGAGGAGATCATCGGCGAGCCCGTCAGGAAGACCCTGGATGGGACGGATTTCAAGCTCCATGGAATGGGGAGGGAGGATGTTGACGTACTGACCCTTGGGAGCGGAAGACCCTTCGTTCTCGAGATAACCTCGCCGAAAAGAAGGTCGCTCGACCTGGCAGAGGAGACGATGAAGATCAATGACCATGGCAGCGGAAAGGTCGAGGTGATGGACCTTGAAACCTCCGAAAGGAGCGAGATCGCTGACGTCAAGGATGGGACCTCACTCAAGAGATACAGGGCCAGAATCCTGGTCGAGGGAGAGGTCGATGAAGAAACACTTAAATACAATATTTCTTTACTTGCCCAAAGTCCCATCAACCAGCGGACCCCTTGGCGGGTATCCCACCGAAGGGCTGACAAGGTTAGGGTAAGAAGGGTACACAGCGCCTCTGCGAACATCGATCGAGAAGGGGCGATAACGGTGGACCTTCTGACCGACGGAGGGCTCTACATAAAGGAGCTCTTCCATGGCGACGAGGGGAGAACCACCCCCTCACTCGCCTCCCTCCTGGGCTTGTCAGTGAAGGTCGAGACGCTCGATGTCCTGGGTGTGCTGGATGGAGAAAGGTCCGTGATGGACCGGGGGTGAACAAGATGGTTAAGAGATCCAAGGGAACGATGGTCAAGACCCGAAATATCCTGAAGAAGAGGCCCAGGGACCGAGGAATGCCCCCGGTCACGGCCTTCGTCAAGGAGTTCGAGATAGGGGAAAAGGCCAACATCGTCATAGAGCCTTCGAGCCAGAAGGGACAGCCCCATCGAAGATACCAGGGTCGCGTCGGTACAGTGATCGACAGGAAAGGAGATTCCTTCGTGGTCCGGATCGAGATGGAAAGGAGCCATAAGGACCTGATCATCAGACCGGAGCACCTGAAAAAGATCAAGTAGGACCGACCCCTGTGGTTTTCATAACTGGCAAAGTATTTAATATCGACTTGCTTCTTAACCTGAAATCCGGGTTTTCCCTGACTTTATTCAAAAACATATCGAGGCATGGAAATGTCGGCTGAAGAAGAGAACGAGAGACTCCTGACCCATTCCGAGGTCAAAAAGGTAATGGAAGATGCCCTGAGCAAACCGAGCGTCATCTATACCGGACCGGAGGATGATGGATTGTCCCCCAGGAAGTTCTCACCCGAAGGCAGCGAGGTGACCGGGGGGGAGGAAGAGGACATGGACCCTCTTGAAGCGCTCAGCTTCGAGAAGAGAGCGACCGTTGAACACGTGTCGAACTTTCAGAGGATCGACGATAAGAAGGCCTCAAAGATGGTCACCGATCTCACGAAGATCGAGAGGGTCACCGAGGTCCATGCATTCAAGATCGCGGAACTGATGCCCAGGGACGAGACGGAGCTAAGACCGGTTTTTGCTAAGGACAGGTTCACCCTTACCCCGGAAGAATTAAAGCAGATATTGGATATTATCGAATCCTATAGGATTTGAACTTCTATGTCAAGGAGGGACGCTCTTGGAGGACTATGCATACATTCTGGACTTTCTTCCACAAGGCCATCCGGATAGAAAGACCTTCAAGAGAGAACCCGTGGCCTTCGGCCTCGGGGAGTTCGAGTTCAAGCTTCTCGAGCTTTCACCAAGACCCGGAGCCATCATGAACATTGGAGAGAGGGTCTACATCGGTAAGGAGATGGATGACCGCCACAAGATCCAGCATGTGAAGAGAAGGATAAATTATTCTGACCTTACCGCGGCCGCACAGTCCGAGCTGCCCTTCATCCTTGAAGAGATAATCAAATTGAACGAGGACAGGTTCATAAGGTTCTTCAACGAGGCACAGGCAATATCGACGCGCCTTCACATGCTCGAGCTTCTTCCCGGGCTCGGAAAGAAGACCATGTGGCATATAATCGAGGAGAGAAAGAAGAAACCTTTCTCGAGCTTCAACGAGCTCATGGAAAGGATCAACACCATCCATCAACCGGAGAAGCTCCTCTCCAAGAGGATAATCATGGAGATGGAAGACACCTCGATAAAATACCATATGTTCATCAAACGATGACATCGGTCATTTGATTTCCTAGTGGCCTTACATTGGTCGGACTTTTTAGTACCATCAATACTTTCGGGGACCCTGTTTATAAAGGAACGGGGAACTTTTATCTATCATATGGTTGTTACTGAGGTCAGACATTGTCTTACCTAGACTTTGTTCGCTAAGGAATATGGGATGCACCGTGGGGGGTCTAACGGCCCGTTTCCATAACAGGCCACCAAAGGGTGAAGCCATGCCAAAGATGACCAGCAAGATAACAATGAAGATCGAACCCAGGCTTCTCGAGAGGATCCAAACCGAAGCGGATTCCGAGGGGCTTGCGGTCAGCAGCTATATCAGAAAAGCAGTCATCAGTCACATCGGGGGACGGCAGGACAATGACCCCAGGACCATCAGGTTCGAAATGACACCGCTAGAGTTCCGGGCGATCAACAAATTGAGGGGTTTGGGTGTTGTGAGGTCGAACGAAGATGCCTTTCACATCGCTTTCGGCCATTTCCTGAAGGAGGAGTACGACAAAGTCGTATCCCGAGCGAAGGAAATGATCGTAGAGGACCATCTCGCCAGAGGTGTGGACCTGGGTCCGACGACCGCAAAAGACCGTGACGATCCTGCAGACAGGATCGACATGGACCTCATCCTCGAGGATGGGGACATTTAAAAAAAATTGGTAGGGGGACACGGGAGCCGGAAGATGGGATCTGGCTCTCGTCCCCACTCTTTATATCGTTCATCACATATCACGGAGCTGTTGCCATGTCGCAAAAGGGGTTGCAGGCTGTAAATAAGGGGTTCGACCCGAAACCTCCCGGGAACGCCCAGATCCAGATGTTATGCATGGAGGGCGACATGGACACGATCCTCGACAGGGTCATGTCGGCGAAGGGGGGTAAAAAGGCTGTCCTCGAGCGGACCCTTGAGATCCTCATAGGCCTTTCCCTGAAGGGGTACGAGGGGAAACCGGTCGGCGCGATATTTTTGATAGGGGACATCGAAGGTCTCCGACGGCACACCAGCCAGATGATCATCAATCCCTTCAGGGGGTGGAGGGACATCAACATAATGGATGATAAGCAGAGGGCAACCTTCGAATCGTTCTGTCAGCTCGACGGCGCCTTCATCCTGGACCACAGGGGGTATGCTCATTATGCCGGTCGAATGATCCATGTGAATGGCGAAAATGACTGTGAAGCGAACGCCCCCGTTGAAAGGAGTATCGACCGGACAGGCACGGGCACCAGAGCCAGGGCTTCCAGGTACATTACGGAAAGGACGAAGACCGTTGCGGTATCGCTCTCACACAGCGGAGAGATAACGCTTTTCGAGAGGGGGAAGGAACTCGGTCGGTTCACCCGAAAGGTGATATTCGTCAGTCCCGAGAAGCTCAAACATCTTGTCGTGGCCGATAACGGTTCCAAGACGGCTCCATAGTTCATTGAATCAAACTTTATAAGGAAAAGAATATAACCTATGTAGGGGAAATGTGATAAGAGCTCGTTCCAGGGTAACCGGTGGGTGAGTGGATTGACCGAAGAGGAAGGAAGCAAGGAAAAGAAGGAGGTCGGAACAGAGGAGCCGGAGGGGGGGCCCTCCGAGGGATCAGCACCTCAGGATGAGGAGAGGATCGAGGTCTTCGACGAGGACGAAAAAGAACTTTTCGAGAAACTGATGAAGAAGATCCAGGACGCTGGAGACCTGGAAAAGGAACTTGACAGCGATTTCGAATCATTCGAAGAGAGGGTCGGTTCGGTCGTGGATTCTGTTGACCGGATCGAGAAGATCGAAAGGTCCGCGATCGAGGACCTTGCCTACAAACAGGATGATGACAGGAAGGAAGAGGTCCCCGATGAGGAGATCACTCCCGAAACTGAAGAGACCAGGGAGAAGGAGACCGTCCCGGCGGAGAAGGAACCGGTGGAACCGGCCCCTTCCGAGATCGGGGAACCGACACCCGGTGAGGAGGAGGAGGACTTGCCTCCGGGTCAGATACCTGCCCCGGGCGGATCGGAGATCGGACAGGTCTACCTCCCGGCTGAATCACCCTACGAACAGATCAAGAAAGGGGAGATCAAGTTCGACTACAAGGGAGATTTCCTTGACGCCTACGGCTCCGAGGTCGACACGATACTCAAGAAGATGCTCAAGCTCGTCATGATCAAGATAGAGAAGGAGGAGATGGATAAGGCGCGGAACCTCTTCCTGGTATCCGCCAGCATAGGCGGCGGTTCCTCTCTGTTCCAGAAGGAGTTCATACCACTGGCGGACATCCTTGACATCGAGGTCCCCGATGACAGATACGTGCGCGATGGGAAGGCGGTAAGGCCCACCTCCATCGACGGGACGGAGGAGACCAAGGTCCTCGATCCCGACCTTGCGGACGAGATCGGCATCCTCCAGAAAAAGGCCGCTTCAGCTCTGAAGCAGCTGGAATCCCTCATCACTTCATCAAATATTGAAGATAATGAATTGAAAAGGATCAAGGTCCAGCACGTTAGATCTATGGACCTCTACAAGGAGAAGAGGTTCCACAAGTCCTACGAGGTCGCGCTCGAGGCCCTGGAGGTCATCAAGAACCTGATGGCTGACAGCATAGATAACCGCATCCAGACCGACCTCTACCAGACGAAGGAGATGCTGGAGGAGTTCTCCAAGAAGGAAGGGGCAAAGGACCAGGAGACGGTGGAGGAGCTTCGAACCACCCTAGATAGGGCGATGAAAGCATACCTGACCAACGAGTTCGAGAGGGCGACCCTGCTCACCAAGAAGGTTCTGAACACGATACTTGACGCAAGGGGCGATAAAGGGGGGCCGCTCAGGAAGACCGCGGAGGACCTGAAAAGGGAGCTTAGGCAATTGAAGGAGCTCAACCTGCCATCGCTCGAGTTCGATCACATGATGGAGGCGATCCACTCCGCCGAAACGTTCATCGACAGAAGGGACGTCCAGAATGCCGAGAAGATCTTCGACCGCATCAAGGGGTCCATCGAGGAGCTGAGGGAGAGATCAAGAAAATACGTGACTGCTAGGGAGATGGAGATCAAGCTGGTCAACAGGATAGAGCGTCTCGATCTCAAGGGGCCAGAGATCGATACCGTCAACAAGAAGTTCGATTATATCAAGAAATACTTCAAAGAGGAGCGTTACGACGACATCCTTGTCGTCGGCCAGGAGATCGAGCACGAGCTCGACCACTTCGAGGAAGTGGAGCGCGACAGCGACACCAGAAAACTGCTGGACGAGCTCGAGGGACTCATGGGGGGGGTTGACGAGCTCGAAGATCCGGACCAGTTCAGAAGGTCCTACGAGATAGTAATTGAAGCCTCCAGGTCCGGGGATATGAACAAGTTCAGAACGGAAGGCCAGGAACTACTCGAGAAGCTTACGTCCAAGCTCAAGACAGCCGGAGTGGACCGGACCAGACACATCGCCAGGTCCGTGGTCGAGGGAAGATTGATGACCGCGAAGCTCCAGGCACTCAACATCGAGACGACCGACCATGACAGGAAGCTCAGGAAGGCCAGGACCCTTCTCAAGGAAGGGAAGTTCCAGGAGGGCCTCTCCCTCATGGAGGAGACCAACAACGAAATGAAGAAGTCCTATCTGGACAAGATGGAATATATCAGGGACTTCATAAATGTCTACAGGGACTCCCTTGAAGTGGTTATGGACAGGCACAAGGACGAGCCCATCGTTTATTACATCCGAAGGAAGCAGGTCCCGGTCCTCCGGAAGCTTGCCGAGCTAGGGAGCTTCCACAAGGCCCTGGAACACTACAGGGGTATCGAGTCCAAACTGACAGATGTGATAACGACAGAAGAGAAGAAGGAGAACGTGGGCACCGAGCTCAATGATATCAAGTTCGAGATATACAAGAGGAAGGAGGAGGGGGTCGACATATCAGAACCTCTTTCGCTGTATACCCAGGCCCAGAAATGGTACAACGAGGGGCAGGTGGTCTCTGCGGAGTTCCTCATCGAGGTGAGCAGGAGATACTGCGATACATTCATACCAAATTGACCCTGTTCCCGTGTTATTCGAACCATTCGGCCCATCAGGACCCTGGAACATCACCCGGTATTCGATAGAGTTAAGTAGATTTTTCACCTGACCGAAAGCAGGCAGGGATATCATGAAGGTGCTCCTCATCCACTCGGACCACATGGAATACAGCGTTACCAAGGCCATAAAGAACCTGGCCGAGGAAACCGAAATGACCGGGGACAGGATGGAGGAGTGCCTCACGGTGTTCTGCACGGTCGAGTCCAGGGACCGTGAGTTCCTGGATGAGGTCCTGGAGCAGGCCGCCTCCGTCATCAGGGAAACAGCTGGAAGCGTCAAGACCGAGAGGATAATGCTCTACCCCTATGCGCATCTCAGTTCCGACCTGGGAAAACCCTCCGACGCGGTCGATGTCCTCAAGGGACTCGAGCTGAGGGTCAGAGAGGATGGATTCGAGGTGAAGAGGTCCCCCTTCGGCTGGTACAAGGCCTTCGACATCAGCTGCAAGGGCCACCCCCTTTCCGAGCTTTCAAGGGAGATCAGGCCATGGGTCGAGGGGAAGAAAAAAGTGGAGGAATCCAAGGCCCTGAAGGCCGAGAAGGAGACAAGGTCCGAATGGTTCGTTCTCGATACCGGGGGCGGACTCCACCCCGTGAAGGAGGTGGACGGGAGGATCGAAGGCTATGACCTCTCCGGGAACGAGAACCTCGAGAAGTTCCTCCATTACGAGATCTCGAAATCCAGGGCGGTGACCGAGGAGCCTCCCCACGTGAGGTCCATGAGGGCCCTCGAGCTCGCCGATTATGAACCGGGGTCCGATCCCGGGAACCTCCGTTTCTACCCGAAGGGAAGGCTGGTGAAATCCCTTCTCGAGAGATACGTGACGAGAAGGGTGAAAGACTACGGCGGGATGGAGATCGAGAGCCCTATAATGTACGACTTCGAGCACCCCTCTCTGAAATCCTACCTCCACAGGTTCCCGGCAAGGCAGTACACCATCGATACTCCCGACAAAAGGGTATTCCTCCGCTTCGCCGCATGTTTCGGACAGTTCCTGATGGCCCATGACGCCACACTGTCATACAAGCAGATGCCGCTTAGGCTTTATGAGCTGACCAGATACAGCTTCAGGGTGGAGCAGAGGGGCGAGCTCTCCGGCCTGAGGAGGCTCCGGGCCTTCACCATGCCAGATTGCCACGCCCTGTGCGCAGGCATGGACCAGGCCAAGGAGGAAATGATGACACGGTTCCACCTTGCCATAAGCATTCTCAGCGAGACCGGTTTCAAGATGCCCGAGGAGCTCCAGATGGCCGTCAGGGTCACCAGGGACTTCTACGAGGAGCATAAGGATTTCGTCCACAACATGGCAAGGGAATACGGCCAGCCCATCGTCGTCGAGATGTGGAGGGAGCGCTTCTTCTATTTCCTCCTGAAGTACGAGTTCAATTTCGTGGATGCCATGGGCAAGGCCTCGGCACTTACAACCGATCAGATCGATATCGAGAACGGGAAGAGGTACGACATCACCTACACCGACAAGGACGGGGAGCCCCAGCATCCGTTCATCCTTCATCTGTCGCCTTCCGGTGCCATCGAGAGGAAGATCTACGCCCTTCTCGAGAAGGCCCATCTGGATTCTCTCAAAGGGGAGCCTGCTGTACTGCCTTACTGGCTGTCCCCCACCCAGCTCAGGTTGATACCGGTGTCGGAGGAATTCATCGGGCTCTGCAGGGAGATAGTGGAGAAGCTTCCGGATGTCCGCGTCGATATCGAGGATTCCGACAGGACCGTTGGCCGGAAGATCCGCGATGCGGAGAAGGAGTGGATCCCCTACATCGCCGTTATCGGGGAGAAGGAAGCCACCTCCGGTGTCCTCACCGTGAGAAAGAGGGTGGCGGGGAAACCCCAGGTAGAGATACCTCTCGGGGACCTAGCCAGCGAGCTTGCGGAAAAACAGGGGGACATGCCCCGGGAGACCCTCGGAATGCCGGTGATGGTCTCGAAGAGGCCCAAGTTCGTCGGATAGGACCTGCCCTGGTTTTCATCTTCGGTCCAATATCTAGATGTAGAGGGACCTTTAATATCCGGACCGGTACCGTGTGGCATCATCACATTGCGGGAGGAATACAATGGAGAGAAGGACAAAGCTCGTTATAGTGTCCGCAGCCGTTATCTTGATCCTGCTTGGCTCCCTCGGGGTCTATTTTCTGTTCATCCACGACTGGGAGCCTCTGTACCCCCTGAACATCAGCGACAAGGAACTTGTCGAGCTAGGGTCCACCTACGAAGGCATGGATGAAGTGGTTCGGGCCCACAACCAGTTTGCCGTCGACCTCTATCTGGAGCTTGCCCGCAACAGCACCGAGAACATAATATTCTCCCCATTCAGCATCTACATAGCTCTGTCAATGGTATGCGAGGGGGCCCGTGGGGAAACATGGGACGAGTTGAAGGAAGCCCTTCATTTCATCGATGACAACCAGACAAGGAAAGGGTCCTTCGCATCGGTCCAGAACGACCTGAACGACAGGAAGGGGCGGGTCGAGGTCAGCCTGGCGAACAAGCTCTGGTCACAGGAAGGTATGACCGTCAAGGACGAGTTCATGACAAATGTGAACGACTATTATTTTGCGGAGATCGAAAGCAGGGACATAAGCGGCGACCCGGAAGGGACCAGAAAGGCGATAAACGATTGGGTGGAGGAGCAGACCAGGGACAGGATCAAGGACCTGCTCGGTCCGGGCTCTCTTGACCCGTCGACCGTGATGGCAATAGTCAATGCCATCTATTTCTCGGGGGAATGGGAGACGGCCTTCGACAAGGATGATACAAGGGACAGGACCTTTCACATACTGGATAACGAGACCGTTTCCGTCCCCAAGATGCATCTCGACCAGGAGGACCTCAGGAAGACCGTGGAGTTCCCCGAGTACATGGACGATGAGGTCCATGCCCTTGAGCTCATGTACAAGGGAAGGTCCATCTCCATGCTCCTGATGCTTCCCGTTGATGGAGAATGGTGGGAAACGGCGGCCCCCGAAAGGATCTTCGATCTTGAGAAGGGTATGTCCGCCGACAGACTGGATGATATCAACCAGGGGCTCGAACCCAGGGAAATACCGGTAAGCCTCCCCAAGTGGGAGTTCGAGACGGAGTTCACCCTTGAGAACAAGCTCGGTGACCTCGGGGTCGTCAAGGCCTTCGATCCCTTCGAAGCCGATCTCTCGGGGATCACCGATGACGTGGGAATGTACATAGGAGAAGGCTACCACAAGGCCTACATAAAGGTAGACGAGAAGGGAACGACAGCCGCGGCTGCAACAGCCATAATTGCCGACGCTGGAATGGCATCCTCATTCGATGCGAACAGACCGTTCATGTACATGATACAGGACCGGGAGACGGGGCTCATACTGTTCATGGGAAGGGTCATGGACCCCTCGAAATAGAAGATGCGAACGGGCAGTCCTTCGGCCCTATCAGGCGACCTTTGTTCTAATCCTTTGCAGACAGGAGAGCGCTCTGAACCGTGTCTATCAGCTCAACAAGCTCTTCCGGTTTGATGACTATGCTGTCGTTGAGGTCCTTGAAGGGGGTGTTGTAGCTCTGCTTTTCAAGGATGCTGAGCACTATCTCCTTCGAATACTGCAGGTATGCTTTCACGATATCGGCGGTTATCTCATCAAGCTTTATGGTCGATATGACCTCTTCCTCTACCTTCACCATAATATATCCCAGCCTGGAGTGTGGCTGGTATCATCTATCCGGCTTGTCGGCTATATTGTTATTGGTCTTTTTTTCCTCGGGATAGATTTTCATCTGACCGATCCTTCGATCTACCTGCTTTTACGTTTGAGGGCGAATCTGATACCTGCCACAATGACAACTGTCATGATGATCACGGCAGAAAGACCGAGAACAAGAGGATAGGACCAGAACTCATCAATGATGGAAGCCAGGGTTGGATTGCTTCTCAGGTAAAGTGAATACGTCCAGGGTTCTTCATCGGAATGTATATCGCATTTTGCGCTCAATTCGATATATCCAACTCTAGAAAGCCCTTCTTTCTGTCTTATGCGGACCGAAAAATCAACGGTCTCACCTTCAGGGACCTC